>PLTW01000035.1:17147-72231 GCA_003164655.1 Actinomycetota bacterium
CCCAGCAGCAGGTAGCCGGCGTGGGCGATGCTCGAATAGGCGAGCAGCCGCTTGAGGTTGCGCTGCGGCAGAGCGAGCACGTTGCCGACCACCATCGTAAGGACGGCCAGGACGATCAGCACGTCGGACCAGCCCTGGGCCGCCGGGATGAGAGCGAAACCCACGAGGCGCAGAAAGCCCGCGAAGGCGCCGGCCTTGACGCCGACCGACATGAAGGCGGTGACCGGCGTCGGGGCGCCCTGGTAGACGTCGGGCGCCCAGCCGTGGAACGGCACCGCGGCGACCTTGAAGCCAAACCCGGTCGACACCAGCACAAGGGCGACCAGCAGCATGGCGTTGCGCGGGTCGGTGAGCGCCAGGTGCAGGTGGATGGCGCCATACCAGGTCGCCCCCGTGACGCCGTAGACGAGCGCCAGGCCAAAGGCCAGCACGGCCGACGCGAAGGCGCCGTTGATGAAGTACTTGATCGCCGCCTCGCCCGAGCGCCGGTCGCTGCGCAGGAACCCGGCGAGCACGTAGCTGGGCAGCGACATGAGCTCGAATGAGACCAGCAGAGAGATGAGATCGGTGGAGATCGCCATGCCGATCATGCCGGCGATGACCAGCAGCAGCAGCGCGTAGAACTCGCCGGGCCTGACCCGGTGGCGCGCCAGGTACTCGTCGGAGAGCATGATGGTGAGCACGCCGACGGCGCAGAAGAGGATGGTGAAGTAGAGACCGTAGAGGTCGAGCCGCACCATGCCGTTGAAGCCGTACTCGCCCTGGCGGCTGTTCATGACCAGGCCGCCCGAGAACAGGCGCCAGACGGCAAAGCCGCCCTTCCAGGTCGTCCACTGCCCGACCGCCACCGCGCCCGCCACCACGAGCCCCGCGGCCGCCACCCACGCCGGCAGGCTCCGCCGGCGCGTCGCCAGCACGTCGACCAGCAGCACGACGACGGCTGCCCCAAGGACGATCGCGAGCGGCAGCACGACGTGGATCGAGTTGTTCATCTAGAGCAGCCCCCGGGTGAAGTGCACGAGCTGGGCGAGCGCGCCGCCGTGCGCCTGGGCCAGCGACGGCACGACGCGATCGACGATCTGCTGGACGGGCAGATGCACGAGGTTGAGGAAGGTGTTCGGGTAGACGCCGACCCACACTGCCAGCACCACGAGCGGCACGAGCGAGACGATCTCGCGGGACTTGAGG
Source organism: Actinomycetota bacterium (assembly GCA_003164655.1). Classification (GTDB taxonomy): domain Bacteria; phylum Actinomycetota; class Thermoleophilia; order UBA2241; family UBA2241; genus Bog-752. Next base: position 18,336 of record PLTW01000035.1, read on the forward strand.
TCGGCGAGCGAGAAGGCCGGCCTGACGGCGTCGTCGCCGCGATCGTTGAACATCACCCGCTGGTACATCCACAGCAGGTAACAGGCCGCCAGGATCACGCCGAGCGCCGCGACGGCGGCCATCCAGTGCGAGTAGTGGAACAGCCCCAGGAGGCTGAGGAACTCACCGACGAACCCCGACAGACCCGGCAGACCGAGCGAGCCGAGCGTAAAGAACAGGAAGAATCCGGCAAGCACGGGCAGTGGCGTGGCGAGCTGGCCCATGGCGGCGATGTCGCGGGTGTGCGTGCGTTCGTACAGAAAGCCGACGAGCAGGAACAGGGCGCCCGTCAGCAGGCCGTGGCTGAACATCACCAGGATGGCGCCCTCCATGCCCTGGGCGTTGTTCAGCACCGCGATCGAGACGAAGATGCCGAGCGTCACGAAGCCCATGTGGCTCACGCTCGAGTAGGCCACGAGCTTCTTCAGGTCCTTCTGCTGCATCGAGACCAGGGCGCCGTAGATGATGGCCACGATCGACAGCGCCACCACGAGCGGAATGAAGGCCACGGCCGCGTCGGGGAAGATCGGCAGGCACAGGCGCAGCATTCCGTAGCCGCCCATCTTGAGCAGCACGCCGGCTAGGATCACCGAGCCCGCTGTAGGCGCCTCGACGTGGGCGTCGGGCAGCCAGGTATGCAGCGGCCACATCGGCACCTTGATGGCGAAGGCCAAAAAGAAGGCGGCAAAGGCCCACATCTGCAGGTGGTGGGGCAGCACCAGGCGCGAAAGCAGCTGGATGTTGAAGGTGAGACCCACTGGCGAATTGACGCGGGCGTAGTAGACCAGGGCGATGATAGCGACCAGCATGAGCAGGCTGCCCACCAGCGTGAACAGGAAGAACTTGATGGCCGCGTAGATCTTGCGGGGGCCTCCCCAGATCCCGATGATGAAGTACATCGGGATGAGCATGGCCTCCCAGAAGACGTAGAACAGGAACAGGTCGGTGGCGCAGAACACGCCGGTCATGCCGACCTGCAGAAGCAGCAGCGAGACAAAGAAGCCGCGCTCGCGATCCTTGACGTAGTGCCAGCTCGAGATGATGACGATGAAGCCGAGCAGGGTCGTGAGGAAGATGAACAGCGCGGAGATGCCGTCGACGCCGAAGCCGTAGTGAATGTTGAACCGCCTGATCCACATGAAGTTCTCGACGAACTGCATGCCGGGCAGGTGCGTGTGGAGACGCAACAGCATGACGGTCGACAGCGCGAACGCCGCCAACGTCACGACCAGCGAGACGATCTTGTAGAACAGCGGCCGGCCCTTGCCGAAGAGCATGATGGCAAGGACGCCGGCGAGCGGCAGGTAGGTGATGACGGAGAGGATCGGAAAGCCCGCCTGCTGGTGCCAGCCCACTTACGCCCCCCAGAAGTACCGGATGAGGATGATGAGCACGAACAGGCCGGCAAAGACACCGAAGGCGTAGCTCTGGGCGCGGCCGGTCTGCAGCGGCCGCAGGACACGGCCGAAGGCGCCCCACAGCCAGGCCAGGCCGTTGACCGCGCCGTCGATGACCCTGACGTCGACGAACGCCCACAGCCACATGGCAAAGCCCATGACCGGACGGATCACGGCGGCGTTGTAGAACTCGTCCATGTAGAACTTGTGGTAGGAAGCCTCGTAGGCCCACGGCACGCGAGCGGCGGCCCTGGCCGGCAGGCCGGGCCGCCGCAGGTAGGCCACGTAGGCCGTGGAGATGCCGAGCGCCACGACCACGAGTGACAGCGCCATCAGCCCGCCGCCCGTGCCTGCCCAGGCGAAGTGCTCCTTTTCGACGTTGAAGAACACCGGCTGCAGGAAGGTGTGCAGCCAGCCACCGTCGGGCGGCAGGCCGACGACCAGGCCCAGCACGGCGGCCGGGATCGCCAGAATGACGAGCGGCACGGTCATCACCCGGGGAGATTCGTGGATGTGGCGCTGCACCTCGGCGCTGGCGCGGTTCTCGCCCCAGAAGGTGAGAAACATGAGGCGGAACATGAACAGAGCGGTCACGAAAGCCGTGACGATGCCCACCGCCCAGACGATGTAGTAGTGGGCGCTGAAGTCGCCGCCGAGGATCTCGTCTTTGGCCCAGAAGCCGGCGAACGGGAACATGCCGACGTTGGCCAGAGCGCCGATCAGCATGGTCCAGAACGTGAGGGGCAGTTTCTTGCGCAGTCCGCCCATGCGGCGCATGTCCTGCTCGCCCGACATGGAATGGATGACCGAGCCCGACCCGAGGAACAACAGGCCCTTGAAGAAGCCGTGCGCGAACAGATAGAAGATGGCCGCCACCCAGGCCCCGGCGCCCAGGGCCATGAACATGAAGCCCAGCGAGGAGATGGTGGAGTAGGCGATCACCTTCTTGATGTCGTTCTGGGTGAGGGCGATGCAGGCCGCGTAGATGGCCGTGAAGGTGCCGACGATCATCACCACCAGCATCGCCGTGTGCGAATGGCTCACGAGCGGGTAGCTGCGGGCGATCATATAGACGCCGGCGTTGACCATGGTGGCGGCATGGATGAGGGCGCTGACCGGAGTCGGACCCTCCATGGCGTCGGGCAGCCACACGTGCAGCGGGAACTGGGCGCTCTTGCCCACGGCGCCGACGAACAGCAGCAGGCTGATCCAGGTGACCAGGCCCGGGCTCACCAGCGACACCTTGGCAAACACCTGGCCGAACTGCAGCGAGCCGAACGTGGTGAAGATCAGAAAAAGGCCGAGCGTGAAGCCCCAGTCGCCGATGCGGTTGACGAGAAACGCTTTCTTGCCCGCCTGCGAGGCGCTCTTCTTGTGAAACCAGAACGAGATCAGCAGGTACGAGCAGAGGCCCACGCCCTCCCAGCCGAGGAACACGAGCAGGTAGTTGTTGGCCAGGATGAGAGTGAACATGGCAAACATGAAGAGGTTGAGGTAGGCAAAGAAGCGGTAGTAGCCGCCGTCGCTGCGCATGTAGCCGATCGAGTAGTAGTGCACCAGCATGCCGATGGTGCTGACCACGATCAGCATCACGGCCGCCAGCGAGTCGACCAGGTAACCCCACTGCACGTGGAAGCTGCCGGCCGACACCCAGGTGAACAGGTTGAAGTCGATGGCCTTGTCGTGCGCGCCAAAGACGTGCGCGACGACGATCATGCTCAGCACCCACGAGGCGGTCACCGCCGCCAGCGAGACGACTTCGGGCCGGGCCGATAGGACACGTTTGCCGAGCAGCAGCGTGACGACAAAACCGGCCAGGGGCAGCAGCGGGATGAGCACGATCATGGTGTGCATCGGCGCGCCCCTAGCCCTTCATCTCGCTGAACTCGTCGGCCTGCACCGAGCGGCTGTAGCGGTAGTTGGCCACGACGATCGCGAGACCGACCGTGACCTCGGCGGCGGCCAGCGTGATGATGAAGAGCGCGAAGAACGTGCCGCGCCCGGCGGCGCCCGGCAGGAAGTCGGCAAAGGCCACGAGGGCGATGTTGACCGCGTTCAGCATGAGCTCGAGGCTCATCACGATGAGGATCACATTGCGCCGCGCCAGCACACCGTAGGCGCCGATGCAGAACAGCCCGGTGGCGAGTGTCAGGTACCAGTCGACGGCGCTCATGGCCTAATCGTCCTCCTTGCGCGCCAGCACGATGGCCCCGATCATGGCGGCCAGCAGGACGAACGACACGAGCTCGAACGGAAAGACGTAGCGGTTGAACAGACCGCCGGCGATCGCCACGAGCGAGACGTTGTGAGACCGCGAGCCGTTCAGCGGCATCTTCGAGGTCACCAGGATGACGGTGATCACCACGGCGGCCGCCACGGTCAGGGGCAGGGCGAAGATGGCCTGGCGGTTGAAGAAGAAGCCCAGCTTGGCGTGCTGCTGTTCGGTCAGCATGATGGCGAACAGCACGACCACCGAGATGGCGCCCACGTAAAGCAGGATCTGGATGATGGCGAGCAGGCCGGCGTCGAGCAGAACAAACACCGCCGCCACGCCCAGGAAGCACGCCACCATCGCCATCGCCGAGTGGACGATGTTCCGGAAGGCCACCACGCCGACACCGCAGACCAGCACCCAGACGGCGACGATCACAAACAGGACCGGATGAAAATCGCCGTGCGGCATCAGCCGTCTCGCTCGATCTCGTCGAGGCCGGCGCCGTCGCCGTTGACGGGCGCCCACTGCCAGCCGTCGCCTTCGATCGCATCGCGCACGTGCGGCACAAGGTCGGCGACAGTCTCGCGCAACACGTCGACCGGTTTGCCGCCGCGCACGAACAGCGACTCGCCGGCGAGCTGCGTGCGGCTGTAGCCGGCGAGCTCGAAGAAGTCGGTCTGCTCGAGCGCGTCGTAGGGGCAGACTTCGACGCACTCGCCGCAGAAGATACAGCGGCTTTCGTCTAAGTCGTAGCTGCGCAGCACGCGCGGGTTGGTCATGATGGCGCCCGTCGGGCAGGTCTCGGCGCACTTGCCGCACGACACGCAGCCGACCGTCTGCAGCGGCAGGTTGTCGGGCGTGGAGACGATCGTGTCCCAGCCGCGGCCCATGACGTCGTAGCAGCTCGCCCCGACCTCTGTGCGGCAGACGCGTACGCAGCGCAGGCAATTGATGCAGCGATTGGGCTCGCGCATGATGAAGTCGTGACGAAAGTCGGCCGGGTAGTCGTGGACGGCCTGGCCGTGGAACCTGTTCTTGGAGACCCCGTACTCGATGCCGTAGCACTGCAGGTCGCAGGCGCCGTTGGCCGGACAGTAGCAGTCGAGGCACAGCGCCGCGCCGCGCCGCGCCGCGGCTTCGGGGAGACCCTGTTCGATCTGCGCGAAGTTCGTGGCGCGCTCGCCGGGGGCGAGTCTGGGCATTGCGGGCGGCGGCGCGGGGTGCGAGACGTCGGTGGTCATGTCGAGGAACACCGGCGTGATCTCGGCCATGCGGGCGATGCGCGGGTCGAGCTCCTTCTGGGCGTCCAGGGCAGCCATGAACGGGGTGGCGCGCAGCTCGGTGAGCTGGCGCGAGACCCTGGGCATGTCGCACCCGCGCAGGAACGCGTCGATGCTCCAGGCGGCCCTCTTGCCCTGGGCGACCGACTGGATCACGGTCTGTCCGCCGAGCACCGCATCGCCGCCGGCGAACACCCGCGGGTCGTCGGTCTGGAACGTGACGTCGTCGACCTCGACGGTCTGCCACTCGGTGCGCTTGACGCCTTGCGCCGCGCCGGCACCGTCGAGTATGGGGAACTGACCGACGGCGGCGATCACCTGGTCGCACGCGACGACGAACTCGGAGCCCTCGACCGGCGCCAGCCGCTGGCGCCCCGACGCGTCGGGCTCGCCCAGCTCGATGCGCTGCACTTCGATGCCGGTGACCTTATGCTCGCCGTCGACCAGAATGCGCAGCGGCGCGGCCAGCAGCTCGAGTTGCACGCCCTCCTCGACGGCTTCGTCGACCTCGGTGGCGGGGGCCGTCATCTCGTCGCGCGCGCCGCGATACAGGCAGGTGACCGCGCCGGCGCCCTTGCGGATCGCGGTGCGGCAGGCGGCCATGGCGGTGAAGCCGCCGCCGACGACGGCCACCTTGTCGCCGACGCGGACGTCGCCGGTGAGCTCGAGCTCGCCGAGAAAGTCGACCGCCGCGACCACGCCTTCGGCGTCGTCGCCGTCGATGCCCATCGCGTTTGAACCCAGGGCCCCGAGACCCAGGAAGACCGCGTCGTAGCGCGCCGTCAGGTCGTCGAGCTGAAAGTCGGCGCCCAGGCGCGTGCCGCACTCGAGCTCGACGCCCAGGCGCCACAGGACGTTGAGCTCCTTGTCGATCACGTCGCGCGGCAGGCGGTAGCTCGGAATGCCGTAGCGCAGCATGCCGCCGGGCTTGGGCAGCGCCTCGAAGATCTTGACGGCATGGCCCTCGAGGCGCGCGTAGAACGCGCAGGTCAGTCCCGCCGGCCCGGCGCCGACGATGGCGATGGTCTTGCCGCTGTCGGGCCGGGGTTCGTAGGGCAGCAGCAGCTCGCCGGTCTGTTCCTCGTCCAAGCACTGGTCGGCCATGAAGCGGTGCAGCCAGCAGATCGTGATCGACTGCTCGACCAGCGAACGGCGGCACGGGCCCTCGCAGGGGTGCGGGCAGACCCGGCCCAGGATGGCGGGGAACGGCAGGTCTTCGCGCAGCTTGCGCACGCCGGCCCGGTAGTCGCCGTGGGCGATGGCGTCGAGGAACTGGGGGATCTTGATGTGGCTCGGGCAGCCGGTGCGGCAGGGCGGCGTGCAGAACGAGTCGTGGTCGGACAGCAGCAGCTCGAGGTACAGGTGGCGCATCTTGAGCACCTTCTCGGTGTCGGTGCGCACCACCATGCCCTCGGTGGCGACCGTCGAGCAGCTCGGCACCGGCTTGCGGGCCCCCTTCACCTCGACCATGCAGACCCGGCAGGCGGCCACGCCGGGCAGCCGCGGCTCGTTGCACAGCGTGGGGATGCGGATGTCCAGGCGCTGAGCCGCCTCGAGAATGGTCTCGCCGGGTTCGCAGGCGGTCTGCCGGCCGTCGATGGTGAGCGTGACCCGCGGCGCGCCCTGCGGGTCGGCCGCGGGCGCCGCTTGCGCCTCGGTCGGCGCCGCGGGCTCGGCGGTCTGAGCGTCGGTCGGCGCCGCCGCCCCGCCCGCGGCAGCCGGCTCGCCCTGCTCGGCGCCCGACTTGGTCTTGACGGCGTCGAACTTGCACACCTGACGGCAGGTGCCGCACCTGATGCAGCCGGCGACGTCGATCACGTGCTGCTGCTTCTTTTCGCCCGAGATGCACTGCGTCGGGCACTTCTTGGCGCACAGCCCGCAGCCGGTGCAGTTGTCGTCGATGTAGTAGATGACCAGCTCTTCGGCGCCTTCGGTCGGGCTGCGCGAGTCGGCCAGGAGCGCCTCGTATTCGTCGCGAAAGTGCTCGAGCGTGCTCAGCACCGGGTTGGCGGCCGTGGCGCCGACGGCGCACAGCGCGCCGGCGGTGATGTACTCGGCGAGCTCTTCGAGCAGCGCGATGTCGCCCTGGCGGCCGTCGCCGTCGCAGATGCGTTCGAGGGTCTCGAGCATGCGTTTGACGCCCAGGCGGCAGGGCACGCATTTGCCGCACGACTCGTCGTGGGTGAGCTGCACCAGGTGGCGGGCCAGGTCGATCATGGACGTGGTGTCGTCGAGCGCCACGAGACCGCCCGAGCTCGCGGTGGCGCCGGTCGCCACGAGCAGCTTGTGGTCGAGCGGTGTGTCGAGCATGGCGGCCGGCAGGCAGCCTCCGGAAGCACCGCCGATCTGGACCGCCTTGAGCTCGTGGCCGGGGAGCATGCCGCCACCCACGTCGTAGATGACGTGACGCAGCGTGGTGCCCATCGGCACCTCGGCGAGGCCGCCGCTAACGACCTTGCCGCTCAGCGAGAAGATCTTGGTGCCGCGCGACTTGTCGAGGCCGACGGCGGCGAACTCGTCGGCGCCGTGCAACACGATCCAGGGGACGCTGGCGAAGGTCTCGGCGTTGTCGATGCTGGCCGGCGCGTCGGGCCGCCCCCCGACCGACGGGTAGGGCGGCCGGGCAAACGGTATGCCGGGACGGGCCTCGCTCGACGGCGCCAGCGCCGTCGCCTCGTCGCACACAAAGGCGCCGGCCCCTTCAGTCAGGCGGATATCGAAGGTGAAGTCGGTGCCCAGCACTCCCGAGCCCAGCAGGCCGCGCTCGCGCGCCTGGACCAGCGCCCCGGCAAGGCGCTCGACGGCAAACGGACGCTCGCGGCGCACCTGCACGTAGCCCTCGGTCGCGCCGCTGGCCACGGCGGCGATCGCCATGCCTTCGATGACAACGTGCGGGTTGCCGTCCAGGACGGCGCGATCGACGAAGGCCCCGGGGTCGCCCGGGTCGGCGGTGCAGACGACGTACTTGACGTCGCCCGGGCGCCGGCGCGCGAGGTTCCAGGCCGCGCCCGTGACGGAGCCGGCGCCGCCGTCGCTGCGCAGTCCGGACTTGGTGACCGTCTTGATCAGGCCGTCGGGATCGTCGTCGGCAAGGACGCGGGCCAGCGCGGCGTAGCCGCCCTGCGCGAGGTAGTCGTCGATCGAGCGCGGGTCGATCTTGCCGTGCAGCGCGAGCACCAGACGGCGCTGGCCGGCGTAGAAGGCGATGTCGCGCTCGTACGGAATCGCGTCGCCGCTCGCAGGATCGCGGTAGAGACACTTGTCGTAGACGCCGTCGGCGACGACGCTGGCCGCGATGATGCCGGCGACGTCGCCGGCCGTTACCCCTGAGTAGAACAGCCCCTGAGGCTGCACGACGACGACGGGGCCCTGCACGCAGAAGCCGTGACAGCCCGTTTCGACGACTCGTACCGTGTCCGACAGCCCCTGCTCGGCGAGCTGATCGCGGAAGGCGGCGGCGACCGCCGGGCGCCCCGCGGCGTGGCAAGCGCCGCCGGCACAGACGCGCACCTCGCGGGCGCCCTCGCGAGCGATGACCTCGTCGGCGTGCAACGCCCGCTCGAGGGCGGCTTGAATGACGCTCGTGCGATCGCCGGTGGTCGCGCTCATCGGTCGACCTGGGCCCGGTGCCGTAGCTCGGCCACGAGGGCGCGGGCGCCGTCGGGGGTCATGCGGCCGTGGGTCTCGTCGTCGCCCACTCGCACGACCGGAGCGAGGGCGCAGGGGCCCAGGCAGCCGGCGGTCTGCAGCGTGAACAGGCGATCCTTCGTGGTCTGGCCGGCCTCGACGCCGAGCTCGTCGGCGAAGGCGGCGCTGATGAGCGGGGCGCCGGCGACATGGCAGGCGGTCCCGTGGCAGACGCTGATCACAAAGCGGCCGGCCGGCGACAGCCGGAACTGGTCGTCGAAGCTCGCCACGCCGTAGATCTGCGACAGCGAGACGCCGGTCTCGACCGAGATCTCCTGCAGGGCCGGGCGCGGCAGGTACCCGTAGATCTCCTGCGTGTTGCGCAGCACGGCCATCATGCCGGGTGCGGTCTCGCGGTAGTGGTCGATGACCGGCGCGAGCAGCTCGAGGTCGGGTCTGGGCTGAGAGTCGGCCCGTACCCGCTGGATGCGGGCTTCGTTGACGGCCGGCAGGCGGTACCTGGACTCGTAGTTGACGCGGATGACCTGCACCGGGCAGTTGGTCTCGCACAGCGTGCAGGCGCGGCAGCGGGGGTCGTCGGTGGCCGGGTCGATGACGACCCGAAACAGGCCGCGGCTGCGCTCGGGCAGATGCTCGCGCTGCTCGGGGTACTGGACCGTGATCTTGCGCCGCGGCAGGTGGCCAAGGGTGACACGCATGGCTTTGAAGATGCCGAGCATCAGGTGAGCACCGCCACGCGGCGCCGCTGCCGCTTGAGGCGCCAGCGCAGCAGCGTGTCGAACAGGCCGACAAAAGCGATCAGGGCGAGCCAGCTATAGACCGCCATGGCGAGCTTCCAGTGCGGCGCCCAGAGCAGGACGGCGGCGGTCGCCAGAATGTTGACAAGACCGAGCGGTATGAGCACCTTCCAGGCAAAGCCCATGAGCTGGTCGACCTGCAGGCGGGGCACCGACAAGCGGATCCAGACGAGCACGAACACCAGCGCATACACCTTGACGAGGAACCACACGAGGGGTACGAGCGCCACGCCGTGAATCACGAGAGCGTTGGCGAACGGTCCCTGCCATCCACCGAGGAACAGCGTGACGGTGACCATCGACATGATGGTCATGCCGGCGTACTCGTTGAGGAAGAACATGCCGAAGCGCATGCCGGAGTACTCGGTGCCGTAGCCCGCCACGAGCTCGGATTCGGACTCGGGCAGGTCGAAGGGACCGCGGTTGAGCTCGGCCACGGAAGCGATGAAGAACAGCAGGAACGTGAACGGCATGGTGAAGACGAACCAGCGGTAGCTGCCTTGGGCGGCCACCACGGCGTTCAGGCTGAGCGAGCCGGCCGCCATGGCCACGACGAGCAGCGCAAGGATCATGGGCAGCTCGTACGACACCATCTGGGCCGCCGTCCGCAGGGCGCCGACCAGCGAGTACTTGTTGTGAGAAGCCCAGCCGCCCAGCAGGATCGAGAGCACCGTGAAGCTCGTGATGGCGACGATGTAGATGAGACCGACGTTCAGGTTCTGGTCGGTCCAGCCCTTCGTGTAGGGGATCACGACCTGGATGGCGACGGCGCCGATCATGACCATGATCGGCGCCAGCGTGAACATCGTCTTGTCGGCGGCCGTCGGGGCGAAGTCCTCTTTGCCCATCATCTTGAAGGCGTCGGCGACGCTCTGCAGGATGCCCTGCCAGCCCGTGCGGTTGGGGCCCAGGCGATCCTGTAGAAAGCCCAGCACGCGGCGTTCGAAGACGATGTTGACCAGAGCCGCCACAAAGACGATCGCGTAGGCGATGAGCACCGCCACGATGAGGCGCACGACAGCCAGAACGAGATCCCAGCTCATCAGCGGTCGATCCCCCCGAGGCAGAGGTCCATGCTGCCCGAGATCGCCACCGCATCGGCGATCTTGTTGTCGCGCAGCAGCTTGGGGAAGATCTGCAAGTTGACAAAACAGGGGTCGCGGTACTTGAGGCGGTACGGGTAGCGCGAGCCGTCGCTGACGATGTAGGTGCCGTACTCGCCGCGCGGGTTTTCCTGGGCCGTGTAGCAGGCGCCGGGGGGCGGTGTGATGACGTAGGGCGGGCGCAGGCCGCCGAGCTGCACCGGCCCGGCCGGCAGCATGTCGAGGCATTGCAGGACGATCTTCGCCGACTCGCGGATCTCGTCGACGCGCACCTGGTAGCGGTCGAACACGTCGCCGTGCTCGCCCAGGCAGACCCTGAAGTCGAGCTCGGGGTAGACCGAGTAGGGCCGCGTGCGGCGCAGATCGTGAGCGACCCCCGACGCGCGCGCGTTGGGACCGGTGATGGCGTAGTCGGCGACGTCGTCCTGGGTCATGACGCCCTTGCCGATGCAGCGCTGCAGGAACACGGCGTTATCGTTGACCAGCGACTCGTACTCGTCGCACCAGGCCGGCGCCTGGTTCATGACCTCGCGGCATTGTTCGACCCAGCCGTCGGGCAGGTCGTAGCGCACGCCGCCGAAGCGGAAGTAGTTGTACATGAGGCGCGCCCCGGTCGCGATCTCGAACAGGTCGAGGATCTTCTCGCGGTGGCGGAAGGCGTAGAAGACGATGGCCGTGCCCAGGGGGGCGAGGTCGGCCACGAAGGTGCCGACGCCCACCTGGTGGCTGGCGATGCGGTTGAGCTCGGCCATGATCACGCGGATGAACTCGGCGCGGCGAGTGGGCCGGATGCCGGCCAGTTTCTCGACGGTCCCCACGTAACCCCATTCGCAGTTCATGCCGGCGATGTACTCGGTGCGATCGGGGATGGGGATGTACTGAAAGTACGTGCGCTTCTCGGCGATCTTCTCTTTGCCGCGATGCAGATAACCGACCACGGGGATGACGTCTTTGACCAGCTCGCCGTCGAGGGTGACCACGAGCCGCAGGACGCCGTGGGTGGACGGATGCTGCGGCCCCATGTTGACGACGACCTGCTTGAAGCCGAGGCCCGCCATCTCGCTGCCGCGTCCGGCCGCCTCGGCTTCGGCGATGCGCCTCAGGGCCAGGGCCATGGCTTCGTCGGGAACGGTTGCCGGGAAGGCGTCAGACATGGGGGTGGTTCTCGACCGAGTCGACGTAGTCCTTGCGCAGCGGGTGACCGACCCAGTCGTCTTTGAGCAGGATGCGACGCAGATCGGGATGCCCCTCGAAGCGGATGCCCATCATGTCCCAGGCCTCGCGCTCGTGCCAGTCGGCGGCCGGCCAGACGTCGGACACCGTGGCCACGACCGGCTGGGCGCGCGGCACGTCGACGTGCAGCTCGAGATAGGTGTTCGAGGCAAACGAGTAGAGGTGGTAGACAGTCTCGAAGCGGTTCACGTAGTCGACCGCGGCGACGAAGTTGCACGACTCGTAGGCGAGGCCATCGAGCCCTCTCAGGCGCACGGCGACATCGTGCAACCGGCCGCGCTCGACGGTGGCCACGACCGTGTCGGGCTCCTGGACGCGCGGGTCGCGCAGGTCGGCGCCCAAGGCGGCGGCCAGACGCGCGGCGACCTCGTCGATCGACAGACCGGCCCCACCGATCGCGGGCAGCACCGCTAGCCCTGGACCTTCGCGGCGTCGGCGGCCCCACCCGCGGCCGCGCTCGGCGCGGCCGGCGCCTCGCCGGCGGGCGTGGCGTTGTCGGCGGGCGTGGCAGCCGCCGGGACCGGCGGCACGATGCGCATCGCCTGGATCTTCTTCTGCAGCTCGAGCAGGCCCTGGAACAGCGCTTCGGGACGCGGCGGGCAGCCGGGGACATACACATCGACCGGCACCAGCTTGTCGACGCCGTTGACCACGTTGTAGCAGTCGTAGAAGGGCCCGCCGCTCGTGGCGCAGGCGCCCATGGCCATGACCCACTTGGGCTCCGACATCTGCTCGTAAAGGCGCTTGAGCACCGGCGCCATCTTCTCGTTGACGGTGCCGGCGACGATCATGAGGTCGCATTGGCGTGGCGTAGGCCGAAAGACCTCCATGCCGAAGCGGGCGATGTCGTACCGGGCAAAGCCGGAGCTCAGCATCTCGATCGCACAGCAGGCGAGGCCGTAGGTGAACGGGAACACCGAGTGCGAGCGCGCCCAGCTGAAGATGAAGTCGACCGTCGTGGTGACGACGTTGGGTCGCTCGAACTGGCTGAGATTGGGATACTGGACGCGCTCGGCGAGCCCTCTGAGTTCGAAGCCGTCGCTCAAACCCACTCCAGCGCCCCTTTGAGCCAGGCGTAGGCGAGGCCGACCGCCAGCACGGCGATGAACACGAGCACCTCGACGAAGCCCGACGTGCCGAGCCGCCGGAACGTGATCGCCCACGGGAACAGGAAGATCGCTTCGACGTCGAACACCAGAAAGAGCAGGGCGAAGATGTGGTAGCGGACGGCGAACGGGTGCCACGAGTCGCCGACCGGCTCGATGCCGCACTCGTAGGTGGAGTATTTCTCGGGCGACGGGTGGATCGGGTAGACGAGCCGCGACATGAGCAGAATGCCCACGACCATGGCTGCGCCGGCGACGATGAACACGGCGACGTAGATCCAGTTGGTGAGGAATGCGGTCGTCATGACCCCCCTGAGGCACCGACTTTCGCTGGACCCGCAGGCACATCTGTAAAGCCGATTACGACGCGACTATAGCAAAGCGCGTCGCGCCGGCGCAAGCCGACGCCGGCCCGCAACGGTGCCCCCGTACACGCCATTTTGCAGGGATTACGTGACGACTGAGGCCGCCGTGTCCAGAGTTCTCCGGCCATCTTGGACAAGCCGCGGGCCGGGCGGTCGCCGGCCGGAAGGGTCAAGTTTGACGCTCACGGGCCGGGTGCGTACTCTGTTGTCGAGGGCAAGGCCGCCCCGGACCCCACGGAGGAGCGTCTTCAGGTGCCCAACATCGGACTCCCCGAACTCGTCATCGTGCTCGTCATCGCACTCGTCGTCTTCGGCCCCAAGCGGCTGCCCGAGATGGGCCGCCAGCTCGGCAAGACCCTGCGCGAGTTCAAGTCGGCCACGTCGGAGATCCGCACGCAGATCGGCGTCGACGACATCGCCGATTCGGTCAAGGACATCAAGTCGGGCCTGAGTCTGACGAGCGACCCGCCCCGCTCCGCGGCCGAGATCGTCGCCGTCGCGCCGGTCGCAGCCGCCGCCGCCACGGCTGTGGAGCCGGCGGCGACAGTGACGGCTGAAGAACCCCNNCGGCCGCCGAGCAGGCGCCCAGCGCCGGCGAACCCTTCGCAGCCGCCGACGGCGACGAAGGCGGCGTCGAGGCGTTCGGCCGCCTCGAGCGGCGCTCTCCCTCGACACCGACCGGCTCCACCGCCGGCTGACGGCGGCATGGTCGAGTTCGACGAACGGATCACCCTCGTCGAGCACCTCGACGAGCTGCGCCGCCGCATCGTCTATGCGGCCATCGCGCTGGCCCTCGGGGTGATCGTCGCCGCCATCCTCAACGACTTCGTCTTCGCGCTCATGCTGCACCCGCTCAAAGTGCTGCCGGCGGGAGCGCCCCACAAGATCATCACCTTCGGGCCCGCCGAGCCCTTCATGGTCAGCCTCAAGGTGTGGGTGTACGTCGGCATCATCGCGGCCTCGCCGGTGCTCATCTACGAGTTCTGGGCCTTCATCGGACCGGCCTTCAGCCCCGTCAGCCGGCGCTCGGTCCTGCTCGTGGTCTTCACCTGCGTCGCGCTCTTTCTGTTCGGCGTCGTGTTCTGCTATCTCATCGTCCTTCCCCGGGGCCTGTCCTGGCTGTTCAGTTTCAACAGTCGGTACTTCACCGCGCAGGCGCGGGCCACCGACTACTTCTCGTTCGTCGCCTGGTTCCTGGTCGCCTTCGGGGCGGTCTTCGAGGCGCCCGTCGTGATCATCGCCGCCGTGCGCATGCGGATCGTCTCGACGGCCTACCTGCGCAAGCACTGGCGCTACGCGATCGTGATCAACGCCGTCATCGCCATGGTGGCCACGCCCAGCCAGGATGCCTTCTCGTTCATCGCCATGTTCATCCCGCTTGAGATCCTCTACGAGGCGTCGCTTCTCGTGGCGCGCGTCATCGAGCGTCGCCGGCCCGCCGCCCAGGGGGCGACGGCCGACGACGACCAGGGCCCGACGACGGCTCCCGCCTGATGGCCGCGGCCCGCGGTACAATGACCTTCACCCCATGAAGGCGCGGACGACGAAGGCATGAAAGAACATACGGACACCCCCCCGACCAAGCGGAGCCGCAAGCGTCGCGCGGCGCGGCGCCCGCGGCTGCACTGGGGCCGTCTGCTGCTGTGTCTTGTGATCTTCGCCGCGATCAGCGTCGTGGGCCTCGTCAGCGGCACGATCGTCGCCGTCTCCCACAACCTTCCGAACATCGACTCGATGCGCCCCCAGGAGCTCGGCCAGGATACTGTGATCTACGACCGCAGCGGCAAGAAGATCGCCGAGATCTATGGAGCGGTGAACCGCGTCGTGGTGCCCAGCAGGCAGATCCCGGTAGTCATGAAGAACGCCACTGTGGCCATTGAGGACAAGCGCTTCTACCAGCATCACGGCGTCGACTTTACGGGCATCGCCCGTGCCGCGGTCGACGACCTCAAAGCAGGTCACGTCGTCCAGGGAGCCAGCACGATCACCGAACAGTACGTCAAGAACGCCTACATCGGCGACGACCCCACCTTCACGCGCAAGCTGCGCGAAGCGGTGCTGGCCTGGGAGCTCGAGGACAGATGGTCCAAAGACAAGATCCTCACCGAGTACCTGAACACCGTGTACTACGGCGCCGGCGCCTACGGCGTGCAGGCGGCTTCGCTCACCTACTTCCACAAGCCGGTCTCAAAGGTGACCCTCGCCCAGGCAGCGCTGCTGGCCGCCCTGCCCAAGTTCCCCAGCGAGTACTCGCCGATCACCGACCCCCTCGTCATAAAGGCGCGCCGCGACCTGGTCCTCGAGAACATGGCCCAGCAGGGCTACATCACCCCCGCCCAGGCCGACACCGCCAAGAAGACCAGGCTGCGCGTCTACTCCCGGCCCGTCGCGACCACCAAAGACCCGGCGGCCTACTTTGTCGACTACGTCACGCGTCAGCTCGTCGACAAGTACGGCGCCCGCGAGGTCTTCGAGGGCGGCCTGCAGGTGTACACCTCTATCGACATGCACATGCAGCAGGACGCCATCAACGCCCTCAAGGGCCGGCTGCCCCCCGGCAAGGCCGGCGCCCTCGTGGCGATCGACCCGGCGAACGGCTTCATCCGCGTCATGAGCGCCAGCACCGACTTCAAGACCTACAAGTACAACCTCGCCTGGGACGCCGAGCGTCAGCCCGGGTCGACCATGAAGCCCTTCGCCCTGATCGCGGCCATCGAACAGGGCGCCGACCCGGCCTCGACCTACTACTACTCGCACCCGCTGCACATCTACCTGGGCCCCGGAGCCAACCCACCCTACTGGGACGTCTTTACGGCCGAGCACTCGTCGGGCGGCCGCATGAACCTGGTGCAGGCGACCCTGCAGTCCGACAACACCGTCTTCGGCCAGCTCTGCCTCGATCTCGGTCCCGCCGCGGTCGTGCGGGTGGCCCGGCGGATGGGCGTCACCACGCCGCTCACGCCGGTGCCCTCG
This sequence comes from Actinomycetota bacterium, assembly GCA_003164655.1. Classification (GTDB taxonomy): domain Bacteria; phylum Actinomycetota; class Thermoleophilia; order UBA2241; family UBA2241; genus Bog-752. The sequence goes on from PLTW01000035.1 coordinate 34,492, forward strand.
GTCGTGCTCGGCAGCGAAGACGTCAACGTGCTCGAGATGGCCGACGCCTACGCCACCATGGCCGACGAAGGCGTCCACCACGCCCCGCAGTGCATCGAGAAGGTCGTGTTTCCCGACGGCCGCGTCGCGAAGACCAAGACCACGGGCAACCGCGTGATCTCGCCCGGAGTGGCCTACGTCGCCGACAAGATCCTCGAGCAGAACACCAGCTACGCGGGCGGTACGGCGGCCAGCATGCCCAACTACTACGCCGGCCGCTCGGCGGGCAAGACGGGCACCACCAGCAACTACGTCGACGCCTGGTTCTGCGGCTTCAACCCCAGGCTGGCGACGGCGGTCTGGATGGGCTATCCGCAGGGGTCCATCCCCATGCCGGGGGTGTTCGGCGCCACCTACAGCCTGCCGATCTGGGGCACGTTCTACAACTCGGTGTTCGGCGCGACCTACATTCCCGACTTCGCCACCCCGGCCATCATGCCGTTGTGGACGCCGTGGAACGGCAAGTACTCGAAGATGACTCCCCCGTCGAGCTCACCGTCACCGTCACCGTCGCCGTCGGCGTCGAACTCGGGCAGCGCCACGCCGGGGCCCAAGCCGACGGCCACCATCACGGCCAAGCCGACGACCAAGCCGACGCCCAAGCCGACGACGGCGCCAACGCCCAAGCCGACGACGCCGCCGACGACCGCGCCACCCACGCCGCCGACGAGCACACCCAAGCCTTAGCCCGCGGGCGCGCCGGAGGGGCCGCCCGCGATCCGGCTGCCTGTCGGTCGGGCCGACGCCAGCTCGAGCCGGTGTTGGCGACGCTCCCAGTCGGGCAGGACGTGTTCGAGCAGCGCGCGGAACTCGCGCCCGTGGTCGGTGTGCAGCGAACCGGAGCCGAGGGAGACCATTCTGCCGACCTCGGCAAAATGGTCGTTTGCAGACTGATTCACCTGATCGACAGCGGTCGGCACCAAGACGACATCGCATGACGTTGTCGGCCACAAGCAGTGAGTCACTGCCGCAGAAGAGGCCCGACGCCGACCGGACTTGCTCCTGGGCGAGACGGCGGCGGGCGGGAGGCGCGGTTCGCCGATCAGCGCGAGCCTCTCGGCGACACCCCCGCGGAAGGTCAGATATCCTTCTCGACGATCACGACGTCGACGAAACGGCCGCCGAGTCGGGCCAGATCGTGGGCGACGCCGACGATCTCGAAGCCCAGACGCAGGTAGAACCGCAGAGAGGCGTCGTTGTCGGCGCGGATCTCGGTCAGGATCCGGGTGCAACCCGCGCGTCGGGCGGCGTCGAAGCAGGCCGCGGCCAGCAGGCGGCCGATGCCGCGGCGCCGGTACGACTCGTGAACGTACGTCCCCATCGTGAGCACGTGATCAAAGGCATGCATACCGTACGAGGCGTAGGGCTCGAGCGACTGAAAGCCGACGACGCCCGCCTGAGGCAGCTCGGCCACCATGAAGGCACCTCTCGACGGGAAGTCCGCGATGTAGCGTCGCTCGTCGTCGACCGAGAATGGCGTGTCGAGAAGGCTGTGAGTGCCGTCGATGATCGCCGCGTTCAGGATCGCGCAGACGGCGCCGGCGTCGTCGAGCGTGACCGGGCGGATGTGCGCGCTCGCGGGTTCCACCATCGACCCTCCCAGGGGCCGGATCCGGCGGGAGCGGGCGACTGCGCCGCCCGCTCCCGCCGGAAATGACGCCTACTTCGGCCGCTTGTCGATCACCCGCACCGCCTTGCCTTCGCTGCGGGCGATCGTGCGCGGCTCCTTGAGCTTTACCTGCACCTGAATGTTGAGCACGCTGTAGAGGCGTTGCTGGACGAAGCGCTCGAACGTCTCGAGCTGACCCATGGTCTCGCCAAAGATGTCCTCGCCGACTTCGATCCAGACCTCGACCATGTCGAGGTGGCCCTTGCGGTCGACCACGATCTGGTAGTGGGGCTCGATCTGCGGGATCGTCATGAGGACTTCTTCGATCTGGCTCGGGAAGACGTTGACGCCGCGGATGATCAGCATGTCGTCGCTGCGCCCGACCGGTTTGGTCATGCGGGCGAAGGTACGGCCGCACTCGCACGGCTCGTAGACAAGGCTGCAGAGGTCGCGCGTGCGGTAGCGAATGAGCGGCTGGGCCGCCCGGCTGAGGGTCGTCACGACGAGCTCGCCGACGGCGCCCTCGGGCAGCTGCTCGAGGGTCTGGGGGTCGACGATCTCGACCATGTAGTGGTCTTCGTTGACATGCATGCCTGTCTTGCAGAGGCACTCGAAGGCCACGCCGGGCCCGCCCATCTCGGAGAGGCCGTAGATGTCGAGGGCGTCGATGCCGAGGCCCTCCTCGATCTGGCGGCGCATCTCGTTGGTCCAGGGCTCGGCCCCGTGAAAGCCGACCCGGATGGGCAGGTCGTCAGGCCGCAGGCCGCGGTCGCGGGCCGCTTCGGCCAGGTAGAGGGCATACGACGGCGTGCACGACAGCGCCGTCACGCCGAAGTCGCGCATGAGCTTGAGCTGACGGTCGGTGTTGCCGCCGGAGATCGGCAGGATGATGGCTCCGAGGCGCTCGCAGCCGCCGTGCAGACCGAGGCCGCCGGTGAACAGTCCGTAGCCGTAGGCGTTCTGCAGCATGTCGCCGGGTTTCATGCCGCCGGCCGCCAGCGTGCGGGCGATGAGGTCGGCCCACAGAGCGACGTCGCCGGCCGTGTAGCCGACGGTGGTCGGGTTGCCGGTCGTGCCCGATGAGGCATGCACGCGCACGAGCTCGTGGCGGGGCACCGCGAACATGCCGAACGGGTAGTGATCGCGCAGGTCGATCTTGGTCGTGAAAGGCAGGTCGCAAGCATCGCCGTGACAGGTCACGTCGTCGGGCGAAAGGCCGGCCTCGTCGAGCCTGCGGCGGTAGAACGGCACATTGTCGACAGCGCTGCGCAGGGTGGCCCCCAGACGCTCCATCTGGGTGTCGCGCAGCTGCTCGATCGTCATGGTCTCGGCGTCCTGCTGCCAGTGGTTGCCGCCCGCCTTGTCGGGGGTGATCGCCCCGGCGCGGCCTGCCACGGCGCTCACAGGGTCTTCACCTGCTCGTCGGAGAGCAGGGTGACCTTGCCGCGCAGCAGCTCCACGGCGCGGTCGACGTCGTGCACCGCAAAACAGACGTTGTTGAACGAGATGCTGTAGAGGTAGTCGACCGAGATCTTCTGGTCGGCGAGGGTGTCGAGCACCCGCGCCAGGCCGCCCGGCTCGTCGGCCACCGCCACGCAGATGACCTGCGAGAGGTGGGTCGTGAAACCCTCCTGGTGGAGGATCTCACGAGCGGCGACCGGGTCGGGCACGATGAGGCGCACGATGCCGTACTCGGCCGCCTCGGTGGTAGAAAAGCCGCGAATGTTGACGCCGCGCCGGCCGAGGATGTCGGCGATCTCGGCCAGCCGGCCGCTGCGGTTCTCCAGGAAGACCGTCACTTGAGTGACCTTCAAAGCCCCTCCTCTGTAGGTGCGACCGTCTCGCGGCCAAGAGCGAACGCCCGCCGGTTGAGCTCGAGGATCTTGGCCGGGACGGCCAGCTCGAGAGCGCGTTCCCAGGCCGGCTCGCCGAAGGGCAGTACGTGCGTCGCGGCGCCCAGCAAGGCGACGTTGGCGGCTCGCACCGAGCCGGCGGCGCGCGCCAGGGCATCGGCGTCGACCGCGATGAGCCTCACGCCGCGCGCCCGCGCCGCCTCGGGAAGATCGTCGGGGTAGGCCTTCTCGCGGCGCAGCACGCTGCCGGGAGCGATCACCGTGGTGGCGTAGACCAGCGTCCCCTTGTCGGCCAGCAGGTCGAGAGCGCGGCGACCCTCGAGGGTCTCGGTGGCGATCACGATGTCGGCTCGCGGCGAGACCGGCGACCAGACCTGCGAGCCGTAGCGCACGGTCGAGACCACGCTGCCGCCGCGCTGGGCCATGCCCTTGACCTCGCTGGTCTTCACGTCGAAACCGGCGGCCATGGCGGCCTGGGCGACGATGGCGGCGGCCAGAATGATGCCCTGGCCGCCGACGCCGGCCAGCGAGACCGTGGCCACCCCGTTCACGACCCCGCGCCCCCCGCGTCGGCCGGCTCGGGCAGGCTGAGCGCGCCGCGCGCGCAGACGGCCAGACAGACGCCACAGCCGGTGCAGTCGCCGGTGATGGCGATCGTCTCGTCGCCGGCCACGACGGCCGGGCAGCCGAGCTCGACGCACAGGCCGCACAGGTTGCAGCGATCGTCGTCGACCACGACGCGCTCGTGCGGCGAGCGGTCCATGAGGATGCAGGGCGCAAGCGCCACCAGCACGCTCAGATCGCCGCCGGTCAACGCCCGCTTGATGGCGCTCTTGACCGCCTCTTCGTCGAAGGCGTCGACGGTCGTGGCGGGCACGCCGATGCCGCGGCAGAGCTGTTCGATGTCGAGCGCCGGTCCGCTCGAACGGTCGGGGTGCAGGCCGGTGCCGGGGTGACCCTGGTGACCGGTCATGGCGGTCGTGCGATTGTCGAGGACGATGACCAGTCCCGGAGTCTCGTTGTAGCGGGCATCGATAAGCGGCGTGATGCCCGAGTGAAAGAACGTCGAGTCGCCGATCACGGCCGCGGCGGCCAGGCGCCCCAGCGCGCGGTTCATGCCGGCCATCATGCCGATGCTGGCGCCCATGCACAGGCAGCTTTCGAGCGACAGCAGCGGTGGCAGTGCACCGAGCGTGTAGCAGCCGATGTCGCCCATGACGGCGACGCTCTGGCGGCGCAGCATGGCATAGACGGCGCGGTGCGGACAGCCGGGGCACAGGACCGGCGGTCGCACCGGCAGATCGTCGACCGGCCGCGGAGCGGGCGTAACGACCGGCGGCGGCGGAAACACGGGGCGCCGGCGACGCGGCGGCCGGCGTTTGAGCACCGGCTCGAAGGCGTTGAAGACGATCTCCTGGTTTAACTCGCCGTTGCTCGGGATGACCTCCTTGCCCACCACCGGCAGCCCGAGCGCCCGTACCTGGTCTTCGAGGAACGGGTCGAGCTCTTCGACGACGAACACCCGCGAGACCGACTCGTACAGCTTGGCGATCTTGCGATAGGGCAGCGGATGTGACATGCCCAGCTTGAGAAACCAGGCCTTGGGAAACGCCTCGCGGGCGTAGGCGTAGGCGATCCCCGACGTGATGATGCCGATGTCGGTGGTGCCGGCCTCGAGGATATTCAGCGGCGATTCCTCGGCGCGCCGGCGCAGGGCCTCGAGGCGGACCAGCGCCAGACGATTGCGCTCACGCGCGTATTCGGGGACCATCACGTACTTGGCGATGTCCTTGACGTACGCGACGGCCTCGCCGCCCACCGGCGCCCGCGGCACGACCCGGCCGCGGCCGTGCGAGACCCGGGTCGTGGAGCGCAGCAGTACCGGCGTGTCGAACTCTTCGGACAGATCGAACGCCCAGGCGACGAAGTCGTAGGCCTCCTGGCTGTCGGAGGGCTCGAGCATGGGGACCTTGGCAAAGGCGGCGAAGTGGCGGTTGTCCTGCTCGTTTTGCGATGAGTGCATGCCGGGATCGTCGGCCGAGACCACCACGAGCCCCGCGTTGACCCCCGTCAGAGCGAGCGTCATGAACGGGTCGGCAGCCACGTTCAGGCCCACATGCTTCATGGTCACCAGGGCGCGGGCACCGGCCAGCGAGGCGCCGATGCCGGTCTCGAGGGCGACCTTTTCGTTGATGCACCACTCGACGATCGGGCCGGCGAGGCCGGCGAGCTCTTCGATGATCTCGGTCGACGGCGTGCCCGGGTAGCCGCAGGCCAAGCCCAGCCCGGCGCGCACGGCGCCGCGGGCGATCGCTTCGTTACCAGAGAGAAAGGGGATCCGTTCCACGATGGCCCCCCGATTATAGACTCCTCGCGACGATCCGGCACGAGCGGCCCGCGCGACGATCCGCCACGGGCCGCCCGTGCAGCGCCCCGTCGCGAGCCGCCCGTGCGGCGATCCGCCAGAGGCGCCGTCGCCAAAGGAATCCGCCTGCTCGCCACGAATCGTGGATCATGCAGCGCGCGGCACAGTGCAGGGGCGTCCCCAGAGGCGCCGGCGAGCGGTGAGACCCGCGCCCCGCAAACGGCCCTCAGCGGAGCTCTCGCGAGGTCGTTCCCGGACCCTCTTCTTTGCCCTCCTGCTGCTGTCGGCGGCGGCGCTGCGCAGCGCCCCGGCCGCCCTCACGGCGGCGGCCGCGCTCGGACTCGGTGTCTGGTCGGTCTCGGTGGCCCGCGGTCGGGGACGCTCGCTGGCGCACAGCTTCGTGGTCTGCGACTGGCTGCTGCTCGGGCTGACCCTCGCGCTCAGCGGCGGCGTGCGCAGTCCGCTGCTGGTCGCGGTGCCGCTGCTGGTCGTCGCCGAACTGCTGCCCAGCGACAGAAACGAGTGGCCGTACCTCGTGGGGCCGAGCCTGCTCGTGCCGATCGTCCTGGCCATCGTCGACCCCGCGCTCGGCGGCCACAAGATCTTCGCCGTGGGCGCGCTTGCGGGGCTGGTGCTCGCGGGGCTGGCGGTGGCGGCGCGGCTGCGGCGCNNGCGCCGCAGCCGCGCCGCCACCGCCCCCACGGTCGACCCAACCACCGGGTTCTACACGAGATCGAGACTGGGCCTGCTCCTGTCGCAGGAGCTGGCCGCGGCCGAGGCCGCCCACCAGCCGCTGGCGCTTGTCTGCCTGCGCCTCGATCACTTTCGCGACCTGCACGACTTCAGCGGCGAGCAGGGCAGCGAGGCCGTCGTGCAGACGGTGGCGCGGCGTCTCAAGCGCACGCTCGGCCCCGACGATCTGGCCTTCAGGCTGAACCCCGACACGCTGGCCTTCACGCTGCGCGAGCGCGACATGCGGCTGGCCCGGGCGTGGTCCCAGGAGGCCGGCCACGAAGTGGCCGGCCGGCTGATCGAGCGCCATCGCCAGACCCTGTCGTGCGGCTGTGCGGCCTATCCGCCGCTGCGCGATCCGCGCGGCTTGCTCGACGAGGCCCTGACGGCGCTGGCCGGCCCGGCGGCGGGCGCGGCCGAGCTCGCGATCGCCCCGGCCGGGTTCGCCGCGCCCGGCGAGCTGCCGATCGCCGTAGCCCAGTAGGAGGGCCGCGGACGCCGTCCGACGAGCGACCGCGACGGCCACAGGCACACCATCGGCGCGCGCGCTTGTAACGGCGCGAACCGTGGCCCTAATATTGACCTGTGGAGATCGACATCGGCAGCGAGCAGGTCAGCGCGGGGGTCGCCGTGCACGTCCACGTCCGCCTGTCCGGCCGCGAGCTGAACCGGCTCTTTCTGGCCGGCGACACCCTCATCTCACTGCCCCTCGAGGGCCTGGCCGACGAACCGGAGAGCGCTCCCATACCGCGCTCGAGCATGTTCCTGAGCGAGATCGCCGGCAGCCCCGCCGGATTCTCGCGGACCTTCGCCGACGCGACTTGCGCCGACAGCTTCGCGTCGGCCGTGCGCGAACAGATCTCGACCGCTCTGGAGGCCTCATGACCACAGACGACGCCCTCGCCGCCCAGCTTGCGCCCTACCGGGAGCGACCGGGCGTCAAGGCCGCCCTGCTGATCTCGCACGACGGCTTTCTCGTGGCGTCGTCGACCGACGCCGAGATCGATGCCGAAGCCATCGCCGCCCATCTCGGCGGCGCGATCGACATCGCCGCCCGGCTGGCCGACGAGCTCGCCCAGCGCGCGACGCGCCTCATCACCGTCGAGCTCGACGACCTGAACATCGTTCTGGCCCCGTTCAGCGACGAGCTGCTGCTCTGTCTGATCGGCACGGCCGACGCGATCAAGTTCGACTACCGCCTGCGCAGCGCGCGCGCGTGAGCGCACCCGCCGCGCCGGCTCTCACCGCCGTCCCCCCGGCCAGCGCCGCGGGGACGGCCTTCGCGGACCCCCGAAGCAAAGGAGTGTGGTCCTCATGGAAGACGCCGCCGAAAAGCTGGACGAGCTGGCGCGGGCCGAAAAGCAGTGCACGAAATGCGACGACATCGTGTCCTGCCGGCTGCGCGCCCTCTCTGGAGCCGGACATCCGCACGCCCAGGTCATGTTCGTCTCCCTGCACCCGTCGCCCGAAGAAGAGGCTGGCGACCTGCCCGCCGGCACGGCGGTGCTGCGCGAGCTCGCCGAGCTGATCCCCTCGCTGTCCAACGGCGGCCGCGCCAAGGCGTACTTCACCACCGTGGTCAAGTGCGTGCCGCGCAGCGACTGCCACATGCGCCGCCCCAACTCCGCCGAGCAGGACAACTGCTACTCGTTCCTGTCCCGCGAGATCTCCATCACCACGCCTCACTATGTGGTGCCGATCGGCGACGAAGCGTCGCGGTTCCTGCTGGGCAAGCTCTTCGGGCAGGCCGACGCCGCCGACCACGACCCGCTCGAGTTGCGCGTCTACGACAGTCCGTCGTTCAAGGTGGTGCCCATCGCCGCGCCCGGCGAGGTCGCCGTGCGCGAACCCAAGGCGCGCGCCGCCTACGTCAAGCGGCTGCGCTCGCTGGCGGCGGTGATGGGCCTGTAGGAGCGACCCCGCGGCCGCGCAGCTGAGCGCCTGGCGCCCGCGAAGCTGAGCGCCTGGCGCCCGCGAAGCTGAACGCGCGGAGCCGGCAGGGCTGCGCGCCTAGCGCTCGCCGAGCTGCGCGCCGGCCGCCGCGATGAGTGCGGCAAAGCGTGGCGCGGCGCCGGTCGGCAGCGGCTTGGGCCTGTGGCTGTCGAGGATCGACTCGACGGTCGCCGCTGCGCGCTGCACCACGGTCTGACCGGCCGCGGTCCAGGCGTCGTAGCTCTCGCGCCCGTAGGCCCGCGGCCGGTAGTGCTCGCCGGCCGCCAGGGTGCGCCGCGTCTCGCGGGCGGCGAGGTACTGGCCGCCCGGTCCGACCCGGCAGATAAGGTCGGCGGCGAGATGCTCGTGGTCGATCGTCAGGCCGCGCTGCACCGCTTCGCACTGACGCATGATCTCGGCGTCGAGCACGAGCTTGGGCAGGTAGAGCATCTGGGCGGCGTCGAGCAGACCGGCGCCGACGATGGCGTCGGGCCGTGCCAGCAGCGAGGCGAGCGCCGAGGAGCCGCCCTCGAAGCCGGCCACGACGGAGTACTCCTTGGCGTCGCTGGTGAAGCCGGTGGCCATGACCGGCAGGCCGTAGTAACGGCCCATGGCGACGAGGCTCAGGTTCATGAGGATCGCTTCGGGACCGGCGCAGGCATAGACGCCCGAGCGCATGTCGAGCACCGCGGCATCGGCCACGTAGATGACCGGCAGGCCGGGCTCGACCAGCTCGAAAAGCACGATGGCGCTGAGGATCTCGGCGTTGGTCTGGGCGACCGCGCCGGCGAGACTCGCCGGCGCGGTCGCCCCGCTCAGACCGAGCGAGTAGACACACATCGGCACGCGCCGGGGGGCCAGCGCCAGACAGGCGTCGAGCATCTCGCGCTCGTGCTGCAGCGGCGACACGGGGCAGTAGACGACCGACATGAGCGGCCGCCGCGGGTCCCAGCGTCCGTCGTCGGCGGCCGCCGCGAGCATGTCCATCACGTAGGGGACTTCGCCTTCGCGCTGCACCTCGTACTGCACGTGTTTGCCGGTGTTCTCGAGCAGCACCGCAAGGTTCTCGAGCACCTCGGTGCCGGGCGCGGCGTCGCCGGCGCTCACCGGCGGCCACACGAATCCGATCTCGTCGAGGGCATCGGCCACACGCGTGGCGGCGGCGAGGTCGGCGGCGGTCGACGGGCGCCGCTGCCCGGTGCGGTGGTCGAGCGTGGCCGCACCGGTGCCGTCGACCGTGAGCCACGTGCGGGCGCCGTCGAGCACGACGTCGCGAGCCGGGTCGCGGGCGCCGAGCACGACCTCGCGCGGCGCCCTGGCCACGGCCTGTTCCACCAGCTCTCGCGGCAGGCGGGCGATCAGGGTCTCGTCGTCGACCTCGGCTCCGGCCTCGCGCAGGACGGCGAGCGCCGTGGGGCTGGCGAAGCGCACACCGGCGCGCGCCAGCACGTCGAGGGTCGCCTCGTGGATCTCTTCGCAGGCGGAAGCGTCGAGCAGGCTCAGCTTGGGGATCACGGGGCTCCTCTCTTCGCCATTCGACTCTACGGCACGATGACCCGCAGGGCGCCGGGCACGATGCGGCAATCGATCGGCAGCCGGCCTGCGGGCTCGCCGTCGGTCTGCACGAGGACCTCGCCGGTCTCGCCGGGGGCCACCGACAGGCGCGCGCCCTTGGTGCGAAAGTAGCGCACCTTGGAGTGCTGCATGGGGGCGCTGAGCAGCGCCGCCAGCCAGTAGCCGGCGAACTCGAAGAACGACTTGTCGGTGAGCACGCAGACGTCGAGCAGGCCGTCGCGCATGTCGGCCAGCGGCGTCACGCCAAAGTTGCCGCCGTAGTTGGCGGCGTTGCCGAGCACCACGAAGTAGCCGTCGATGCACTCCTCCTCGGTCTCGACGCGGATCAGGGGAGAGTCGCCGGTCAGGTACTTGGCGAGGCCCTGTATGGCGAAGGCCGCCTCGCGCAGAGCCTTCTTGAAGGTGGGGTTCAGCGACGAGACGACGGCCGCGTCGACACCAGCCCCGGCCATGAGTGCGAAGTAGCGATCGCCGGCCAGGCCAAGGTCGACCTCGATGACGTGCCCGAGAGCGGCCAGGCGGCAGGCGTCGGGCGGGTCGAGCGGGATGCCGAGCTCGAGGGCCAGGACGTTGACGGTGCCGGTGGGGATGACGGCCAGCGCCGCCTCGCTGCCGGCCATGCCGTTGACGACCTCGTTGACGGTGCCGTCGCCGCCGATAGCGCAGATGACGTCGACGCCATCGGCGACGGCCCGCGCGGCGAGCTCGGTGGCGTGCCCGGCGCGCTCGGTCGGCGTCTCGTCGACGGCGAAGCCGAGGGTCGCCAGAGACTCGACGATCAGCGGCACGTCGCGCCGAAAGTGGCCGCCGCCGGAGGTCGGGTTGTAGATCGCCAGAAGGCGGCGCCCTGCGCTCACTGCGGCCGCGCCGCGCCACCCACGCGCACCTTCAGGCCAGCCGCATGTGGCACACGCACACGGTCCACAGGCCCTCCTTTTGCGTGGGACAGAGACTTACTTTACCCCGCCGGGCTCGATCTCCCCAACCCGGCTGCCGTCGAGTGTCGCGACGAGGCTGCCGACGAGCGCCGCGACGAGGCCGTCGTCGAGTGTCGCGACGGCGTCCGTGTCCGGCCCCGGCGGCTGCCGCCGCGGCGTGCGTGTCCGGCCCCGGCGGCTGCCGCCGCGGCGTGCGTGTCCGGCCCCGGCGGCTCATCGCCGGAAACGTTGCCTTGCGATAATCGCTTAGGGTACCCTGACTATCAGGTATGTCTAACTACATGGCGCCGACACGAGGTGCATCGCATGGACAGTCACGCCGATCCGGCCGTCGAACTGCTCAAGATCCTCCCCGAGCTCGCCGTCGCTCTCTACCGGGCGGCGCCGCATGAGCACGCTCATGCGGCGCCGCCCGGCGCCGCCGCGGTCACGCCGCGCCAGATGGAGGCCGTCGTCCAGCTTGCGACCTACGGCCGGCAGACCATGGGCGAGCTCGCCGACGGCCTCGACGTGAGCAAGGCGGCCGCCAGCGAAATGGTCGAACGCCTGGTGGCCAAGGGTCTCGTGCGGCGCGACGTCTCGGCGTCGGACCGGCGCGTCGTCACAGTCGAGGTCGCCACCGACGCCCAACCGCACGTCGGCCAGGCCATCGACCGCTGGCGCGGCCAGCTACAGGCGGTGCTGGCGCGCTTCCCCGGCGTCGAGCCCACCACCCTGATCGCGTTTCTCGCGGCGCTCACCGACGAACTGAAGAGGGGGCGCAGCGATGCCTGACAGCCGGCCACGCGGCGCCCGCAGTCCCTGGGCGGTGCTGGCCGTCCTGTGCCTCGGCCTGTTCATGATCCTGCTCGACGGCACCATCGTGAACATCGCCATCCCCCACATTCAGACGTACTTCGCGACCAGCTTCAGCAACATCGAATGGGTGATGAACGCCTACATCCTGGTGTTCGCCGTCCTGCTGGTCACCCTCGGCCGCTTTGGCGACTTGTGGGGCCGCCGCAGGCTGTTCATTGGCGGCATGGTGCTCTTCACGCTGGGCTCGCTGGCCTGCGGCCTGGCCCCCAGCATCTATGCGCTCATCGCCTTTCGCGTGCTGCAGGGGATCGGCGGCGCGGCGATGATGCCCTCGACGCTGTCCATCATCGCGGCGGTCTTTCCGGCGGGCAAGCGCGGCGCGGCGATGGGCGTGTGGGGCGGCGTCTCGGGCCTGGCCACCGCCATCGGCCCGACGCTGGGTGGAGTCATCGTCCAGTACGTCACCTGGCCGAGTGCCGCCCAGAGCTGGCGCTGGATCTTTCTCGTGAACATCCCGATCGGCGCGCTCGGCGTCGTTCTGGCTCTGCGCATCGTGCCCGAGAGCAAGAACCCGACGGCGGTCGAGACCCTGGACCTGCCGGGCGTAGGGCTCGTCTCGGCCTCACTGTTCTGCCTTACCTTTGCCCTGGTCGAGGGCCAGAGGTACGGCTGGACCTCGGCCACGATCCTCGGCCTGTTCGCGGCCGCCGTCGTCGTCTTCGCTCTCTTTTACCGGCGCGAGCACCGCGTGCGTCAGCCCCTTATCGACTTCTCGCTGTTTCGCAGCCTCAACTTCGCGGCCGGCAACGCCACCGGTCTGCTGCTCAGCGCGGCCATGATGGGCGCCTTCTTCACCATCCCCATCTTCCTGCAGTCGGTGCTGGGCTTCAGCGCCATCAAGGCCGGCCTGGTGATGGCGCCGATGTCGGTCGTGATCATCTTCGCGGCGCCGGCCGCGGGCATGCTCTCCGACCGCTTTGGCAGCAAGTGGATCGTGGCGACCGGCATGTTCCTGCTGGCCTGCGGCCTGGCCTGGATGGCCGGCCTGGTGCCCGGCGTAGCCAAAATCTCGCCCGCCACGACGTCGCTGAGCCTGCTCGTGCCGTTCCTGCTGGCCGGCGTCGGCATCGGCCTCGCGGTGGCCCCGGTCACGTCGGCCGTCATGGCCACCGCTCCCCGCGACCGCGTGGGCAACGCGTCGGGCGTGCTGTCCACAATGCGCCAGGTCGGCAGTCTGATGGGTATCGCCGTCCTGGGGGCCGTGCTGCAGAACCGCATCACCGCCAACATCACGAACGGCCTGCGCACGATGCAGGGCCTGCCCGAGGCACTCAAGCAGAAGATCATGCACGCGGCCGCCGGAGGCGGCTTGCAGATCGGCCTGCCGCACGGCGGCGGCCTGCCGGGCGCCGCCAGGGCGGCCCTGACGGTCCTGTTCAAGAGCTGGTTCACCAACGCCGTCGCCAGCACCTTCGTTGTGGCGGTCGTGTTGGCCCTGGTCGGCGGGTGCTGCGCCTTTGTGCTGCGCAGCCACGTTGTCAGCGCCGACAACGCCGATACGACCGGCGCTGTATCGTCGGCGCTCGCCGAACCGTAAGGTTGACCGAGCGGGTCGCACGGCGCAGCAGGACTCATCGCTCACAAAGCGAACTCCTACCCTTGCCGCCCAGCAGTCGAGGAGGAAGCAGATGGCCTACCAGCAGACGAGCACCGAGGTGAAGACGATCGTGGTGCCCAAGGCGCTCGAGGAGTTCTTTGCCCATCGTCTCGAGGCGCGCTACTCGGCGCGCGGCGACGTACGGGTGATCGTCGACCGGCGTCAGGCCGAGCGTCGTACCGGCGTCGGCCCACGGCCCGAACCCGACCGGCGCACCGTCAACCGGCGCGTGCTGGCCGGCTGGTGGTCGCTGCCCGACATGCCGTTCGAGACCTCCTGACGGCCTCGCGCGACTGACGCTTCAGATCCAGCCGTGCTCGCGGCTCACGATGACCGCCTGAGCGCGGTCGACGACCTCGAGCTTGTGATAGACGTTGTGCAGATGGTTGCGGATGGTGCTCTGCGACACGCGTAGCGCTCGCGCCACCTGCTTGTAGGTCTTGCCGCTGGCCAGCAGCTTGACGACCTCGCGCTCGCGCTGGGTCAGCGGACTCGGCACGTCGCCCCTGGGCGCCTCGTCCTCGTGCAGATGCACCTTTACGCGGGCCAGCAGCTCCTTGATGTGGAAGGGCTTGACGATGTAGTCGACGGCTCCCTGCTCGAAACCCTGCAGGCGGCTGTCGATGTCGGTGGCGGCGGTCAGAAAGATGATCGGACAGACGAGCGCCGCCGGCTTTTCGCGCAGCCGCGTGCAGACCGTGAAGCCGTTGACGTCGGGCAGGCCGATGTCGAGGAGCACCAGATCGGGCAGCGACAGGGCTCCGTCGCGCACCGCCGAACGTCCGTCGGGCGCCGTCGTCACCTCGTAGCCGGCCGCCGACAGGGCTTCGTCGACGAGCCGCAACACGTCGCGATTGTCGTCGACCACAAGGATGCGCTTGGCGCCCATCAAAGGGCCTCCGGCGGCGCCGGACGGCCGTGGCATGCGTGCTGCTGGACCTTCACGTCGCGCCTCGATTCGCTGACGCACCCCCGCGGCGAGGCCTGCGGGCGATGCTCCGTCGTTATCGGCATATCGGGGGCAAACCTTAGTAGTACGGGTTGGCTCGCCGACCGTCGCGGCGGCGCCCTGGAGGGCTCACTGCAGCAGGCTGTCGCCGTAGGTGAACAGCAGCCAGACGGTGAGCACCACCACTCCGGCGGCGATGCCGACGTCTAAGAACTGGCGGCGGCGCAGCGCGTCGACGACAAGCTCGACGAGAAAGAACGCCGCGACCGCGAGCCCCACGACCCCGGCCAGGACGATGACGACGCTCACGCTGGCGCGCGCGGCCCGGTCGGGCCAGAGGCGACGGCGTGACCCAGCTTCAGCGCCCTGAGATTGAGCTCGACGATCTTCGCCGGCAGGCGGCGACGCACGGCGTCGGCAAGCGCCGCCGCGCCGACCACGCCGGTGAGCTGCTGAACGGCGCCCAGCATGACGATGTTGGCGGCGATGGCCTTGCCCAGCTCGGTCTCGGCCATATGGGTGAACGGCAGGCCCACGAGGCGGCGTTGCGCCAGCGGCGTCGCCTGGACCAGCCGCTCGTCGTACACGACGAGGCCGCCGCGCTCCGTCTGGGCCGCGTAGGCGTCGAAGGCCTCTTGCGAGAGGCACACCGTGATGGTGGGAGCCGTCACCTCGGGAAAGTCGATCTCGTCGTCGGCAACGATCACCTCGGCCTTCGAGGCGCCGCCGCGGGCCTCGGGACCATAGCTCTGGGTGGCGATTACCTCGCGGCCGCTGGCCACGGCGGCGTCGGCCAGCAGAGTCGCCGCCAGAATGATCCCCTGCCCGCCCGATCCCGAAAGGCGGATCTCCTGGCGAGCCGGAGCCCTGGTGGGCGAGCCGGACTCAGCCACGGGATTCCGCCTGGGCGCGGCGCACGACGTCGGCGTAGGCCGCCGTGTACTCGCGGCGTTCGGCGTGGTGCAGCACGCCGACAGGGTAGCGGTCGCGCAGGCGCGGGCCGTCGTGGTCGAACTCGTCGACCGGCACCGCCCGGGCCTTTTGCACCTTGAGCATCTCGGCGGGGTCGGCGACCCCGTTCTGGCGTCCGTAGTAGGTCGGGCAGGCGACCATGGCCTCGACAAAAGAGAACCCCTTGTGGGCGATGCCGCCGGCGATGAGCTGGGCGAGCCGCAGGTAGTTGTACGACGTGCCGCGGGCGACGTAGGTCGCCCCCGCGGCGCGCGCCAGCTCGCAAATGTCGAACGCCTGCTCGACGTTGCCGTACACGCTCGTCGTGGAGAGGTCGCCCTCGAAGGTGGTGGGGCTCATCTGGCCGCCGGTCATGCCGTAGATCGAGTTGTTGAAGACGATGGCGGTGACGTCGATGTTCCGCCGCGCGGCGTGGATCAGATGGTTGCCGCCGATGGCCACGCAGTCGCCGTCGCCCATGACCACGATGACGTTGAGCCCGGGGTCGGCCGACTTGGCGCCGGTCGCCAGAGCCAGGGCGCGGCCGTGCGCCGTGTGCACGGTCGACCAGTTCAGGTAGGCGGTGATGCGCCCGGCGCAGCCGATGCCGGCGATCACGCAGGTGCGGTCGGGATCGAGCTCGAGCGCCAGAACGGCGTCGATCAGCGCCCGGGTGACGATGCCGTTGGAGCACCCCGGACACCACAGCGTCTTGGGCGTGCGCAGGTGCTGCGTGATCTCGCCCGTGCGATGCGGCGCGACGCGCGGCAGGCTGGTGTCGTGCGGGGCGTGTTCGAGAAGCTCTTCGTCGACCAGGGCGCTCATGCCGTCTCCTCGAAGTGGTGATAGTAGAACTCCCGGCGGATAAGGTTCTGGATCTCTTCGGGACGGATGAGCTTGCCGTCGATGCGTCCGTGGTCGACCACCTTGGCCCGTCCGCCGACCGCCGCCTGGACCTCCCAGGACATCTGTTTCAAGTTCATCTCGGGCACGATGATGGTGCGCACCTGTTCGGCCATGTGGTCGACGGCCGCCATGGGAAACGGCCACAGCGTGATGGGCCGCACCAGGCCGACCTTCACGCCCTGCCGGCGGGCCCACTTCATGGCCGCCCTGGCGGAGCGCGCCACCGAGCCGTAGGCGAAGATGGCGACCTCGGCATCCTCCATCTCGAGCTCCTCGACCCGGGCGATCGCGTCGCGGTGGTGGTAGATCTTTTCGCGCAGGTAGAGGCCGAGCCCCTCGGCCACCGACGGCGTGCCGGTCGACGGTACGCCGCCCCGGCTGCGGTCGTAGACCAGGCCGGTCACGTGCACCGCGTAGCGCGAGCCCAGCGCCGGCCGCGGCATGATGTTGTCGACGGTCGACATGACGTCGTCGTAGTCGTCGGGCTCCACGTCGGGCTCGCCGCGCTCAGCGACGCGCAACTCGTCGCGCGTCGGCAGCGCCACCGCTTCGCGCATGTGGCCGATGGTCGCGTCGGAGAGCAGGATAACCGGCGTGCGGTAGGCTTCGGACAGGTTGAAAGCTTCGACGGTCAGCGAAAAGCACTCGGCCACCGAGCTCGGCACGAGGGCGATGATCGAGTGCTCGCCGTGCGTGCCCCAGCGGGCCTGCATGACGTCGCCCTGCGAGGGCTCGGTGGGCAGACCGGTCGACGGGCCGCCGCGCATGACGTCGACGATGACGCACGGCACCTGGGCCATCGAGGCGTAGCCGATGCTCTCCTGCATGAGCGAAAAGCCGGGCCCCGACGTGGCGGTGAGCGCCTTGGCGCCGGCCAGCGAGGCGCCGATCACGGCGCCGATCGAGGCGATCTCGTCTTCCATCTGCACGAAGTGGCCGCCCACCTGGGGCAGACGGCGCGACAGCACCTCGGCGATCTCGGTCGAAGGCGTGATCGGGTACCCGGCGAAGAACCGGGCGCCGGCGGCGATGGCGCCTTCGGCGACCGCTTCGTTGCCCTCGACCAGGCGGCGCGGCTGGGGCATCAGGCCTCCCGTTCGGGACGCACGATATCGACGGCGAAGTCGGGGCAGTGGCGCTCGCAGAACGCGCAGACGGTGCAGTCGGCCAAACGGGCCACGACCGGCCGGCCGAGCTCGTCGCGGTCGAAGACTTGCTGCGGACAGAGCGCGATGCAGATGCCGCAGGCCTTGCAGAGATCGAGGTCGATGAGAATGGCCTCGGGGGCCCGGCTCTTGGCTTGTGTTGGGGCTTCTGTCATTGGCTGTCGTAGGCAGCCGGCTCGCCGCGGCACAAACGGCGACCGATACTGTCTGCATACAGTCTATGCGCCCTGGCCGCCGCGCGCCACTGCCCGTGCGTGGCGCCGGCCCCGGGCAGGCTCACCTCACAAGCCGCTCGGCGAGGAGCTCGAGGGGATGCCGCGCGGGGCGGCCGGCGAGATCGCCGATCTGCGACCGGCACGACGTGCCGGTCGCCAGTACGTCGGCGGCGGCGCCCGCCGCCCGCACCGCCGGCAGCAGCACCCGCTCGGCGACCTGCACGCTCATGTCGTAGCGCTCCTTGCGATAGCCGAACACCCCCGACATGCCGCAGCAGCCGGCGTCGAGCACCGTGAGGTCGAGATCGGGCACGCAGCGTAGCGCCCGCAGCGTGTCGTCGGCGCCGAACACCGCGCGCTCGTGGCAGTGCGGGTGGACCACGGCGCGCCCACCGGCGGCGAAGCGCAGCCGGCCGGCGGCGGCCGCGTCGGCCACCAGCGCCAGCCCGGAGCGCGCCGCCGCGGCCACGGCGGCGGCATCGCCGTCGCCGGGCAGCAGCCGCTCCCAGTCGTCGCAGACCATAGCCTGGCAGCTCGGCTCGACGAAGACGATCGGCAATCCCGCCCGAGCGGCCGGCGCGAGCGACCTGGCGGTCGCGCGCGCCGCCCGGCGCGCCTTGTCGATCATGCCCACCGACAGCATCGTGCGCCCGCAGCAGCCGGCACTGACGACGCTGGGCGTGTGGCCGGCGGCGCGCAGCAGCCGCAGCAGCGCCTCGCCGATGTGCGGCTCGAGGTGCTCGACGAAACAGTCGGCGAAGACGATCACGTCGGACGACGTGGCGGCGTCCGCGGCGGACACGCCCGGTGCGACCGCCCCGGTTTGCGCCCGCCGGCTGAACGCGCGCCGCGCGATCGCCGGCGCGGGCCGGCGGGGGTCGAGCCCGAGGAGCGGCTTGAGGGCGCGGGCCGCAGGCCCGCGCCCCAGCGCGTTCACGAGCGGCGCGGCCGGCGCCGCCAGCCGCAGAAGCGGGCGCAGGTTGGCGACGGCGCGAGCCAGCAGCGGCACCCCGTGGCGGGCGTTGACCTCGGCCAGCCACTCGACCTTGAGGGCCGCCATGTCGACCGCGGCCGGGCATTCGGCGGCGCAGGCCTTGCAGGCAAGG
This sequence comes from Actinomycetota bacterium, assembly GCA_003164655.1. Taxonomy (GTDB): domain Bacteria; phylum Actinomycetota; class Thermoleophilia; order UBA2241; family UBA2241; genus Bog-752. Next base: position 53,283 of record PLTW01000035.1, read on the forward strand.
CAGGTGCCCAGCACGTCCTCGAACTCGCTCTCGCCGACCAGGGAGAGCGGCACCGCCCCCGCGACGACCGCCTGCAGCAGGTTGGCGCGGGCGCGGGTCGTGTGCCGTTCGTTGCGCGAGGCCGCCGCCGGGGGGCACATGGCGCCGACCAGTTTCTTGCACAGACCGGCGCCGAAGCAGCGCTCGACGGCCAGCTCAAACCCGCCCTCGCGGGCATAGGAGAGCCGCGGCCGCCACCCGCAGCCGTCGCGGTAGTCGGCGCCGAAGCGCAGGTTCTCGGTGACCGGCGGTCCGTCGACCTTGCGCCCGGGGCTGAGCAGGCGTCGCGGATCGAACAGATCCTTGAGGACCACGAGCTCGCCGTAGAGCTCGGGCCCGAACAGTTCCGGGTTGAACCACGAGCGCGAGAGCCCGTCGCCGTGCTCGCCCGAGAAGGCGCCGTGGCGCGCGGCCACGAGGTGGGCGACGTCGTGGGAGATGGCCTCGAGCCGGCCGACGCCGGCGGCCGTCTTCAAGTCGAGCATAGGGCGAACGTGCATGCAGCCGGCAGAGGCGTGACCGGTAAACGACGCCCGCGCGCCGTGGGCCGCGACGATGCGCTGAAACTCCTCGACGTAGTCGGCGAGGGTCTCGGCCGGCACAGCGGTGTCTTCGACAAACGAGGCGGGACGCTCCACGCCCGGCGCCCCCATGAGCAAGGGCAGCGACGCGCGGCGCAGCTCCCAGGCCTCGTTGACCGCGGCGGGGTCGGCGAAGAAGATCTCGACCCGGGCGCCAAGGTCGGCGGTGATGGCACGCAGGCGGTCGAGGCCGGCCACGCCCTCGTCGCTGCTGCCCTGGTATTCGACGAGCAGCACCGCCGGGTCGTCGCCGTCGAGGATCGGCCCCAGGCGCGTGAAGCGCCGCAGATTGGGCGAACCGCGCAGCGGCGCGAGGTCGATGAGCTCGACGGCCGACGGCGCCGTGCCGAGGATCACCAGGTTCGCTTGCAGCGCCGCCCGCAGGCTGGCGAAGGTGAGCGCGGCCAACGGCCGCGACTCGGGCCGCTCGTCGAGCTGCACCTCGAGCTCGGTGAACAGCATGAGCGTGCCCTCGGAGCCGGCGAACAGGCGGGCGAGATTGGGCTCGGGCGCGAGCAGCTCGGGCAGGTTGTAGCCCGAGACGCGGCGGGCCGTGCGCGGAAAGCCGGCGGCGATGCGGGCGCGCGAGCGCGCCCGCATCGCCGCCAGGCCGTCGGCCAGCGGCCCGCCGCCGGCCCCCGTCACGCCGCTGCGCAGGTCGTCGCCGGTGCAGGGTCCAAAGGCGACCGCCTCTCCCCCGGCGAGCACACCCCGCACCCGCAGCAGCTTGTCCTTGGTCTCGCCGTAGATTATGGAGCGCGAGCCCGACGAGTTGTTGCCGGCCATGCCGCCGATCGTCGCTTCCTCGACGGTCGAGGTGTCGGGTCCGAACTCGAGGCCGTAGGGCGCGCCGGCGCGATTGAGGGCACCCTGCACGACGCCGGGCTCGACCTTCGCCACCCGCCGCTCGGGGTCGATCTCGACGATGCGATCGAGGTGAAAACAGTCGATCGCGATGCCCGCGCCCAGGGTCTGCCCCGCGAGGCTCGTGGCCGCGCCGCGAACGCACAGCGGCACCTCGTGGCGCGCGGCGACCTCGGCGGCCGCGGCCAGATCGTCGACCGAGCGCGCCACCAGCACCGCATCGGGCAGCACCCGATAGATCGAGGCGTCGGTCGAGTACAGCCAGCGCGAGAGCGGGCTCGTGCGAACCTCGCCGGCCACGTGGCGGGCGAGGTCGGCGGCCGCGGCGAGACCCCGCTCGCTCGCGGCGGGAATGGCAGCGTCGGCGCTCATCGTTGCTAAGCATAATCGCCCGCGTGCGGGCGGCGCCAGCGCGGCGCCTTTCGCAGGGCGGCGCGCGTGTTTCGAGGATGGGCGTTCGGCCGCGGCAAATGCGATCGTTTCCGTCGGGCCGAGCCCGCTCGCCGCGGCAGGGTGCTCCGCGCCTGGCTGGCCGGCCCGCGCGCCGAGGGCGCGGACGTGGCATGGTGCCGCAAACGACCAGGCTCGTCCTGCGCGAGATCCCGGCGTTCTGGGTGTACTACCTGCGGGCCGTCCTGGGCTGACGTCGGCTGCCGCCGGCAGGCGCCGGCGCCCGTCAGGCGGTCAGCAGCGCCAGGGCCTCGTAGGCGACCAGCGCCACGAGGGCCAGAGTAAGTGCGGCAGTGGCGGGCAAGACCACGCTGCGCCGGCGCAGTATCCATAGCAGCACCACGGCAGCGCTCACCAGGCCGACCTTGAAGACCCCGGCCGCCAGCGAGCCGGCGTGCAGGAAGTAGCTCATCACGCCGTTGGCCTCGGTGGCCCGCCCCGCTGCCACGGCGCGCAGGGTGAGCAGCAGGTCGGCCAGGTTGGCCAGCCACAGCGTGATGAGCAACCAGGCCAGCAACCGGCTGCGCGCGAGACCGTGACGAACCGACCAGGGCATCTCGTCGACGCAGCAGCAGAGGCCGTCGGCTGAGGCGGTCAGGAACTGACGGGCGAAGGCCGGCGTGTACGGCGCGACTCGATCGGCGTCGTGTAACGGACAGCGATACGCGTATTCGAGGCCGCCGGGCGCCCGCTGCAACCGGGCCACGTCGGCGGCCGCGACGCCGACCGGCAGGCAGTCGCCGACTGCGACGGCGCCGTTTGTGCGTGGCATGCGGCTCACCGGCTCAGCCTCGCGGTCTCGACGGTGTTGTCGACTATCCAGGCGATCGCCGAGTCGCTGATGACCGGCAGATCGCCGTTGAAGTTCCGGCCCACCGGCAGAGGCACGGCCGGTCCGCCGACGACGTTCTCCGCCAGCGGAGCACGCGAGGGACCTGACCACACCACTTGGCCCCCACCGGCGGAGAGCCCCCAGACCTTGTTGCCCTGCGCTACGACGCGACGTACGCCGCTGTCGAGATCGAGCTCCTCGATCCTGGTGAAGCTCGCAGAAGTGACGGTCGAGTCGCGATCGAGCTGCCAGACCAGCGCCCGTCCAGTCAGAAGACAGCCGTCGGTCTCGTAGCCTTTCCCGGTACACAGCCGCAATCGCCAGAGGCGGCTCGAGCTCAGGTCCTTGACCCAGGTCAGCTGGTCGCGGGCACTGTTGCCGTCGTCCTGGGTCCACATCACAAGGTCGCCGCAGGCGTCTCCCAGCCGGATGCTGCCCGTAGCCACCGGGAAGCCGCGGCCGCTTGCCAGGTCGAGACCGTGGATCACGACGTGCTTGGCGTCAGCGTCCTGGGGGCGGTCTCCTTCCCAGAACAGCAGGCTGCCGCTCAGCGCCGGGGTGCTGCCGTCACAATCGAAGGCGCCCGGAACCGTGAAGAACCTGTGCCGCACGAGATCGTAGGCTCGTATCTCGAGGTGATCGATGTCGTTTGGGTACCTGTCGGTCGTCCAGGCGACATAGCGCTCGGAGAGGCACGCCGCTGCGCTGCCCTGTTCGCCGGAGGATGGAAGCTGCAGCACGGTCGTCTTGCCGCTGCCCAGGTCGAGCAGCTCAAGACAGCCGCCGTTGTTCCAGACCATGGAGCTGCCCGCCACCATCTCGCTGTCCTGTTGAAGCCCGTCGGCGCTGCTTATGCGCCAGCCGGCCGCCGTGCGCACGACGGTCGTCGGCCAGCCCTGGTAGCCTCCGGCCACCGCGTAGGCCAGAGCCCCGAAAGCAGCGCCGACGGCGATGATGATCAGGAACGCAAGAAGCGCCGGCCGCAACAGGCGCCAGCCGCTGGTGTCGCGGCGCAGCAGGGCGGAGAGCTCGCCGGCCGCGACACGATCCGTCCGGCCTGGCGGCGCCGCCCGCAGTGGATCTGTCGAGTCACTATCCACATCGCACGTATCGGCGTGAGGAGCCGGCAGGTTGACACCGGCCGTCGCCCGACATCGCGCGCGGTGCGACCCTCTCGTCGCGACGCCGGAACCTGCCGATGAGATGATCGCGAAAACGACTTGCCAGGGAGGCAGATCAGCGTGTCTCGCGTGCCGGTGCTGCGTGAGCTTTCGGTGTCGTGCCAGGACGCCACGGTGCGCATCGCCTGGCGCTGGGCCGGCGGCGACGGCGCCCAGGTCCGCGCGCTGCGCTCGACGCAGTGGTTCTGCGACTCACCAGACGCCCATATCGACGGCGACTGGGGTCAGCGCGTCCTCTACGAAGGCGACGCCGACAGCGTGGTCGACCCGGCGTCCGACGACACCCAGGACACCTACTACTCGGTCTTCGCCCGTCGGGGGCCGCAGGCGCCATGGCGGCGTCCGCTGCGCGTCTGTGTCAGGAAGGCGGGCTACCAACCGCCGTCCCTGGGCATGTCGCTGTCCGGGTCGACGGCCGGGGCCGAGCTCTACGCACCCGGCCGCCTGATCGATGGACGCTACGTCGAGATCGGCGGCGACCACGAGGCGCCGCCGGCGGTCGGCGGTTCGCGCGAGTGGGGGCTCGTCCTCGTTCCGGCGATCACCATCGGCCTGCTCATGGGATTCCTGATGGGCGTCGACGTGCGCATCATCACCGTCGCCGCCCTGGCGATCGCCGCCTGCTGGCGGCTGCTCGATGGCGCCCGGCCCGACCTGCGGCGCTTTGCCCACTACCTGAAGATCGTCGCTCTCGCCGACGGCGTCTTCTGGGCGGCCGCGCTTCTCTTCTCGTTTTTCGCGGCCATACTGTCCACCCAGACCACCGTCAGGATCTCGGCGTCGATCCTGCTCTTCTGGCTCTACCCCATCCTGCTGCTGGCCGGCATGGCCGGGGTGTGGCTGTTCACGGGCCGTGCCCTCGACGCCAGCGGCAAGCCGGCGCACATGCGCCCCTTCGCCGTGCTCGCCGGCCTGCTGGTGCTGGCGGCCGTCGCGGCGGCCGTCGCCTGTGCCCTGGCGGCCGTCTTTGCCCTCTACGACTTGCGGCGCGCCGCGGTCGCGCTGCGCGCGGACCGCACGGCCGAGATGCAGTCGCGGCGCAGCGTCCGGCGCGGGCTCCTGCGCGACACCTACAAGCCGTGGCTGGCGGCTGATGACGAGAACGAGAGGGGCGCCCGCTCCTAAAGACCCTTCACGTGCTGCACGGGCCAGTAGACGAAGAAGGCCTTCCCGATGATCTGGCCGCGCGACACGGTGCCCCAGTAGCGGCTGTCGTCGCTGTCGGTGCGGTTGTCGCCCATGGCGAAGTACTGGCCGGCGGGCACCACGTAGGGCTGCGCCAGACTCCAGGGGACGCTCTGCTGCGGTCCGGGCAGCGTCGGTTCGAGGCGCCCGTCGAGGCGCCGGACCCAGGCCAGCGGCGAGGGTTGCCCGTTGACGAACAGCCGTCCAGCGGCCAGCGAAAGCCGGTCGCCGGGCAGCCCCACGACGCGCTTGAGCAGGGGGATCGGTCCGTGTCCGCCGAAGGCGATGATGTCGCCGCGGCGGATCGCCCTGAACCGGTAGCTCACCCGGTCGATCAGCACGCGGTCGCCGGGCTGCACGGTGTTGGCCATCGAGGCCGTCGGAATGACGAAGGGTTTGACCGCGAGCGCCTCGGCGGCGTAGGCGACCGCGATCGCCACGAGCAGCATCAGGCCGTACTCGAGCAGTACGCGACCCCGGGAACGGGAGACGCGAGTCACTGGACGGCCCTGCGGAATCGTGGCTCCGGCAGCGGCGCGGTCATGGTCACGATTGTCGGCGGCAACGGCATGTTCATGGTGACGATTCTCGGCGGCAACGGCGCGGCTGTCCAGCAGATCGCCGTAGTAAGGCGCGGGCGAAGTCGCCCAGTGCGAGGACTGCACTCCCACAGGGGCATCCGCGCGGAGCCCCGCCTTGCCCTCCGACCGAACCACCAGGTCTTCAGCGAGGCGATCATCGTCCGGCGCCGCCCCCTCTCGCTCGCCGGACCGGTCGCGGCGAGGTAAAACGCGCGGCCGCTGCGGCCGCTGCCGCACTCCGCCGTCGCCGGCCTGCTACGATGACGCCATGAACGTTCTCGTCACCGGCGGCGCCGGCTACATAGGCAGCGTGATCGCCGCCCGCCTGCTGGCCGCCGGCCACACGGTGACTGTCTACGACGACCTGTCGCGCGGCCACGCGGCGGCCGTCCCGGCCGGCGCCGCGCTCGTGACGGCCGACATCCGCGACGCCGCCCGCCTCACGNNACGTGAACGTCGGCGGCGCCGAAGCGGTGCTCGAGGCGGCGCTGCGCACCGGCGTGTCGCGCATCGTCTTCTCGTCGACGGCGGCCGTCTACGGTGCGCCCGAGCGCGTCCCCATCGACGAAGACGCCGTCCTGGCGCCGGCCAATCCGTACGGCGAGACCAAGCTCGCCGCCGAGCGGCTGCTGAGCGAGGCGGCCGCCGCCAGCGGCGGCCGCCTCGCCACCGTCGCGCTGCGCTACTTCAACGCCGCCGGCGCCGACGGCCCGCGCGGCGAGGACCACTTTCCCGAAAGCCACCTGGTGCCGCTGGCGCTCGCCGCGACGCGCGACGGCACGCCCCAGAAGATCTTCGGCAACGACTACCCCACGCCCGACGGCACCTGCGTGCGCGACTACGTTCACGTGAGCGATCTGGCGGCGGCCCATGTAGCCGCGCTCGAACGGCTGCCGCAGGCGGCCGGGGCCTACAACCTCGGCACCGGCAGCGGCAGCTCCGTGCTCGAGGTGATGCGGGCGGTTGCGGTCGCCACCGCCCGCATCACACCCGTCGAGCACGCCCCGCGCCGGCCCGGCGACCCACCGGCGCTGGTGGCCTCCAACGACCGCGCCCGGCGCGTGCTGGGGTGGCGGCCGCAACGGCAGCTCGACGGCATAGTCGCCGACGCCTGGGCGTGGATGAGCGATCATCCCCGTGGCTACGACGACCGGGGCGACACGCCCAGCGCAGCGCGGTAGCGGCAGCGCCGGCGACTCGTTGACGGAGGCGTCAGGCGGGCGAGGGTGCGGGCGCGGGCGCAAGCTGGGCCAGCGTGACCTCGCCGAGCACGTCCATCATGCGCTGCTGGGCGAGCACCCAGACCTCGTGCATGCGGCAGTCGGCGCTGCGCCGGCAGTCTTCGGGCCAGAGCACGCAGCCGTTCAGGGCGATCGGCCCGTCGACCGCCTCAACGACGTCGCGCACCGTGATCTCGGCCGGCGGACGCGCGAGCGAGAACCCACCGTGCGCGCCCCGCTGCGAGGCCACGAGGCCGGCGTGCACCAGACTCTGGAAGATCTTGGCGAGGAAGCTTTCGGGGATGTCCTGCTCGGCGCCGACGTCGCGCAGCGAGGAGATCTCGCCCACGGGCCGGTACGCCAGATAGGTCATGGCGCGAATCGCGTACTCGCCGCCGCGTGTCAGTTGCAGTCCCACTCGAAGATCACCACGCAAGGGTAGCAGCAGGATAGTTTTTGTCCGTGTTGTCAGTACTCTAGACGGACCGCAGCGCGCTCGTCAAGCCGGCGCCGGCCGCGGTCAAGCGAGCCTGAGTGTTTGTTAAGCAAGCGTTAAGGACTGTTACAGGCGGTCCGCCAGCCGCAGACGGCTCCAGGACAGGTCGCATAATGGGTCCACGGCATCGAAGCATGGGCCCGGCCGGCCGTTCCACGAAAGGAACCCTCGCGTTGCGCAAACAGTACGCCATCGCCGGCATCGTCGTGGCGATCCTCGTCGCCGCGCTCATCGTCGTTGCCGGCTCGCGGTCGTCCGGCGACGACGCGCGCTCCGCCGTCCGGCAGGCGAGCACCGCCGCCCTTCCCGGCGCTCTCTCGTCGTCCGGCTCCAGCACCGCCGCGCCCACCGACTACGCCGCGATGGTCAAGCTCCTCTCCGCCCGCTTCGCCAGAGACCCCTCCAACGCCAAGACTGCCATGGCGCTGGCCGACGCCTACCTCATGACCGATCAACCGGCCAAGGCGCAGCTCCTGTACACGAGGGTGCTGGCCAGCGAACCCGGCAACGAGACCGCCAAGGTACAGCTCGCCATGGCGCTCCACGCCGGCGGCCGCGACGTCCAGGCCCTCGCCCTGTTGAACGGCGTCCTTGCCACCGACCCGCACAGCCAGCTTGGCCACTACAATCTGGCGATCCTCTATTTCTCCCAGCAGAAGTCCGATTCGGCGCGCGACGAATGGCAGAAGGCGGCAGCGATCGACCCGGCGTCGTCGATCGGCAAGTCGGCCCAGAACTTCGTCGATCTCATGGAGGACAGCAGCGGCGGCCCGCACCCGAGCGCGACCAGGGGCGGCTGATCGGACGGCGCCCGCTAGGCGATCGTCGCCCCCAGCACGTCGCGCATGTGAGCGAGTGCGAAGCGGTTGACCTCATCGGCGTCGTGACCCGGCGCGTCGTAGGTCTCCACGAGATCGCCAGGCACGACCACCCGGTAGTCCCTGTTGCGCAGGTCGGCGACGGTGTGCAGCACACAGATGTCGGTGCAGACCCCGATCACTTCGACCACGTCGGGGGCGAGAGCGGCCAGCGCTCGGTCGAGATCGGTGCCGAAGAAGCCCGAGAAGCGCCGCTTGCGCACGACGGTCGCGCCGGCCGAGAGCTCGCGCAGCTCGTCGACGATCTCCTCCTCGCCCGAACCGGCCACGCAGTGCGGCGGGAACATGGCGAACTCGGGGTCGTCGGCCTCGTGAGTGTCGGCCAGGAAGATGAGCGCCGCCCCCGCGGCAACCTCGCGCTCGAGGTGAGCACGGATGGCGGGCACCACGGCTCCGAGGCGCGCGCTGGCGAGGTTACCCGTCCGGCAGAAGCCGTTCAGGACGTCGACGACGATGATCGCTTTCACGTGACGATGCCTGGCACGCCAGCCTGCTCCCCGGTCGGTCGGATCGCTCGCCGGGAGTGTTCCCCGGCGCCGGCCTACTCCACCAGCTCGAGCCGCGGGTTGGGCCGCTCGGCGCGTCCTTGCTTGGCGCACGGCCGGCCGTCGACCCGCACGACGTCGGCCGTAAAGTCGACCGTGCCGCGCAACAGGCTCGACCCGACTCCGTAGGCGTCGGCGGGCACCCCGGCGCGCTCGAACTCGCGGATGCGCGGCGCGTCGAAGCCGCCGCTCACCACGATGCGCACGTGCTCGAAGCCCTCGGCGTCGAGGGCGCGCCGCACGTTGCGCACCAGCTCGGGGTTGACCCCGGTCGGACGATACTGGCCCATGCTCTCCCACAGCGAGCGGTCGACCATGGTCTCGGACGTATCGAGGCGCACGCCCCAGAGGCGCTCGCCGAGGGCGCGGGCGCAGGCCAGTGAGGTCGCCACGCAGTCGTTGTCGAAGTCGACCAGGGCGACCACGTTGATGTCGGCGTGCACGACGTCGGCAAACGCCAGCGAGGCGGCCACCGTGTCGCCGCCGTAGGCGGCGATCAGGCCGTGCGGCACCGTGCCGCCGCCCTTGCCGCCCCACCATGAGGCCTGCTCGTCGGTCGAGACGCCGATGGCGCCGGCGATGTGCGCCGCCCAGCCGTCGCCGGCCTGGACCCGGTAGTGATCGAAACGCGCCGGAAAGAAGAGGATCGGCTTGTCGCCGGCCGCCTCGACGACGCGTCGCACGTTCGTCGAGATCAGCGTGCGCCGTGTCAGGACGCCGAGATACACCGTCTCCAGGTGGGCGAACAGCGAATAGTCGCCCTCGATCGTCATGACGGTCTCCCACGGCGCGATGTCGTCGCCGTCGTAGAGCGCCCGGACCTCGAGCTCGTGCCAGCCGTCGACCCACGTGCGCCGGCCGCCGCTCGCGAGGTGGCGCCCCGAGCACTGCCGCAGGGCGGCGATGGCTTCGTCCATGCCGCCCAGCACGGCCGTCTCGTGCTTCTGAAAGACCTGCATGAGCACGTGCGGGTGCTCGTCGCGGGTCTCCAGGACGCGCTTGGAGAAGTTGAAGTAGGCATCGGTGTAGTAGCCCTCGCGCATGCGCTCGACCGGCAGCGCGAAGACGTCGGGCTCGAGGCGGCGGCGCTCACTCATGGGCGGAAGTGTACCACCAGGCCGGCCGGCGACCACGCGCCGCGCACGGGGCCGGGCCGGCCGTGAACGTCGTCGACTGGGCGCGTCGTGACGTGGCCGCGGCCCTTCAGGCGCCGCGCGCGGAGTGCATGGCGGCGATGAACCGTCCGGCCATGCCCGGCGACGCGGCGAAGCTGGCAAACAGGGTGGTCGCCAGGCAGCGGCCGACGACGAAGCCCTCGGTGCGGCTGGTGCCGTCGGGCATGGCGATCTGGTAGGCGAACACATCCTGCTCGAGGACCAGGAACTCGAGGTCGAACAGCTCGTAGAGCGTGACCTGGCCGGCGTCGTAGGGATTGGCCCTCGTGGCTTGCCCACGCACGTAGCGCGGCCGGTCGTACCATTCGAGGAGCTCGGCCTCGGCCGCCACCAGGCCGAGCAGATCGTGGCTGCGGCCGCGGCTGTCGGCCAGACGCTGCAACATGAGGAGGGCGCCGCCGCCCAGGGCCAGCACGGGCAGACCCCTGGCGGCAGCGGCGCGCAGATCCTGGCGCAGCAGGGCGTTGTCGGAGAACGCGTCGATGCTCTGCTCGTCGAGCGTGCCCGTGAAGAGCAGGCCGTCGCAGGGCTCGGGCAGCTCACGGTCGCGGGCGATGTTGAGGGGCACGAGGTTGACGCCCATCGCCTGCAGCACATCGACGTTCTCGAGCATGACCGGTTGCAGCGGCGGCCCCCAGGCCACCGCCACCACAAGGTCGGTCGCCGAGGTCTCGGGCAGCAGCAGGTGGCGCGGCGCCGACGGCAGAAAGCCGCGCCGCGCCGCTACGGCGGCGATCTCGTCGAGCCGCAGGTACGTGGCGGCCTCGCGACAGAGCTGCACCAGCGTGGTCTCGGGCGCTCTGGCGCCGAGCGTGCGCACGGAGCCGCTGCCCGCGGTGTACTGGCGCAGGAACTGCTCGGTGAGCTGCGGTGGGATGTGGCCGAGCACGGGCAGGCCCACGTCGCGCCGCAGCGCCTCCTGCAGTTCGAGACCGGCAGGCGAATCGTCGCCCCCAACGAGCACCACGCCGCCGATCTCGAGCTGGCTGGCCAGGGCCCGCGTGCCGTAGACGGCGGCCGCCGCGCTGGCCCCTCTGCCGCGCGCATCGAGCGCCAGGACGATCGGAGCGTCCAGGCGTCGTGCCAGGTCGGCCGCCCGCGAGCCGTTCACGCCCTCCCAGCGATCGAGCAGCGGACGTACGCCGACGACCAGCGCGAGATCCATGTGCTCGCTCCACTGGTCGAACAGCTCGTCGGCCACCGGGGCGGGGTGAAGAACGGGATCCAGAGCCCGCGGCGCGCGGGCGGCGACGTCGTAGACGAGGCGCCAGAGGGGCAGGTCGAAGCCCAGCAGGATGGCGCGCGTGGCGCGCTGCTCGCCGAATCCGGCGAGCAGCGCGCCGGCCACGAGATCGAGTGCGGGGCCGGGTTCGACACCGGCGAGGATGAGGCGCGGCACAGACACGCTTGAGCAGTTCCCTCGATTCTCCCCGGCACGCCCGGCCGACGCCCGATGCTGGTGAGCGCGCGTGGGGTTTCAGAGCTTCCGCGCGCCGCGCAGCTTTCCTGCCGCGGCGCCGGCAACAACGGCCGACCCTAATCCATCGGCCGCTGGTGTCGACATTAGAATACGCGACGGGAACGGGACTGGAGGCAGGCAAACGGGCACGGGCAGGCAACTCAGGGAGATCATGACGGCGCGCATCATCTTCGGCGTCGCGCTGTTCGTCGCCGGGATCGTCTTTCGGCTGCTCAACCAGGACTTCATCTCGCTGCCGCTGCTGGTGATCGTGGTGCTGTTCGTGGTGGCCAACGTACCGTTCCTCTACCTCAGCCAGCGCGGCCAGGAACGCCAGGTGGGCGTCGCCATGGTCGTGGTCGACACGGTGCTGATCACCGCCGCGGTCGTCTTCACCGGCGGCGTGCTGAGCTCGGTGGCGATCTTCTACCTCTGGCCGATCGTCTCGGCCAGTCTGCTGCTGCCGCTGTGGGCCGCCTACGTCACCGCCGGCGCCTCGAGCGCCCTCTATATCGCCATCTGGGTGTTCCAGAGCGGCGCGGTCGGTCCGTTCGTGAACGGCTCCACCATCAGGCCGCCGATCATGCCCGACAACTGGTCGGTGCAGACGGTCGGCATCCGCGTGACGGCGTTCCTGCTGATCGCCCTGCTCACCGGGTTCATCGCTCAGGCGCTCACCAAGAGCAACGCCCAGCTGCGCGACGCCAAGCTGCGCGCCGAGACCCAGCTCGACCGCATGAAGGCCGTCAACGAGCAGTTGCGTTCGATCGAAGAGACGAGCCAGGTGTTCATGGCCCACCACAACGTCGAAGGCCTCATGCCCGACGCGCTGACCAAGCTGTGCGGCCTGATGCGCATCGCCAGCGGCTTCGTGCTGGTCCACAACGACAGCACCGCCGAAGATCATCTCGCCGCCTGTCAGGGGCCCGTGACGCCCGAGCTGATCGAACGGCTCAAGGAGGTCGGACTGGTCAGGATCTACCCCGTCGGCCTGCCGCACGTCGCGACCGTCGACGACGGCACGCAGTCGGCCCACGTGCTCAAGCTCATCGTAAAGGAGGGCTTTCGCGACATCGTCATGGTGCCCCTGACCGCCAAGGACCAGCGCCTCGGCCTGTTGTGCTTTCTGACCCGCTCGGGCGAGGTCGTGCGCGACGCCAAGCTCACGGCGCTCGCGTCGCTCACCAGCCAGCTCGCCGTCGCGCTGCGCAACATCCAGTACAACGAGGAGCTCGCCCGCAAGAACGAGGAGCTCACCCACCTCGATCAGTTGAAGAGCGACTTCATGGCCACAATGAGCCACGAGCTGCGCACGCCGCTGACCTCGGTGATCGGCTACAGCGACATGCTGCTGTCGGGCGTGACCGGCGAGCTGAACGATCGTCAGAGCAACTTCGTCAGCAGCATCCTGAGCAACGGCGAGTCGCTGCTGAACCTCATCAACGACGTGCTCGACCTCACCAAGATCGAGGCCGGCCGGCTCGAGCTCAACCTCGAGGCGGTCGACCTGCGCTCCGCGCTGCTCGGCGTGCTGCCGGTCGTCAAGCCGCGCGCCGCCGACAAGCGCATCAAGATATCGACCTACCTGCCGACCGACGTGCCGACCATCATGGCCGACCCCGGCAAGTTCAATCAGGTGCTGCTGAACCTGCTGACGAACGCCATCAAGTACACCCACGAGAACGGCAACGTGAGCGTCGAGGCGCGCAACCAGGACGGGTACGTCGAGATCTGGGTGACTGATACCGGCATCGGCATCGGCAGCGAAGACATCGACCGCATCTTCCAGCGCTTCACCCAGGTCGACTCGTCGGCCAGCCGCTCGCAGGGCGGGACGGGCCTCGGCCTCGCCATCACCAAGGAGCTCGTGGAGCTGCACGGCGGCCAGATCCGAGTGCAGAGCAAGGTCGGCAAGGGCTCCAGTTTCATCTTCACGATGCCGATATCACACGAGCCGGCCGACCATCTGGCGGCCGGCAAGATCAGCTAGGACGGTGAACTCACTCATGGCCAAATCGATCGTCGTCGCCGATGACGACCCCGATATCCTGAGCATCGTCGCGATGTCTCTCGAGACCCAGGGCTACGACGTGTACAGGGCGCCCAACGGCCGCGAGGCGGTCGCCCTCGTCCGCGACCACCATCCCGATCTCATCATCCTCGACATGATGATGCCGGTGATGAGCGGCTACGAGGCCATCGTCGAGCTCAAGGCCGACGAAGCCACCAAGACCATCCCCATCGTCGGCCTTTCCGCCAAGGCGATGGCCACCGACATGGAGCGCGCCACCGACGTCGGCATCGACGGCTACATCACCAAGCCCTTCCGCATCGCTCAGCTGCTGTCGATCATCGAGGGCTACCTCTAGATCGCCGCCCGCCGCGAGCCGGACCCGACCCTCGTCACGGCAGACGGCATCGCCCTCGTCACGGCAGACGGCATCGGCTCATCCTCGCTGCTGAACTGCCGATAAGAAGCGATAACCGGCGGCGGCACCGAAGGCCCTTGTCCCACAGGCCGCCCGAACCCGCGAAGGAGACTCCCACGAGCGAGCCGAACGAGCGCCGCTCCCGCGTGAGCATCGAGGTCAAGACCACCGGCATGATCGTCGTGATCTTTCTCGTGGTGATCGCGGTGTTCTCTCGCCAGCTCGACCGCAGCCGGCTCATCGAGCTCGTCGTGACGCTGGCGGCCGCCTTCGCGCTGGTGATCGTGGTGCTCGACGTCTGGGTGTACCGACCCGTCAACTCGCTGATCCGGCGCTCCCGGCGGCGACTCGGCAGCCGCTACGAACACGGCCACCAGCGCCACCGCGACGAGCTCGCCGAGCTCGACTTTCTGATCAACACCATCATCCGCACGTTTACCGAGGTACAGACCAGCGAGGTGCGCACCGAGCGCGCCGAAAGCGACCTCATCCGCCTGCAGGCCTTCAATCGCCAGCTCGTCGAAGTCGGCGACATCGGCCAGGAGATCAACGCCGCCCTGCCCTACCGCGAGACGGTCGAACGCACCCTGGCGCGCGCCAAGGCCTTCCTGCAGGCCGACTTCGTGGCCCTCATCTCGCTCGAGGCCAACACGAGGGCCTTCGACGTGGAGGGGGCGCTCGGCGTGCAGGCGCCGTCGATCGACGCCGACTGCTGCCTGTACACGGCCGACTGCCCGGTGCGCTCGGCCATCGACGACCGCACGGTGACCCGCTCCGCCAACCACACCTGCACGCTGTTTCCGCGAACCATGAAGAGCCAGCTCATCGTGCCCTTCGAGGTCGATCCGGTCGGCGAGATGGCGCTGCTGGCCACCTCGACGACCAGCGAGCACTTCGACGCCATCGGCACGAACGTGCTCACCATCCTCCAGGGTCATGTGCACGGCGCCCTGACCAACGCCCGCAAGTACGACAGCATCCGCCGTCAGGTGGTCACCGACCACCTGACCCGCCTCTACAACCGCCGCTTCTTCATGAACCGCGCCGAGGAGGAGCTCTCGCGCAGCCTGCGCACCCAGCAGCCGCTGTCGCTCGTCATCCTCGACATCGATCATTTCAAGCACTTCAACGACGCCTACGGACACGCCACGGGCGACCGCGTGCTGCAGGTCGTGGCAGCGGTCATGAAGCAGCACGTGCGCAAGTCAGACATCTGCTCACGGCACGGTGGCGAGGAGTTCGGCATGCTGCTGCCCAACACGCCCGGCGACAACGCCAGCTTCATGGCCAACCGCCTGCGGCGCACGCTGGCCGAGACCCGCTACACAGGCCTCGGGCTGCCCAGCGACGTGAACATCACGATCAGCATGGGCGTGGCCACCTGTCCGCGCGACGCGACCGTGGTGAGCGAGCTCTTCGAGCTCGCCGACAAGGCCCTCTACGAGGCCAAGGCCGAGGGGCGCGACCGCGTGATCCAGTACGGCGTCGAGGTTCAGCCGACCTTCTACGACTAGGCGCGCGACGAAGTCACGCCTGCCTGAGCGACGACGACGCAGTCACTCGACGGACTGAGCCAACCCCATCCCCCTGCGGATCAGCGCCGGGGTCGTCGCGCCCCACTCGAGTAACTCGTCGTGGAAGGCCTTGAGCGACGGGGAACGCCGCCGGGCAAAGTCGCGCGCCAGCGCCATGATCTCGCGCTTGCCGATCAGGTAGGCCATCGGGTAGCCGGGGGCGCCCGCATACCAGCGCACCTCGAGCTCGGCCTTGGGCCGGTCTATGTGGGCCTCGCGCGACAGAAACTCGACCGCCTCGGCAAAGCTCATGAGGCCGAGGTTCAGCTCCATGTCGATCACCACGCGGCAGGCCCGCCAGAGCTGGTCGTTCAGCCGCATGAGGCGCACGGCGGGCGCGGCCAGAAAGCCCTGGGCTTCCATCATCTCTTCGCAGTAAAAGGCCCAGCCCTCGATCAGCAGCGTGCCGCCGTCGGGAATGAAGGCGACGCGCCGGGCCAGGGTCGGGGCGCGGTTCGCCCGGCCGAACTGGGTGTGATGCCCCGGGTAGGCCTCGTGGACGCCCACCGTGGGCATCGAAGCGAACGGGTGACCGGCCAGAGCCCGCGCGAGGTCGGCGTCGGGAAGGTCGGGGGAGGGCAGGGTCACCCAGTAGAAACCGCGCTGCCGGCGATCGTACGGACCGGCGCCCTCGTAGGCCGCAAAGGGCAGCGAGCCGCGCAGGGCAGGCGGGGTGGGTTCGACCACGAGCTCTTCGCCCGGCGCGAGCGTGACGAGGTCGTGCTCGACAGCGAAGCGCCGCGCGGCCGCCAGCGCCGCGCGGTAGCTGTTCAGCAGATCGGCAAGCGACGGCCGGTCGGCCTGAGCGGCGGCCACGGCGGCGGCGGCCGACTCGTAGCCCATCGCGGCTGCCAGCTCCGTCATGGCGGCGCCGGTGTCGGCGACGGCGGCGCGACCCACGGCGGCGATCTGCTCGGGCGTCTCGTCGAGCAGGTGCTCGTGAGCAAGGATGTCGACGAGCAACTCACGGCTGCCTGAGACATCGGGTGTGGCGTCGGGCAGGTAGCGGCTGCACAGCTCGCGGCCAAAACGAGCGACGGCCGTGGCCGCTCGCCGAGCCGGCTCGTCGAGCGCCCCCGGCAGACCGAGCTCGGCGGCGGCCCGCGGCGCCGACTCGCCGACCAGCTCGCCAACGCCGGGCACGTCGTCGAGGGCGGCGGCCACGAACGGCAGCGGCAGCGGGCCGCGCAGGTTGGCAAGGCCCTCCTCGAGCACGCCGGGCAGCGCCCGCAGGCGCCCGGCCATGGCGGCCACCCGGTCGGCGGGCGTGCCGATCTCCTTGATCATCAGCAGAAGCACGCCGTAGGCGGCGTCGAGGTACAGACCGGGGCTTTGTTGCTGCACGCGACGCGTCTCGAAGGCGCGCACCACTCGCCGCGCGATCTGGCCGCCGGTGACGGCGTCGATCGCGTCGTCGCCGGAAGCGCCGGCGGCGGCCCGTTCGAGACGTTCGCACAACTGCCGGGCATCGGCCACGTAGGCCGCCAGAGCGGGCGCCGAGAGGTCGGGCAGCTCGCCGGCGTGGTCGGCCATGCCGAGCTGCGTCGCGACTACAGGGTCGGCCGCCGCCACCCGGTCGACGAGGCGCTGGATGAGGCCGGTCACGCTGGACGGCATTCGTCGCCTTTCGGGTTATGGCGGCCCCGGCTCCCGCGCCGCGGAAGCGGCCTACTTCTGGTAGGAGTCGAGGTAGGCCTTCAGGGGCTCGACGCGGCCGCCCATGATCTTCTCGATCACGTCGTCGAGGATGCCCTTGGCGACGTCGAGATCGGACACGATGGCGTGGTAGATGTAGCCGGCGGGGTCCTTGTCCTGCTCGAGCAGGCCCTTGACGTGCAGGTTGCGCAGGACGCTCATGACCGTCGTGTAGGCGATGCGGCGGCGCAGGCGCAGCTCCTCGTAGACGTCGCGCACCTTCACGTCACCTTTGTCCCACACGATGCGCAGGATCTCGGCTTCGAGCCACCCGAGACCGGTCAGGTCGCGGCTGCGGCTCTTCTTGGCCCATCTCACGTAGTCGTCACTCATTGATCCTCCGACAGTCTCTCGGGAAGCGGCGAGCCGACCGGCAGCGGTGGTGACGCGAGCGGCGGCTGACGGACGTCGGACGACGACCGGCGCCGCCACGCCACCGTGCGCATGGGCGACCCGTGTCCGTACTCTATCCACAGGCTCGAAAGCCCGCAACCTTGCGGGCTGGAACGGCGCGTCGACTTGGCGCCGGGGCCGGCCTACCCGTCGTCGACCGGGGGAGCGCTGCGCTCCTGCTTGCGTCGCGCGCGGTGCGCCTTGTCGGTCAGGCGCCGCTCCTTCTGGGCACGCGGCACGCGGCCGGCGCGCCGCGCCGGCCGCGCCTCGTCCTGGTTGGCCCGCGCCACCTTCTCGCGCAGGCGCTCGAGGCAGATCGCCTTGTTGCGATGCTGGCTGCGCTCGCGACGACTGACGACCACGATGCCGCTGGGCCGGTGCGCCAGACGCACGGCGCTGTCGGTAGTGTTCTGGTGCTGGCCGCCCGGCCCGCCGGCGTGAAACGTGGTGACGTCGCATTCGGCGAGCAGGTCGTCGTCGTCTGCCGGCAGCTCGATCACGATGCCGGGGCCTGTCCGCCGACGTGGTAGTCGCGCTCGATCCTGGCGACGATCGCCACGCCAAGGCGCGAGGCCCCCGCCAGCGTCATGTGGATGCCGTCGGACTGGCGCATGAGCTGAAGATCGCCGTGCGCGTCGCGCAGATAGGCGGAGTAGGCGCCCCCCGGCGTGGCGAACATCGGCCAGATATCGACGTAGACCACCCCGGGCCGCGTGGCCGCCTGGCGGCGGAAGATGGCGTTGAGTACCCTGACCGTGCGGCTGAAGGGCTTGGTGCCCATGATCGGCAGTCCGATCCAGTACACACGGGTGGCGCCGCCACGCAGCAGGGTGTCCATCGCCTGNNCAGCACCCGCGACACGTAGGCCAGCCGCAGCGGCCAGTCGAAGAAGTCGGGGCGGCTCAGGCCGGTCGAGATGTGATAGTCGAGGGTCGCCCGCATAACGCCGGTCTGCTGAGCGTACTGCACGACCTGGGCGCCCGAGCTCTCGGCCATCGAGTCGCCGCCGACCCAGATACGCAGCGGCCGCCCGGCGGTAGGGGTGCGCAGGGTCGTGGTCGAGGCGGTCGGTGAGCCCAGGTCGCTCAGTCCGCTGCCCGACTCTTCCGCCGGGCGGTTGCGTCCGAGGAGCGCGAGGGCGGCCTGCGACGGGCGGTCGAGAAACAGGAGATGACTGAGCCCCGCCACCGGGCGGATGGCCGTGACGGCCAACGTGCGCTGCAGCCCGAACGGCATCGCTTTGGCGGTGCGCTGAATGCTCGCCGAGTTCAAGACCAGCGCCAGGCCGAGGCCCACGAGACCGGCCACCAGCACACTGCCGGCCGGCACGAGCCGCCGACCGCCGACCGTGACCGCGGGGCGCCGCCGGCGT
>PLTW01000011.1:0-339 GCA_003164655.1 Actinomycetota bacterium
TTCAGAGAGCTCAACGTAGACCACGGGGATGGTGGGCTGGCCTTGTGCCTTGGCGAGTTCGACGCGCAGATGACCGTCGACAAGTCGGCCGGTCGTGGTGTTGACGACGACGCTCTGTACGAGGCCGACCTCGTTCAGCACACTTGCCAGGGCGTGCCGCTGGGTCTGCGTGTGGGTTCGCCAGTTCGAGTCGTTGGCGATCAGCTTGTCGGGCGGCTCCTCGCTATGGGAGACGATGCGGTTGGCCCAGGGTGTCTGTGGGGTTGGCATGGTGGATCGGGCTCCTGGTCAGAGAGTGGATACGATGCGCTGCGCTGGCTCATCGCTGCGTCGTGCTCG
>PLTW01000011.1:436-3856 GCA_003164655.1 Actinomycetota bacterium
ACGGCCACAGCTCGCAGTGCGTCGTAGGGCAGGCTCGCACCTCGTCATGGGGCAGATGTGGCCCCTCGAGTTTGCCGTCGGCCATGCGCCAGTGATGCAGCGAGCCGCCCATGCAGTTGAGGCAGTGGTACTTGATCGCGACAAGCGGTGTGCGTTTGAGTCCGGCGAGGTTGCCGGCCCCGTGAGCGCTATCGAGCTCACCGTCGCCCAGGACGTAGCCGCTGCTGGTGTTGTTGTGACGAGTAGATGCCATCGCAGGTCCTTTGCTTTCAGAAGGGGATGTCGTCGTCGAAGTCGGCCGCGGCTTGGTCCGATGCCTTGGTTGATGTCGGGCCGGCCGCCCCACCTTCGCGCGTCCCGATGAACTGCACGTTCTCGGCGACGATCTCGACGGTCTCGTGCTCGCCGCCGTCGTTGCCCTCCCAGGAACGCCAGCGCAGGCGACCGTCGATCGCTACTTGACGACCCTTGACCAGGTATTGCGCGCAGCGTTCGCCCTGGGCGCCGAAGACCGAGACCGTGAAGTAGTTGGCGTAGTCGGTCCAGGCGCCGGTGTCTTTGTTCTTGACGCGGTCGTTGACGGCAAGGCGCAAGGTGCACACGGTAGTGGCGCCGGCCTGGCGGGTCTCGGGGTCGCGGGTGAGGTTGCCGACTAAGGTGACGCGGTTGATGGAGGTGCTCATGAGTGGTTCCTTTCGTCGGGTCCGAGAAGAGGGGTGACTGCACCCATGGGACGCCTGGCTTGCGTGGTTAGCCTTCGCTTGGGGCGTGTAAAGCAGAGTTCGCAGAGTTCAGAGGGCTGTTTGCCAGAAGTCCGGCCTAACTTCTTCTCGTGAGGACTTTCAGCAAAATGCTCTGCGAACTCTGCGAACTCTGCGAAACGGGTCATGTCGGCCTGCCCTTCAAACCGATACCGCTCCAGCCGTCGACTCCACGCCCGTTCTCAGTGCCGGTCTGATCGACGACGCCTCGATTTCGCAGCCGTGTGTTGAACTCCCTGGTGCCGATCGGCCGCCGCGCGTTGCCGGCTTTGCACCAGTCGGTGTAGGCGGCGCGCAGCCGGGAGCGCGAGCACCATAGGGGCTCGTCACAGACGCAGACCTCGTCGAAGAAGTCCGCCAGCGGGTTCATGGAGCGGCGCAACTCGTCCTTGGCCTGATCCACCGTCGTCGCCTTGCCGAGACCCTTCTTGGCTCCGCCCGCCCGCTGCCAGGCCAGACAGCCCTCGACCAGCCAGGCAAGGATCGCCGGCCCCGAGACGCTCAGGTCGAGCAACGTGGGCTTGATGGTCGTGTCGATGCATTGCGGGCGGTGGGTGAACGGCCAGCTCAATGCGCGCCGCCACACGGCGTCGTCGTCATCGCTCATTTGTGGCATCTCGTTGGTGTGGAAGACGACCTTGGCGACGGGGTGGAGGTCGCGGTCGCGCTGATAGACGCCGCGAACCGGCCAGCCCTCGCCAGAGACGAATCGCTTGAGCATGGCCTCGTCGAGGTGCCTGCGCTTGTCGGCCTCGGGGATCAGGGCGAGGCGCACGCCCGCCAGTCTCAGCAGGTCGTCGCGGGTGGATCCGACGCGGTCTCTGGTGCAAAACGTCTCGGGCTCGACGTCTGCGGCATAGTCGCCCATGACCTTACGCACTGGGCCAAGGATCGTACTCTTAGTGGTCTCCGTGCCGCCGATCGCCACGGCGAAGTACTCGGCCGAGACCTCTGCCGTCAGGCAGTAGCCGAGGAACCGCTGCACGTGTCGCAGGTAGTCCTCGTCGTGGCCGGTCGCTTCGGTGAGAACGTGCAGCCACAGCTTCGAGATCGCCGCTGAGTCGTAGGGCACCGGAGCCAGCTTGCTGATCAGATCGGCAGGGTCGTGCGGCCGCAGCTCGCCGCCGCGCAGATCGAGAGTGCCGTTTAGGCAGTTGAGCAGCCAGCCATCGCAGTTGAGGTCGCTTGGACGGATGGCGACGCGCCGGTCGCTGCGCGCGATCTCGACGGCGGCGCGACGCCGGGCGACGGCCTCGCTTGCCACCGCCCACCTGCCGAGCTTCTGGCGCAAGTCCGGATCGCCTGCGTTGCGGGCCTCATCGTAGATGTCGCACAGGGCCTCGCCTGCGAGGCCCTCGATATGCAGCGTTGTGTCCTGCGCCCAGCGCAATCCGTCGTAGACATACCAGGCACCGTCGGATGCGCAGTAGCGCACGCGCTCGCCGCAGTAGTCTATGAGGCGTTCGGCGTTGCCGGAGTCGGTGCAGTGGTGGTGGACCTGAGACAGCACTCCGGACGTTGCTCGGGCGCCGCCGGCAAGCGGCTCGGTCGCGTCGAGACCGAGCGCCGCCTTCCACTCTCGCCAGCCCTTGCCGACGCCCTCCGGGTGGAAGCACTTGCCGAGATACCGGCCGTCGGGCGCCTGGCCCACGCCACACTCGTATGGGTGGTCAGGACCATGGAACGGACATGCGCGCACGTGATACCAGACGCTGCCGTTTACGTCAGCCTGATGTTGGCAGTAGTCGACGCCAGCCGCGTCCAGAAGCTCGGCGAGCGGTCGGGCTATCTCTGAGGCTGTCACCATGGTCCTCCGCGAGTCGGCACGATCGCCAGCGAGACTCTCGAGGAGCCCGAGCGGCACCGGCACGAGCTCGGCCGGCACGTTGAGCAACCGCGAGCGACGATGAGGCCGCTCCGCCGTCGGATCGCCCTTTCTCTTGGTGGTCCCGATAAGGCAGGCGATGCGTGATGCGTTGGCGACCGTGGTGTCGATCGTCGCTGCGGCCGTGTTGAACCTCGTCGCGAGCGTCTCGAGCACCTTCTGAACGGTCGTGCGCGTCTCGGCGGTGTTGGGCAACTCGATGGGGAAGAGGGCGTAGTAACCGTTGCCCGACAGGCAGCTCACAGGTGACGGCCAGCCGAGATCAGCAAGGTAACCGGTGACTGCGTTCAACACCTTCTCGGCCTCGGCAAGTTCCGCCTCGGTGGCTGAGATTCCTGACGGCCGGACCGAGTCGATGTCGAGGAACAGCCAGGTGCGTCGTGCGATTTCGGCGTCTGCGGTCGTGGACTGCGCCGGGGCGACGATGCGGTTGTCGGCTCGCGCCAAGAGAGCGGGATCCGTGGCGTTGATAGTTATATAGACGTTGGCCTTGCCCTCCCACGCGGCGGCAGCTTCGACGAGTTTCTCGGGTGCCTCGAAGTAGCCGGAGGCGGTGCGACCAAAGCGGCCGCACTTCAGCACGCGGACCTCGCGTACTTCGTTGACGCGCCATAGGGCCCGAACAAAACGGAGGGCGTCATCGGGGAGTGGGGAGTAGTTGCGGCTCACTTGCCGGTTCGCCCCCAACGCCCACTTGGCAGTTCAAGCGTGCGACAGGCGGTGTAGTTCCGACTCGCACGGATGTCCGTGCGGCTTTCGCGGCGACAAGGGCCG
>PLTW01000116.1 GCA_003164655.1 Actinomycetota bacterium
CTACTGGTCTACACTACGCAGGCAACCAGCAGCTGCATGAGGAGCGGTTCATCACTTAAGAACCCCGTTCAGCGGTCCAAGCCAACCCAGCTACCTCTGACGCCGCGGAGGCGCGGAGTCGAGGGCAGAAGAGGAGCCTGACGACTGCGATCATGCTGGAGTGGCTCTAGACCGGATCGTAGGAGGCCCAGTGATGGACTATCGCGCCCTCGGCGACTACCACGTGCACACGCGTTACTCGGACGGTGAGGGCGAGGTCGAGGAATGCGTGGAGCGCGCCGTCTCCCTCGGACTGTTCGAAATCGGCATATCCGACCACCTCGTTCCGCCTGGACTCGGCGAGGCGGGATCGTACGGCATCGCGCCCGAGCTCCTCGACAGCTACGTTGCCGACGTGCAAGGCGCGGCTGCCCGCCACCCCGAGATTCGCGTCCTGCTCGGCGTCGAGGCCGACTATCTGTCAGAATATGAACACTGGCTCAGGGAGACCCTGTGCACGTACCCGTTTGACTACGTTATCGGCGCGGTTCACTTCGTCGGCCGCTTTGCCTTCGACAACGAAAGCGTACCTGGTCATCCGGGCTGGCCCGACGCCGACGCCGTGTATCGCGCCTATTACGAGGCGGTCGCCTGCGCCGCCCGCTGCGGCTTGTTCGATGTGATCGCTCACATCGACTACATCACGGTATGGAGCGAGCGGCCGACACAGGACATCGAGGCCTTCGAGGACGCGGCCCTCGAGGCCGTCGCCGGCGCCGGGACGACGATCGAACTCTGTACCAGCGGCATCCTCGACTGGCCCGGCCTCATGTATCCGTCGGCTCGTCTGCTCGGGCGCGCCCACGATCTTGGCGTGCCGCTCATCATTGATTCCGATGCCCATGAGCCCGGACAGGTGGGGTTGGCCTTCGACCAGGGCGTGGCCGCCGCGCGTGCGGCGGGATACGAGACGACCGTGCGCCTCTCAGACAGGAACTTCGTGTCACTACCCTTGGCCTGACCCCATTCGTTGGTCAATCTTAACTGCGGGGGTTTCGCGACCGACGAACGCGCCAAATGGTGCTCCAGAAGCGCTCGAGAGAGCGATCTCCCTGCATGGCCGCACGAATCTGACAGTACCCCACGCGCTCTTAGGTCTGAATGCGGTTGGCGAGTCCTGAGAGGTGCCAAAACCCCGATTCGCCATCTGAGCAGCGGTTCTCTAGGATGCCGCCATGGTCTTCTCACTCCTCTACATGGTCTTGCGCGCCGTCCTTCGTTTGGCGCCTGCAGGCGATCCACGCGACCGCGAGGTCGAGATCCTCGTCCTTCGCCACCAAGTGCAGGTCCTGAGGCGCAAGGTCGGCCGCCCCAAGCTGCGACGGTGTGACCGGCTGTTCCTTGCCGCGGCGGCACACCTGCTACCCAAGGAGCGCTGGTCGTGCTTCATCGTCACCCCAGCCACGCTGCTCGGTTGGCATCGTGAGCTCGTGAAGCGAAAGTGGACCTTCCGGCGCAGAAGGATCGGGCGTCCGCCGCTTGACCGGGAGATCGGCCGGCTCGTCGTGCGGATGGCCAAGGAGAACCCGCGCTGGGGTTATGTCAGGATCCAGGGCGAGCTTCGCAAGCTCGGCATTCGCGTCGGAGCGAGCTCCATCAGACGGCTGCTTGCCCGAGAAGGCCTCGGCCCTGCCCCGCGACGAGGTCTCAGCTGGGGGGAGTTCTTGCGTACCCAGGCCGATGGGATCTGGTCCTGTGACTTCTTCACGGTGGAGACGGCGTTCCTAAGGACGCTGTACGTGCTGTTCTTCATCGAGGTCGGCTCCCGCCGGCTTCACATCACGGCCGCAACGCCCAACCCGAATGGTACTTTCGTCACTCAGCAAGCGCGCAATCTCTGCTTCAGGCTGGACGAATGCGCTGAGCCGGTGCGTTTCCTCATCCACGACCGGGATGCAAAGTTCTCGGCCTCGTTCGACGAGGTGTTGCGGACTGAGGGCATACGGATCATCCGCACTCCCGTGAGATCACCCAAGGCGAATGCCTTCGCCGAGCGCGCCGTGAAGACGCTGCGCCACGAGGTTCTTGACTGGACTCTGATCCTCAGTCGCCGTCATCTCGACCGCGTTCTGGCAAGCTACGTCCGCCACTACAACGCCGAGCGGCCTCACCGCGGCATTGACCTTCGAACACCTGAGAGGCAGAGTCACGTCGACCCAGTGGAGATCGTGCCAGAGACCAAGCGGCGCGATCTCCTCGGCGGCCTGATCCACGAGTACTATGCGGTTGCAGCATGACGAATCGGCGTTTTGGCATCCTTCACGCTACCACTGTATCACTCGTGGTGCGGCGCGCTTGGTCTGAAGACTTCATCGCGACGTTGACGATGGGCGACCGCTACTCTGTGCCATGGACGCGCTGGACGCGCTATCATCGCGAATCAATGTCTCAGGAACCGAAAGCGAAAGGAGCGTCATGGCAGTCATCGCATGCAAGAACTGTGGCACGAAGGTAAACAGCGAAGCCGTAGCTTGTCCGTCCTGCGGCGCCGATCCCCGCACCGGTGAGAGCGGCTCGCCAGCGAGCCCTGCCTCTGCGGATTCTTGACCGGTCCGGCCACCAGGCGACCAGTCCCGGGCACCGCCAACCAAGGGTGAGCGTCGCGGACGCCGTGGTGGACTGCAGCAGACGACGGTACCACGGGGCGGCACGCTGCCTGAACCTTGGACGGCTCAGGCGCCGCCGGACGACCCTCTACGACGGCCTGGCAGGCAAACGTGTCTGACCTGGCGACCCGGTCCCAGGGCACCAAGTCGCGCGCTGCGACCACCATGGCGCTGCTTGGCGGCGGCGCTGTGCTCACGGCCGGGCTGACCTCCCTTGCCGTGGCCGGCCAGGGCTCGCGGATTCATCTGGCGATCGCCCTCGGTCTGTCGCTTGTAGCGGCGCTCGTGGTGGCCCTGGTTGTGGCGCGCCGCAGGGTCGCCCGAGTGCCGCTGCGCTGGTTTCTGGCGGCCGCCGTCATCGCGCTTCCGGCGCTTGCCATCCTCGGCCCGGTGTTTGCCCTGCCGCAGCTGCGGGCGCTGTTTGGGTTTCGCATCGTGAGGGGTACCAAAACCCCGATTCGCCGACCGAGCTCGGTAAGCTCCCGCCTCGCGTCTACGCCGACTACTTCGTCGCCAAGGTCTCCTACGCGGGCTATGCTTTGTTCACCGACAACGTGATGCCCCTCGACGAGTTCATCGCGGGGCTGGACCGCCACGGCGAGCGTCGCCCAAGCTGCGATTGCGTCGGTGCCGGTCGGTAAATCAGCCGTCGGGTACACATACCCGATCATGTCCCTCCGGACCAGCATCGCGGGCACTGCTAGCCCCAGCCGGCCGTGATGCCACCACGGGTTCTGGGGACGTACCCGTCGCGCTCGGGACGCGGGCGTTCTACGGACAGTGACGCGGGCAACGGGATCTGCATCCGAACCGCGACGGCAGTACGCGCGGCGGGCCTGCCGTGTCTCCCGCCTGCGATCGCGAAGCTAGCTACTGGCCGCGACCCGTCCCACGTTCAAACCGAGCGCCACGATCTCGAACGTCTGGTCATCGATGCGGTTGCAGGCCAGGCCGGCGGACGTGCAATACCGCTTCGATCCCGACTTGCCAGACCGCTTGACCTCGGAGCCCGCCTCGGTGAGATCGATCATGCCCACCCACTCTTGAATGCGGTAGTGCACTCCGTTATCGGCCACGGCCTCGAATTCGTCTACCTGTTCTTCCCACTGCTCGCTCATCGCGCCCCTTTTGCGTCGCGCCCTCGCCTCTGTCGTTGGCTGCACAAGGAGTAGCCGCAGCGAAGCCTAGACCACCCCGCGAGATAGTGCCAGGAGGCGCTACGCGACAGCAGGCCCGGCCACTCTCACGGGGCGGCGAGCTCTCTCGGACGAGGCGTCGCCGAGTCGGACTGACCGGCGCCTCGCATGTCCGTGCTGGCCCACCGGGGTCGACCGGTCCTGCGGCGCTCGGATCAAACACCGAGCCGCGTCGCGTTCATGATCAGTTCTCAGCCCGGACGGTGCTAGCATCGTGGATATGAACGACCGGCGGCCGACTCCCTCACTCTCAATGCGCCGCCGGCTGGCCTCGTTGCCCCGCAACGTCGTCGCCCTGGGCGTGGTCAGCTTCATCGCCGACTTCAGCTCGGAGATGATCTATCCGGTGTTCCCGGGCTTCGTGACCAAGGTGCTGGGCGCCTCGGCGGCGGTTCTCGGCCTGATCGAAGGCTCGGCCGAAGCGACCGCGAGCCTCACCCGGTATCCGTTTGGCCGGCTCTCCGACGAGACCGGGCGGCGGCGCCCGTTCGTGCTCGGAGGCTACGGGCTGGCGGCGCTGGGCAAACTCGTCCTGGCGCTGGCCTTCGTTTGGCCGGTCGCCCTGGGCGGGCGCGTCCTCGACCGCGTCGGCAAGGGCATGCGCACGGCGCCGCGCGACGCCCTGCTCGCGGCCGACGTGCGCGACCAGGACCGGGGTCTGGCGTTCGGTCTGCACCGCACGATGGACACCGCCGGCGCCGTCGTCGGGCCGCTGACGACGCTCCTGCTGCTCGAGCTCGGCGTCTCGCTGCGCTGGGTGTTCGCGCTGGCGGTGGTGCCGGGAACGCTCGGCGTCGTGGTGATCTGGAAGAGCGTGCGCGAGCGGGCGCCGCGGGTCACGGGAGCGCCGTCGGCCGCCGCGCCCGACCACAGGTCAGGCGATGCAGCCGGTCGCGCGGCCGGCCAGACCACGACCCGCCGCGGGCGCTCGCGCCTGCGCCTGCCCGCCTCGCGCCGCTTCCGCCGCCTGCTCCTGGCGTCGTTGGTCTTCGCCGTGGGCAACTCCAGCAACGCGTTCATCCTGCTCAAGGCGTCGGCGGTGGGCTACGGTGCGAAGGGCGTGATCCTCGTCTACGTGCTCTACAACCTGACCTACGCGGCCGGCTCGCTGCCGCTCGGCAGCCTGTCGGACCGCATCGGTCAGTTCCCGGTGGTGGCCGGCGGTTTCGTCGTGTTCGCCGTCGTCTACGCCGGCCTGGCGGCGGCGAGAAGCATGGCGCTCGTCGCCGTGCTCTTCGCCGCCTACGGCCTCTACATCGCTGCGACTGAGGGCACCACCAAGGCGCTCATCAGCCGCACCGCACCCGACGATGAGCGCGCCTCGGCCATGGGCTTCTTCGACACCTCGATCGGCCTNNTGGGCGACGTTCGCCTTCGGCGCCGTCGCGGCGGCGCTGGCCGCCGTCCTTCTGATGATCTTCGCACGAGGGATAGAGCAGCGTCCGCAGAATCTCCGACGAGCAACGCGCGGGCCCTCGGCGGCAGAGACCGGTAGACCCTCCCAGTCGCCGAGCGAGGAGAGCACCGCGCATCTCCTGCCGATACATCAATCTGGCGAGATCCAGACCACCTGGCAAGATGGCTTGCGCGACTCTCGCCCAATAGCGAAACCCGCGGTATGCTCCCTTCCAGACGCTGGCTTTGCCGGCAACGCGCCAGCGCCCCCGCAGTGGAGGCATGAATCGTGAGCGTCATCGTTGGTCTCTTCGGCTGGCTGCCGGGACGACAGGCCGCCTCGCAGAGAAGGCGGGAGGCTCAGCGCAAGGCTCTCGGCGGGCTTGAGTTTGCCGCTGCCGAGCTCAGCAACGAGCTCAAACGTCTGGCCGATCTCTCTCAGAGCAGCGCGCCGGATGATGCCGCCGCCATCGTCCGTGAGTCCGCCACTACCTCACGGATCCTCGACACTCTTGCCCGTGGCGAACGCTTCGCAGCGGCTCTCTCCGACGATCAGGGCGCTCGCGCCTGGCGAGAGCTGGCCGCCAGCGCCGGCAGAGCGCGCTTGTTGGGACAGGGCCCGCATCGAGTGGCCAAACTCGGAGACGCCGCTGCGGGGTGCGAACGGCTGCAGCAGTTCATAGACGGGGAGCTCGCCAGACGGTAGAGGCTGCGCGACCCGTCAAACGACGGGAGACCGATGGACGAAGAGGAACTCAGACAGTTCATACGCGCCCAGAACGAGGCCGCCAAAGGCCTGTGGCGTCACGGCGAGGTCGTGACGATCGGAACATCAGGTCACATCGAAGGGACCTATGAGGGCGAGAGCGGGCTGGCCAGGCATGTCAGAGTCAAGATCACCTCAGGCGACGACGACTATCACCCCGGCATGACCTACGACATGCCCAGGAAAGCACTGCAGCGCCGGCAAAGCTCGCCTGCCGCCGAGCCCAAGCAGGGCTAAAGGGGCGCGCCTGCGCCCAATTCCCGCCGCCTTTCGCTGGTACTCGTGGCGCTGCTCGAGCACGTGGAGCGCACCATCGCGGTCCACGCTCGGCGGTTGCTGGCGCACAGGGTAGCGCACAGAAGCTGGCCCAAGGTCGCCTCGGAGGGCGGCGACCTGCGGCTCTCCGGCCAGCCCCGGCGGAGAAGGACTTGCTTGTTGCGAGGGTCAGAGTGATGAAGACGGCAACGGCCAGGTGGCCGCTTGGCGGAGAAACAAGGTGCGACCTGATCGGCCGAGCGCCGTCGGTCACCGCCCAGGCCAGGCGGTGGGCCGGTTGTCCCCAGGCCCGCGCACAAGCATCGTCACGGCTCGAGCACCCGCAGAACGGGGGAGACCAAGGCGTGGGCAACGTGCGACCGCCGGACGAGATCGACAGAGAGTGACGAAGGCTGTGCTAGCCAAATCGCGACAGCATCGCCGGATGCGGCGCTTGCGCCGGGCCGCAGTGGCAGTAGTGGTGCTGCTGATAGCGGGCACCCTATGTGCGGGGTTGGCCTACGAGCTGGCCCTGCCGAGTGTGAGTGGCGCTGAGGCTCGGGTTGCCGCAATCGTGCGGGCCCACCACGGCGAGATCGGCACACTTCCCGCATCGAGCAGGCTGGCCAGCGCTGTCGTGGCCGTCGAAGACGATCGCTTCTACTCAAACACTCTCGTCAACGTGCTTTACGGCGTCGCGCGGGCGACCATCTCGACGTTGCATAACAGCGGCGATGCCGGCGGCAGCACCATCGCCCAGCAACTGGCCAAGCAGCTCTACGGCGGCGGCGGTGGCCTGAAAGCCTCGCTTGAAGAGATGGCCGTGGGAGTGAAGCTCTCGACTGGCTACTCGCGGGCGAAGGTCCTCAACATGTATCTCAACGCTGTCTACTACGGCAACGGCTACTGGGGAGACGTAGAGGCGGCACGTGGCTACTTCGGCGTCGCTCCCGCTCGCCTCAGCTGGGCCGAGGCGGCCATGCTGGCCGGTCTTCTTCAGGCCCCGTCAGGCTATGACCCGCTGCGGCACTTCACACTGGCCAAGCAGCGCCAGCTCCACGTCCTGGATCGCCTGGTCGCCGATCACCGACTCACTTCGGCTCAAAGGACAGCTGCCTACAGCGCCCACCTTCCTCTACGGGGCGCCTGAACTGCCGGACCGTCACCAGTCACCGAGGTCTCGAACGCTCTTCCCTCGCAAGGACACGGCGGGTGTGCCCTTCACGGTGAGCCGAACCAAGTGCAGTCTTATCGACGCTGTGTTGACTGACCTTAGCTGCGGTACGCCTTGACCTGCGAAGGAGCGCCAGTGAGCCTGATGCAGCCCGCGGCCGGTTCGACGACAGCGGCTAGGGTCGACCGGAGGCGAAGTAGTCGCCGCTGA
>PLTW01000154.1 GCA_003164655.1 Actinomycetota bacterium
CGCTCGGCGCGACGCAGGCCCGGTGCCGGCGCGCGCCTCAGCCTGGACGCCGCCGGCTGGCGGCCTGGAACTCGAGCATCCATTGTGGATAGAGCTTGGCCGGCTGCGTCGCCGCCGAGAGCTTCTGCAGCTCGTCGGTGGTCAGTTCGAGCTCGGCGGCCGCCAGGTTGTCGTGCAGCTGTTCCACATTGCGGGCGCCGATGATGACCGACGTTACCCCCGGCTGCCGGCGCAGCCAGGCCAGGGCCACGCACGCCATGCTCGCCGCGCGCTGGCGGGCCACCTCTTCGAGCGGACCGAGCGCGTCGGACGCGTTGGCGGCGACCGGCGGAAAATCGAACTGGTTGCGACGCCCGACCTCGGGGCTGCCCTGACGGTACTTGCCCGACAGGTAGCCGCCCGAGAGCGGCGACCAGGGCAGCACGCNNAAGCTCGCCCAGCCGCGGGAGGCGGAGATGCCCAGGGCCTTGGCCAGGGTGCGGGCGGGCAGGTTCGAGCAGCCGATGTAGAGCACCTTGCCCTGGCGCACCAGGTCGTTCAGGGCCTCCAGGGTCTCCTCGAGCGGGCTCACGGGGTCGAAACCGTGGATCTGGTAGAGGTCGATGTAGTCCGTGCCCAGCCGCCGCAGGCTCGCGTTGCAGCCCTCGATGATGTGTTTGCGCGAGAGGCCGACGTTGTTCACATCGCCGGTGCCCTCGCCGGCCTCGGCGCTCATCGCGCCGCGCACCTTGGTGGCCACGACGACGCTCTCGCGGCGCACCCCGGCCGCCTTGAGCGCCCGGCCGAGGATCTCTTCCGACTGACCTTGCGAGTACACGTCGGCCGTGTCGAAAAAGTCGACGCCGGCAGCCAGGGCCACACGCACCATCTCATCGGCTTGCTCCTGCGCCACGACGCCGATGTTGTGAAAACCCTGTCCGAACGTCATCGCCCCCAGACAAAGCTGCGAGACCCGCAGGCCGCTGTTGCCCAATTGAGAATGGTGCATGCCGTCCTCCCTCGCGCCGATGGTCCGTGTGTCTGATACCCGCCGGACGTCCAGGGAAAGCGCACCGCCGGCCGGTGGATCGCCGGGAGTCGAACCGCTGACCTTCCGCCGCTAGGACCGCCCGGCCCGCTCCTCGCCGCCCGGGGCCGCGGCGCCGAGGTCGCCGGTGAGATAGCGCTGGACGCCCGGGCCGATGGCCTCCACCAGGTCGTCCTGGGAGGCGGAGGCAAGTGGCTCGCTGCCGGTCACGTAGCGCAGCATGGCGAGACCGATGAGCTGCGACCCCACAAGCGTGGCGCGCAGCTCGCCGTCGGGCAGGGCCAGCTCCCGCGTGACCGGCCCGAAGATCCGCCGGCCGAGATAGTCGCGCACACGCGCCAGCGCTACGTCGTTGGTCATCGCCGAACGCAGGAGCGCAACGAGGCGCCGACGGTTCTGCCCCTCCTCCCAGCCCTCGAGAAAGGACCGGACCACGGCCGCACCGATGCCGTCGATGCCCGCCGCCGCGGAGCGCCGCACCACTGCGGCGGGCTCCACCGGAAAGCTGATGGCGTCGCCGAAGAGCTGCGCCTTGCAACCGAAGTAGTGAAGCACAAGCGCGGGGTCGACGCCGGCGGCGGCGGCGATGCCGCGGATGGTGGCGCGATCGAAACCGTGCGCGGCAAACTCGTCGCACGCAGCCTCCAGGATGGCCCCGCGCGTGTCGCCCTCACCGGGGCGCCGGCCGGTATGCTGGCCGGCGCTCGCGACATCGCTCGGCCCGTCGAGCGCACCGCGACGCGGCTCGGCGCCGGTTCGGCCGCGCGGGCCGTCCGGGACCCTGCCGGGCGCGGCGCTCACGCCGTCTCGGCCACGCGCTCGGCACGCGACATCGCCTCGTGCCCCTCGTGCTCACCGATCCGGCGGCCCGTGAACAGAGCCGGGATGAGCGCCAGAAAGGCGACCAGTGCGGCCGCGTAGTACGACAGCCTGAACGACTTTGCGATGTCGTCACGGAAGATGCCGCCGATCACGGTCTTGAGCCGCGCCTGCTCCTGGGCCATGGGCGTGCCCGGCGCCGCCGTGGGCGTGCCGGCCAGGGCGTCGTTCGCACTGATGCTCGTGCCCCCACCCTGCCTGGCGGCCTCGGCGGTCTTCAGAAGAGACGCCTCGATCTGCCGCTGCGCCGCCGCCGGGAGCACGGTCTGCGTCTTGACGAAGCGCTGTGACTGCCGGGCGGCGTCGGTGACGTTCGTCACCACCTGGTGGGAGAAGATGGCCACCAGCACGGCGATGCCCAGTGAGAATCCTATCTGGCGCAGGGTGTTGAGGGCGCCCGAGCCCACCCCTGAGACCTCGGGCGGCAGAGAGCCCATGGCGGCAGAGGAGACAGAGGGGAAGACACAACCCATACCCACGCCCAAGAACATGACACGCCAGCCCACCGACAGCGCCGTGCTGTGCCCACCGAGCTGAGCGAGCAGGAGCATACCGACGCCGAAGAATGCCGTGCCGACGGCGGCCGGCAGGCGCGGCCCGATACCATCGGTAAGCCGGCCGACGATCGGCCCGAGGATGAGCGCCATGAGGGGCATCGGCGTGATGGCGATGGCTGCTTTGAGCTCGCTGTAGCCGAGCACCGAGATGAGGAAGATGGGCAGCAGGAACAGGGCGCCGCCCATCGTCGCCCCGACCAGCATCATGGTGGTGTTGGCGGCGGTGAACGAGCGGATGCGCAGCAGCCGAAAGTCGAACATCGGCGAGGGAACGCGCAGCTCCCACCAGGCAAACAAGGGAAATGAGGCGATGCCGATAGCGAACAGCGCCACGGTCTTGGTCGACGTCCAGCCCCAGGTGCTCGTCTGGATCAGCGCCAGGACAAAACAGAAGAGCCCGACGGCCGAGATCGACACGCCGACAAGGTCGATGCCGGAGCTCGTACGGTGGGCCTGGTCTCTGGGCACGACCCACCAGCAGAGCGCCAGGGCTCCGGCGCCGATGGGCACGTTGATGAAGAACACCCAGTGCCAACTGGCGTACTCGACGAGAAAGCCGCCGAGCGTCGGGCCCACTGCCGCCGCAACCCCACCGAGCGCTCCCCAGAGGCCCACCGCCATGCCCTGCTGCCGGCGCGGGAAGACCCTGAAGAGTATGGCCAGCGAAATGGGGGCCATGGCGGCGCCGCCGACACCCTGGAGCACGCGAAAACCGATCAGCCAGTTGATGTTGGGGGCGAGGCCGCAGGCCAGCGAGGAGATGCTGAACACGGTCAGGCCGGCGAGGAACACCAGCTTCAGGCCGAACCTGTCGCCGAAGCGCCCCATGGAGAGGAAGAGCACGGCCAGCGCCAGACTGTAGGCGTTGACGACCCACGAGACGGCGGTGACGGTCGTGTTCAGGTCCTTGATGATCGCCGGAATGGCGATGTTGACGATGGTGACGTCGAGCAGCGTCATGAACATGCCGAGAGAGACGGCCGCCAGGATCAGCCACTTGTGGGGATGCCCCTGGTCGAGATCCGGCACGGCAGGGGCCGTCGACGGCGCCACGGTTACCTCATTCACAAACGTTCCTTTCGGGTGTCGGACGCCGCGCGGCGTCTCGGAGGCCGGTTAATTCAACGGCCGTTGAGTCGACCACATGCGACCTCGCCAGTCAAGCGATGGGGTCGGCCGATCAGACCCCATTGGCTGGTCGACATCCCGTGAGTGCGAGAGCCGAAAGCGCGAACGCCTGTCGGTGGCGGCACTCCACGCGTGACGAGAGGGGACCGGCCTGGCCGGTCCCCTCTCGTCACTGCACCACGTCGGCGAAGCTCCGCAAAAGCGAGCTGCGGCTCTACCTGAGCGTCTTGATCTGCGGGGTGATCGCCCTGAGTGTCGCGTCCATCGCCTTGAGACGGGAGTTGAGGTCGCGCACGTCGAGGTCGCGCATGGCCGTCAGCTGCTTGATCGTGGTGGCGTCCCACGTGCCGGCCGCGATGGCGTCGTATTGAGGGACGACGTCGAGATAGTGGACCAGATGGCCCTGACCGCCCCAGGTCACCCGGGAGTAGCTGGGATCGTGGTGTTTGAGCTCGATCACGTACTTGGAGTGATCGAGGACGAGCCCGACGGCCGTGAGGGCGACGTTGGCAAGCGCCGTCTGGGCGTCGCTTGCGTCGGGCGTCGCCTTCTGCAGGTCGGCGATCGCGGTGTTGAGGCTCTGAACGTCGGAGAGCACCTGCTGGTGCGGATAGATCGTCTGGTCCCAGACATCGAGCGCGGTGAACGACTTGTCGATCGTCTTTTCGATGCGCAGCAGGGAACGATTGACGGCCGCATAGTGAGCGGCCGCAATGGCGCCCCTGCGCACCTGGTAGGCGGCCGCCGCCGTCCGGAAAGCGCCGATATCGTTCTGCAGACGGGTGACCAGCGGCGCGTTGGCGCCGGCGCCGGTCAGGTCTGCGGGCACGACTTGCGAGGCCAGTTCAGCGGCGCGGGACTCGACGTTGTAGGGCAGCAGCCCACGTTGCGTGGCGTCGGCGAGCCGGAACATCACCTTGGCGATCTTGGCCACGTAGGGCCAGTCGACCTGCCGCGGGAGCATGTACTGCGTGTGATAGGTGCCGTCGTCGGCGTTGGCCGCCGACGCGCCGAAGGCGATGGTCGGCACACCCGCGGCCTGGAACGTCCAGCCGTCGGTCCAGGTGCCCTGAGCGGCGCTCACACTGGAACCGAACGGCAACAGGCCGGCGGAGTCGGCGATCACCCGGTCGGCGAGCGGCGCCAGATCGGCCGAGGTCGACAGCGCGAGCGGGGCCTTGTTGGCGAAGTAGTCGCTGTTCAGGAAGAGACGGATCTTGCCCGCCCAACCGGGATGGCGGTGAGTGATCGCATACCAGGCGCCGATGCACCAGTCGTAGTAGGCGTTGGTGTAGCCGAACTCCTCGCCGGTGTCGAACATGAAGCGCACGGTGTAGTTCGGCCGGTAGTTGCTTTGCACCATCGCCTTGGCGATGGCGAGGTTGTTGGCCACGCACGACGTATCGTCGGTGCCGGAGTGGAAGTAGGCGTCGTGATGGGCCGCCAGCAGCACGAACGTGCCGTCCTTGACCGTGCCCGGCAGATCGCCGAAGACGTTGTAGCCGGTGCCGCCCCTGGTGGCCATGCGCACCTTCTCGATCAGCTTCATGGTGGCCACGGGACCGGTGCCGTCGGCGTTCAGCCTGGCCTTGAGCCAGTCGCCGTCCTGCCTGGCGATGTACACGAGGGGGTCATAGCTGAGCTGCCAGCAGCCGTCGAACGTGCCGAGGGCGTCGGGAGCGAAGGAGTAATACGGGTAGCTGTCCGGGCCGTAGGTCATGATCACGCCGATAGCGCCGCGCGAGGTCGCTTCGGCGGAGGCGTAGTTGGCCCAGAAGGCATTGAGGTCGGCATCTACCAGGACGAGCTTGCCCTTCACGCTGACGCCGGCGGCCGTGAGGGTGTCGTAGTCGGCCGCCATGCCGTCGTGGACGTAGACGATGGCGGCCGTCAGGCCGTTCGCCGACGTGGGCGTCACGCCCGCAAAGGTCGAGGCGATCAGCGTGCGGCCGCCCACCCGGACGCTCGCCGACTTGAAGCTGAAGACATCGACGGGGACCGCCTCGAGTCGTACGTTGCGCAGCCCGATGTCACGCATCTGCTGAGCCAGGTACAGGGCCCTGGCGGTGTCGGCCGAGGTCCCCGCCAGACTGAAGCCGAGTTGCGCATTGGTGCCCGGCATGGCCGAAAGGTGGCGGTCGACTGCCTGTGGGTAGCCATGTGCGAAGACTTGCCCAAGGGACGTGTCGAACGAGGTCGTGGGCGTCGCCAGCGCGGCCGCGGGCAGCAGCAGCAAGACCAGCAGGCCCAGTAGCGTAGCAAAGCAAGCCAGACGTTTCATGCGGCCCTCCCCTGAGTCAGGCGAGCGGCCGCCGAGCGAAGCATCGGGCCGCTCCAAACAGAGGACAGGCTATCACCGATCGGGCTCTGCCGTCGTCAGATCACTCGGTCTTCGCCGGCTCGGTCGCCGGGAACACTCGCGCCAGCGCCTCGAGGCGCGCCCAGTCGCGCGCCACCTGGGCGCGCAGATCGTCAAGGCTCGGCGCCACGGTGCGAAAGCGCCCCTGGCGGTCGAGGTAGGCGTCGAGCGGCGTGCCGTCGGGGCGCGCGTTGACGCGGTAGCGCTCGCCGTCGAACACCTCGTAGAGCGCAAACAGGCCGCAGGCCACCGCCAGACGGACGAGCTCGACGCTCTCGGCGGGCTCCGACTTCCAGCCCGCCGGGCAGGGCGACAGCATGAGCAGAAAGCGGAAGCCCGGCAGGCCCAGAGCGCGCCGGACCTTGGCCAGAAAGTCGTCGCGGTGGGCGAGCGACAGCGTCGCCGCGTAGGGCACGCGATGCGCGGCCATGATCGCCATGATGTCCTTCTTGGCCTCGACCTTGCCGCGGGGGGTCGTGCTCGTTCTGGCGCCGCGCGGGGTGGCGCCGCTGCGCTGCCCGCCGGTGTTGCCGTAGATCTCGTTGTCGTAACAGATGTACAGGACATCCTCGTTGCGCTCGGCCGCGGCGGAGAGCGTCGCCAGGCCTATGTCGTAGGTGCCGCCGTCGCCGGCCCAGCAGATCGTCGGCTCGGCCTCCCCGTTCATCTGTCTCACGCGGGCGACGCCGGTCGCCACGGCGGCGGCGCTGGCGAAGGTCGTTTCGACGGCCGGTACGCCGTAGGCGCTGGCCGGGAAGGCCCCGGGCGTGACCGCGGCGCAGCAGGCCGGCACGACCAGCGTCGGCGTCGCCGCGCCGAGCGCCTCGTCGAGCCACTGCAGGCCGAGCGACATCCCGCAGCCGGGGCAGTTCGTGCTGTCCGGGCGCAGAAGGCGAGGCCGGGGCGCCGCGTCGGGCGCGGGCAGGGAGGTCGCCACGGTCAGGCGACCGGTCGCGGAAAGAAGATGGGCGCCTGCGGTCGCTCGCGGCCGGCAAAGTCGTCCAGCACGAGCTCGATGAGCGGCGGGTCGACTTCGCCGCCGCCGAGCCCGACGATATAACCCTGAAGCAGCACGTCGGGCCGCTCCCGCAAGCTGGTCGCGATCTCGGCCCACATGATGCCGCCCGACCCCGGCGAGTGGTCCCGATCGAGCACGGCCACGCGCCGCGCCGCGCCGATCGCCCGAGCGAGCTCGTCTCTGAGGAATGGGCGAAAGAGCTTGAGCTGCACGAGCCCGATCTTCTCGCCGGCGCGGCGGCGGGCCTCGACGACACGGCGCAGCGTGCTCACCGTGGTGCCCGCGGCGACGAGCACCGTGTCGGCGTCGGCGGTGTGCTCCGCCTCGAAGGCGCCNNGTCATCGCCGCCTCGATCTCCTCGCGGTGCCGCTGCGTCTCGCGGGGGCCCATCATCTGTCCATAGGTGCGCGGGCGGTCGCTCCGCGCCCGCAGAGTCAGGTCGAGCGGCGGCAGGTAGGCGTCTACGAGCTCCTGCGGCGGCAGGTCGACCACCATGCTGGTGTGCGAAAGCAGAAAGCCGTCCTGGGTCACCATCACGGGGAGCAGCACGCGCGGGTCCTCGGCGACGCGAAAGGCGAGCATGATGGTATCCACGAGGTCCTGGTGCGAGTCGCAATAGAGCTGCAGCCAGGGCGCGTCGCGCAGGGCGAGGCTGTCGCCGTGGTCGGCCCAGATGTTCCACGGAGGACCGATCGTGCGATTGGACACGACCATGACGATGGGCAGGCGCGCCAGTCCGGCGGCGAAGACGTTCTCCGTCATATAGAGGAGTCCGTTGGACGAGCTGGCGGTGAAGGAGCGCGCGCCGGCGAGTGAGGTGCCGATACAGACCGCCATGGCGCTGTGCTCCGATTCCACGGCGACGAAGCTCCCCCTGGTGAAGTGCGCGCCCATGATGTGCTCGATGATCTCGGTCTGGGGAGTGATGGGGTAGGCGCCGCCGCAGCAGCCGCGGGCGCCGCGGTTGGCTTCGCCGGCCGCGACGAGCGCGTGGCCGGCGGCCAGATTGCCGGTGACAACCGCTCTGGTCATGTGCCGGCCGTCCTCATGTCGGACGCATCGCAAGAGCGCTGCGCGGACACTGCGCCGCGCACAGTCCGCAGCCTTTGCAGTAGTCCTCGTCGACCGTGCAGTCGGTGCTGCCCACGTGGGTCAGGATGCCTTCGGGGCAGTAGACGACGCACTCCCCGCAGCCCGTACAGGCCCCGCAGCTGAAGCAACGCTGCGCTTCGTCGTATGCCGTCTCCTGACCCGGCTCGTCGCTTAAGCCCTGGCGCACCTCCGAAAAGGACGCCCTGCGCGAGTTGGGCGGCAAGAGCTTGCCCCTGGCCATGGCCAGGTGCGGGACATCGCGGAACCTGAGAAGGGAGGCATCGACCAGCGGTGCCGGGCGCGCGGGCTCATCCGCGCCGCCCAGGGCGGTGTGGAGGCGCCATGCCGCCCGGCGCCCGCTGCCGACGGCCGCCGCCACCGTGCCGTCTGCCACGACCAGATCACCCGCGGCGCAGGCCGGCGCTTCGTCGGTCGCCGGCAGCGGATCCTGCCCGTCGGGCATCGCGCCCGCCGGCAGGAGAGTGTCGTCCGGCGCCTGTCCGAGCGCGAGTAGCACGGTGTCGCAACGAAACGCTTCCAGACCGTTGTCGCCGCCGACCGGCACGGGACGCGCCCGGCCCGACTCGTCGGGCTCGCCGAGGGTCATGCGACGGCAGACCAGCGCCGCCCCGTCGCCGTCGCCCTCCAGCCGCACGGGCGCTTCGAGCTGTTCGATGCGGACGCCTTCGGCGAGCGCCTCCTCGACCTCCTCGGCGATGGCGGGCATCTCGGCGCGCGTTCGCCGGTAGACCACGAGCACGTCGCGGGCGCCGAGGCGCAGCGCCACGCGAGCCGCGTCGATGGCCGTGTTGCCGCCGCCGGCCACCACGACGCGCCGCTCGCGCAGGTCGGGCGGCCGGCGGCGGCTGGAATCGAGAAAGTCGAGCGCCTGCAGCACGTGCCGGTCGCCGTCGCCGAGATCGATGGCGCGCCGCTCTTGCAGCCCCGTGGCCACGACCACGCCGTCGTACTCGCGACGCAGCTCGACGAGCCGCGAGCTCGTCACGCGCTGGCCGCTGCAGACCTGCACCCCGTGGGCGAGAATGAAGGCGATCTCGCCGTCGATGACCTCGCGCGGCAGCCTGTACGACGGAATCCCCGTGCGCAGCAGTCCGCCGGCCTCGTCGCCCGCCTCGAACACGGTCACGGGGTAGCCGAGCCTGGCAAGCTGATACGCGGCGCTGAGACCAGCGGGACCGGAGCCGATCACGGCCAGACGTTCGCGGCGAAACGGTCGCGTGGGTTCGGGCCAGGGCGCGTGGGCCGCGACGTCGCGCTCCAGCTCGCGCGTGTTCACGGCTTCGTCGTGCCCGCCGCGCGTGCACGCCCTCATGCACGGCGCCGGACACACGCGTCCACAGGTCCCCGGAAAGGGCGAGGTGACCAGAATGGTCCGCAGGGCGGCCTCGTAGTCTCGTTGCGCCAGCGCCTGGACGAAGCCCCGCACGTCGTTGCCGGCCGGGCAGGCGTCACTGCAGAGAGGGGTCAGCGGCAGGCCGGCGGGAAGACGGGTGGCCCACGAGCCGGTGTGCACCGCCGGCGGGCCGCCGATGTCTGAGTCGAAGATGCTCGCCGGACGGACGGGCCGGCGCCTTGGCGCGGGCGCTGCGACAGCCCCCGGCAAGCGCGCTTGGCGGACACTGTCGTAGGCGGTACGCGCGGCCTTCAGGTTGGGCTCGCCGAGTCCGAGGTGCGCCAGCGCGGCCTCGGCATCGGCGAGCGACAGCCCCAGGATCTCGGCGGCGGCGCCGAGCAGCGCGGTGTTCACGATGGGTAGCGCCCGTGTCCCCAGCCCGCAGTCCACGGCGATCGCCGTCGCATCGAGGGTGGCCACGTTGCGCCCGGGAAAGACGTCGGCGAAGTCCTCCGGCGGCAGCGGCGAGTTGAGCACGATCCAGCCCTGCGAGCCCACCCCCCGGGCCGTCTCCGGGGCGATGAGCCCGGCGTCAAGCACGATCACGTGATCGGGCTCGCGAACCGGCCAGTGCTCCGTGATCTCTTCGTCGTCGATGCGCACGAACGCCTGGACCGGCGCGCCGGCGCGCTCCGCGCCGTAGACGCCGAAGGCCTGCACGTACTTGCCGCGCAGAAAGTAGGCGGCCGCGATCAGCTTGGCCAGAGTCACGCCGCCGCGGCCGCCGCGGCCGTAGATGGTGATCTCGATCATGGCGGGCCATCCGCCGCGGACAGGCCGGATGGCGGGCCGGACTGGGCCGCGACGAACTCCGTATACCAGGCCATGGCGGCAAGGGCGCGCACTGCGGCGACCGGTGAGTAAAGGATGACCGGGTCGTGGCGCGCGCCGCCGGGGAAGGTCGCCACCTCGAGCGTCCGCAGGGGGACATTGACGATCGGCTTTCCGGTGCTCTCCATGAGCGCCGTCACGCGCTCCAGAAAGGCGGTCTCGGCAGGGTTGAATCGGTCGCGGGCGGGTGCGCCCGGTGCGCCGACGGCAAGCGCGGCGTCGTCCGACGTCCAGCCGGTGGACGGGCTGCGCAGCACACCCAGCACCACGACGGCATCCACCGCCTCGCTCTCGGCGAGCAGCGTCAGCGTGCGCTCGGCGAGGTCTGGGCCGACCGATGCCACGAGGTCGATGGGGTTGCTGCGGCTCCAGTAACCGGGCAGGAGCTTGTCGAGCTCGGCCAGCACGCCGGGCTCCAGCACGGCCAGCTCGAGGTCGTTGCGAGCCAGTTCGTCGGCCGCCAGCACGCCCCAGCCTCCGCCGAGCGTCACGATCGCCACGCGGCGGCCCGGCGGCAGCGGAAGGGCGGTGAGGCAGAGCGCCAGGTCCAAGCTCTCGTCGGGGCCCGTGCGCACGAGGCAGCCGGTCTGGCGGGCCGCCGCCATGAAGACGTCGGTCGCCCCCGCCATGGCACCGGTGTGCGACGCGGCGGCGCGTTGACCGAACTTCGTCAGGCCGCCGCGCAGCACGACCACCGGCTTGTGCGGCGTGGTACGGCGCATGACCTCGACAAAACGGCGGCCGTCGTCGACTCCTTCGAGGTAGACGAGGGCGGCCGCGGTCTGCGGGTCGTCTCGCAGCGCGTCGAGCACGTCGAGGGCGCTCGTGCTCGCCTCGTTGCCGACCGTCACGTATTTGTCGATACCGATGCCGCGGCGCTCGGCGGCGGTGACGAGCTGCACGCCGATGTTGCCGGACTGAGAGACGATGCTCAGAGCGCCGGCCTGGGGCCGCAACTCCGTAAAGCCGACGGCGCGGAGCCGGCAGTGCGTCGCGATCAGGCCCATGCAGTTGGGGCCGATGAGCGTGACGCCCGCGGTCCGCGCGGTGCGGACCAGCTCGGCCTCGGCGGCGGCCCCCGCCTCTCCCGCCTCCGAGAAGTCGGCGGCCACCACGAGCGCCGTGGGGATCCCGCGCTGGCCGCACTGCTCGACCACAGCGTTCACCTGGGTGGCCCCCACCGCCACCAGCGCCAGATCCGGAGCCTCGGGCAGCTCCGCGACGCTGCGAAAGGCGGGCAGACCGCACACGGCGCCGCCACGCCGGTTCACGGGATAGATGGCGCCGGCGAAGCCGCCGGCGATGAGGTTGAGAAGCAGGGAGCCGCCCCATTTGAGAGGATCGTCCGAGGCGCCAATGACGGTGACGGCGCGCGGCGCGAAGAGCGCGCTCAGATCGGGCGGCGCGGCGGCCGCAGACGTGGACGCGGCGGCCGAAGAGCCGGACGCGCCGCCCTGCCCCGTCGCATCGAGGATCACCAGGGCGTCGGCGGCATATGGCGTCGCGCCCTCGACGATGAGGGGGTTCACGTCGATCTCGCTCACGGCGGGATGGTCGGCAGCGATGCGCTCGAGAGCGCGGATGGCGTGCGCAAGCGCCCCGCGATCGACGGGCGGCATACCGCGAAAGTCGTCGAGCAGCGCGCTCGCCCTGATCCCCGCCAGCATGCCGTCGATGTCACGGTCGTGCAGCGGCGTCACGCCGAGCGTGATGTCCCTGTGAGCCTCGGTGAAGATCCCCCCGACGCCAAAAACGACGACCGGACCAAAGAGAGGATCACGCTTCATGCCGATCATCAGCTCGCGCGCTCCCCGGACCATGCGCTCGACCAGCAGCACGGCATCCTGGCCTGCGGTGAGCTCCGTAAGCAAGCGCGCCGCGGCCCGGACGGCATCGTCCCCGTGGAGGTTCAAGGCGACCAGACCGCGCTCGGTCTTGTGGGTGATGTCCGGACCGACGGCCTTGACGGCCACCGGTCCGTCGAGTCGCCGGGCGATGGCCACCGCTTCGTCTTCGCTGCGCGCCACGCCGCCCTCGGGGACGGCGATCCCGTAGTCGGCCAACAGCGCCTTCGCCTGGCGCTCGTCCAGCGCGCCGCGCTCGTGGGCCACGGCGTCGGCCACGACCGCGGCCGCCCGACGCAGGGCGGCCGACGATGGCATGATCACGCCGCCTTTGCCTTGCACCTGCGAACCCATGGACGCTCCTCCCTGCACAGTCGCACCGCACGGTAGATTCCCGAATACTCGAGGCGCTGACCCGATGCTCCGCATTTCTGCGGGCCTTCTTTCATAGTATGAAGAGTAGGTCTCTGCCTCGAAAGGGCAACAGCCGTTGTTCGCGGCGTGGGAGCAGCCGTTGTTCGCGGCGTGGGAGCAGCCGTTGTTCGCGGCGCGGGAGCAGCCGTTGCTCGCGGCGCGAGGCACAAGGCGGCCGGCTACATCGCCACCAGCAGAGGCGCGCGCGGCGGAACGAGCGTCGGCGGCGCCGAGACGCAGGCTGTCATCGCGCTCACCATGGCCGACGCGGGGCAGGTCTGGCGTCGTCTGCCATGAGCACACCGGCGACAGGCCCACGGCCAAGGACGCGGCCGCGCAGATCCCGTGGCTCAAAGAAAGCGCAAAGCACCCTCACTCGTAGCGCAGCGCCATTGTC
>PLTW01000090.1 GCA_003164655.1 Actinomycetota bacterium
CGCCCGCACCGCCCGCACCGCCCGCGAGGGCGAGGGCCAGCGCGACGGCCTCGGCCGGGTCGGCCGCCCGATGAAGGCCGTCCGGCTCGCTCTGGGTGGGCGTCACGGTCCAGCTCTCGAGCAGCACCACCTCGCGGCCGATCGAGCGCGCCAGCCCGATCTCTGACAACGTGCCCCAGGAGCCGCCCAGGGCGATGACCACGTCGCCGCTGGCCACGACGGCGAGGTTGCGCGCATGCCCCATGCCGGTGACGACCGACAGGCTGAGGTCGGGCGCCGCGGCGCCGCGGTCGAGGCCCGGCAGGATGCCCAGGCAGGTGCCGCCGCGGCGCCGCACGCCGCGCGCCACCGCCTCCATCACGCCCGAGGCGCCGCCGTTGACCACGACGCAGCCGCGCTCGGCGAGCAGCTCTCCGAGCTGCTCGCCGAGCGCGGCGACCGCGGCCGTGCAGGTGCTGCCGCCGATCACGCTGACGTAGGTCGGCGGCATCAGTCGTCGCCGTGCATGGCCGTCTCGGGACTGCCGTTGCTGCCGCTTGCGGAGCCGCTCCTGCCGTCGCTCCTGCCGTCGCCGCCGCGGCCGCCGCCGACCC
The DNA here is from genome assembly GCA_003164655.1 of Actinomycetota bacterium. Taxonomy (GTDB): domain Bacteria; phylum Actinomycetota; class Thermoleophilia; order UBA2241; family UBA2241; genus Bog-752. Next base: position 594 of record PLTW01000090.1, read on the forward strand.
AGCCGTGCATCAGGTGAAAGCCGTCGCGAAAGCCGCGTCGTTCGTAAAAGCGCTGGGCGTCGGGGTTGACGGTGTCGACGCCGATCACGTACTGGTCGAGACCGCGTTCGAGAAGGCCGGCCTCGACCGCGTCGAGCAGGGCCGTCCCCAGGCCGCCGCCGCGCTCGTCGGCGGCGACGCACAGCGAGGTGAGCTCGGCGTAGCGGTCGCCGGTGAACCACACGGCGTCGGGGGGCGCGACGTGGACCACGGCATAGCCGATCAGCCGCCCGTCGCGCCGGGCGCCGAGGGCAAACGACTCGCCGTCGGCGAGCAGCTCCTCGTAGATCGCCTGGCGGCGCGGCCACGACTCCTCGTGGGGCACGATCTCGACCACGGAGCCCAGCTCGCGGATGTGGTCGATCAGTGAGCGCCACAGCGGCTCGAGCGCCGCGATCTGCGCGGGTTCGAGGCGCTCGATCGTTACGCCGGTCTGGGTGTCGGGTGCCGTCATGTCTGCGTTCCTTTCGTGTCCGAGTCGCGGGCCGAGAGGGCCCGCAGGAGCGCGAGCGCTCCCTGCTTGTGCAGCGGTTCGTTCAAGTTACCGCACTTGGGGCTTTGCACGCACGAGGGGCAGCCGGCCTCGCAGGGGCACTCGGCGATCAGCAGGGCGGCGTCGGCGGCGAGCTCGTCGAAGGCGTCGTAGGCGCGCCGCGTGAGGCCGATCCCGCCCGGATGGCCGTCGTAGATGAAGACCGTGGCGAGGTCGGTCTGCCAGTGCCAGGCCGTCGACAGGCCGCCGATGTCCCAGCGATCGCACATCGCATACAGAGGCAGGACGGCGATGCAGGTGTGCTCGGCGGCATGAAGGGCGCCGAGCTCGGCGCCCTCGCCGGCCTGGACGGCGAGCAGTTCCGGCGGCAGGGTGAACCACAGCGCCTCGGTGGTGAAGACCTGCTCGGGCAGATCGAGCGCGACCGTGTCGATCACCTCGCCGCCGTCGAGCTCGCGCTTCTGGTAGGCGACGACCTGCTCGGTCACCTCGATGACGCCGAACGACAGGGCGCCGCCGCCGGGCAGCGGTCGCGGCGTCGCGGCGCCGGCGATCACCACGTGCTTCTCGATCCTGGCCTGTGTGTACCAGGCGCCCGAGAACGGCTCGACGACCACCGTGGCGGCGTCGAGGTCGAGCTGCCGCACCAGGTAGCTCTCGCCGAGGTGCAGGTATACGGCCCCGGGGTGCGCCGTGCGAAACACGCGTTCGCGCTCGACCGTGCCCAGCACCGTGCCGTCGCGGCCGTCGGCGATGACCAGCGTCTCGGCCGAAGCCGAGCGCAGCCCGACGCGCGGCGCGGGGGAGTGGGACTGCGACCAGGCGAGATCGCCCGCCGCGCTGCGGCGCAGCTGGCCGGCGGCGGCAAGCTGCGCCGCGCGCGCCATGCCGGCGGCGCCGAAGTACGTCTCGTCGCCCTCGTCGAGCGGCCGTTCGTAGGCCGCGGCGCTCAGGTGAGCCGCGAGGATGTGGGGATTGGTGAGATCGACGACGGCGTCTTCGACCGCCCGCGAAAGCAGGCGCTCGGGCTCGCGCATGAAGTACTGATCGAGGGCGTCCTGGCCGGCGACGAGCACCGCCCAGCCCTTGCCGGTGCGACCGGCGCGGCCCCAGCGCTGCCAGAGGCTGGTCATGGTGCCGGGAAAGCCGGTGACGAGCGCCACGTCGAGGCTGCCGACGTCGATGCCGAGCTCGAGGGCGCTGGTCGCCACCACGGCTCGCAGCTCGCCGTCGAACAGACGCTTCTCTATGTCGCGCCGCTGCTGCGGCGTGTAGCCGGCCCGGTAGGGCATGACGGCGTCGGCGCCGCGAGGGTCGCGGTCTTCAATGCGCCGCCGCGTGTAGCCGTAGATCAGCTCGGCCGCCTTGCGGCTCGGCGCAAAGTCGATCGCCCGCCGCCCGGCGAGGACCGTCTCGGCCAGCACGTAGCTCGACTCGGCGAGGGCGCTCTTGCGCACGCCGAGGGCGACGTCGAGAAACGGCGGGTTCCACAGCACGATCGTCTGCTCGGTCTGCGGCGCGCCGTTGTCGTCGATGGCCACGAACGGCAGGCCCACGAGCCGCTCGGCGAACGGTCGCGGGTTGGCGATGGTCGCCGAGGCCAGCACGAACTGCGGCTGCGAGCCGTAGGCCGCACACAGCCGGCGCAGGCGGCGCACCACCTGGGCGACGTGCGAGCCGAACACGCCGCGGTACACGTGGGCCTCGTCGAGCACGACGAAGCGCAGGTGATGGAGAAACTCGGCCCAGCGCTCGTGGCCCGGCAGGATGCCGACGTGCAGCATGTCGGGGTTGGTCATGAGGATGGTGGCGGCGGCGCGGATGCGGGCCCGCTGCGCCTGGGGCGTGTCGCCGTCGTACAGGGCGGCGACGGCGCCGGGCAGGCGCAGCCGGCTGAGCTTGCGAGCCTGGTCCTGGGCGAGCGCCTTGGTGGGGTAGACAAAGAGCGCCCGGCTGTGCGGGTCGCGGGCGAAGGCGTCGAGCGCCGGCAGCGCGAACGCCAGCGACTTGCCGCTGGCGGTGCCCGTCGCCACGACCACGTTGCGGCCCTCCGCCAGCAGGTTCCAGACGCGGCGCTGGTGGCTGAACAGCGTGGTGATGCCCTGGTCGGCCAGGCCGGCGGCCAGGGCCGCCGGCAGGCCGGCGGGCAGCGGTGCGACGCGCGCCGCTCGCGCGGCGCGGTGCGTGACGTAGACGACCTGCTCGTGCGAGCCGTCGGTCAGAAACGACAGATCGGCCATGGCTCAATCCTAGCCGATGACCGAGACAGAGCGAGACAGGAACGGGCGCGGCGGCCGTGCGGTCGCCGCGCCCGTGACCGGACGTTTCGTTGCTGGACGATCTACAGGCTGGTCCGCGCCCCGCAGTCCAGCGTGTAGATGACGATGTCGGAGATGCCCTTGAACGTGCCCTGGGCTCTGCCGATGCCGACGTTGCGGAAGCTCTTGGTGAGGATCACGGCGCGGTGCGGCGGGCTGTGCATCCAGGCGCTGAAGATGGCCTGAGGCGTGCCGCTGGCCTGCCAGCCGTAAGCGATGTCTTCGCCCACCGACCAGCTCCGGCAGCCGGAGGTGGAGTAGCCGAAGCGCATCAGGCGGGTCATGAACGACTGGCCGTTGAACGAGCTGTGACTGAAGTAGTCGCGACGCACCATCTCGCGGGAGTGAGCTCGCGCAGCGCGTTCGAGGGTGGCGACCGCGGCGACTCTGGGCAGCCCGTGCTGGACGCGCACGTGGTTGACGAGCGCCAGCAGCTGCTTCTCGGGCCTGGTCAGGCTGACCGCCTTGGCCGAGGCGGCCGGGACTACGGTGAGCGCGGCGAAGGCAGCGAGGACGATGCACAGGGCGAGTCGCTTCATGGCCACCTCCGCACGTCCGTCCCGGCGCCGGGGGCCGGGTCTTGCTTACACGAGACGCGTAGTAGTGATATCGGGGGTGGTTGCGACGGACTTGATACGGCTGGGGCCTGCTACGAGGGGTGGAGGCGAGAAAGGTGTTGTCGTCCATGACAACCGCGCATCCGGGCGCAGCCCCCACCGCGTGGTCGCCGGCGGTTGCATCGGGGTCGCCACGCGTATACCCTTGCGGGCATGCACAGCCTGAGTAACGCACGACGGCAGGCCAAGAGGGTCCGCCGGCGTCAAGTCAGGCGCCGGCGTATCGTGGCCATCGCGGTGGTCGTCCCTCTCGTCCTCGCCGCGGTCTGGGCTGCCTATGCCTGGCCGTCTGCCGCACCGGCCCTCGTGCCTTCCGCCAATGTCGTCTCACAGTTCGGTCAGGCCAGCGCGGTCGACCGGCGCATCGTCGTCGCCCGGCTCGAGAACATCGACCTTCTGCTGCCGGTCAAGCTCGAGGCGACCACGGCGGTCGGCTTTCACCCGGTCGACAACGCCAACAGCGTCGCCCTCACGCCTGTGGGCCGGCCGGGCGACTCGTCGGGCGTCGCGGGCACGCTCGCCGTCCTCTTCGCCAAAGGCGGCATGCGCTACTACATGACGGGCGGCGATGCCAGCGACTCGTCGTCGCGCACCGCCGGCCTCGATGTGGGGGCCGTGCCCGGCGCGTTCATCTACAGCCCGGTCGACGGCCGCGTGATCGCGGTCACCGCCTACAAGCTGCTGGGGCGCTACGACGACACCGAGATCGAGCTCCAGCTCGCCGACGATCCCAGCCTGCTCCTCATCATCACGCACGTGGTCAAGGCCCAGGTGGCGATCGGCGCCGACGTCACGGCCGGCGAGACCGTGCTGGGCGCCGTGCGCGCCTTCCCCGCACAGCTCCACCAGGACCTGCGGCAGTTCACGACCGACAACGGCGACCACGTGCAGCTCGTCGCCGTGCGGGTCCCCACCCAGATCTCGGGGTTCTGACACGTGCCGACGGCGGTCGTGCCGGCCGCACGGCTGGCCGTCATCGGCGGCTCGGCCACGCAGGGCGCACCGTTCCCCGACGATCTCCACCCCGACGCCGCGCCGCTCGACGACGATCTCGTCTTTGAGACTCCCTACGGCGACAGCCCGCCGTTCCGGCTCTTCACGCTGGCCGGCGAGCCGGTGCTGCACGTTCGCCTGCACGGCTGGCGACCGGGCGTGCCGCGCGGACTCGCCTCGCGCCAGGTCTTCAGCGTGCTGTATCGCGCCGGCGTACGCCGCATTCTCTCCGAGGCCGGCGTCGGCAGCCTGAACCACCTGCTCGACCCGGGCGACCTCGTGATCTGCGACGACTTCGTCGACCTGACGACCGACCGCGCCGTCGAGGGTGTGGTCGGCGGCCGGCTGCTCATCATGCGCGAGCCCGTTTGCCCGGTCGGCCGGGCGGCGCTCTCGCGCGCGGCGCGGCGCCTGGCGCCCGACCGCCGGCTCTTCACGCGCGGCGTGTACGTCGTGACCGAGGGTCCGCGCTTTGAGTCGCCGGCCGAGGTCCGCCACCTGCAGGCCGGCGGCGATGTCGTCGGGCAGAGCTTCTCGCCCGAAGTCTGGCTGGCGCGCGACATCGGCGCCTGCTATGCCGGCATCTACCTCATCGTCAACTACGGCGAGGGCGTCGTGGCCGACTGGAGCCACGACGAGCTCAAGCGCCGCTTCACCGACGACGCCCGGCTTATGGGCCGCATCGTGCTCGACGCCGCGGCGTCGCTGAGCCACGAGCAAGCCGGCTGCCGCTGCCGCGAGCTGCGCAAGCCCACGCTGCTCGGTTAAGCGCCGCGCGGGCCCGGCGCCGCCCCCCCGTTTCAGCCCTTCGTGTGAACGAACCACCAGGCGAGGATGCCGAGGGCGTTGAAGACGCCGTGGAAGGCGATGTTGGTGTAGATCGACTTCGTCCAGTAGAAGGCCGCCGCCAGCAGGAGCCCGAGCCCGAAGATCGGGATCAGCACCGACAGCTGCTGGTGCCAGGCGGCGAAGACCAGCGCCGAGACGACACCCCCCAGCAACGGTCCCCAGGAGCGCGCCAGGCCCTGAAAGACGAAGCCGCGAAAGAAGGTCTCCTCGAGCAGCGGGGCGACCAGTACGGCGAGGACGATGAACAGCAAGAGTCCGGCGGAGGTGTGAGGGAAGATCGTCACCACATTCTCTTTGGGCACCGGACCGACGATCCTGCGGTAGGCGTAGTCGCTCACGTTGCCCAGGATGGTGGTGGCCAGCACGCCGCCGACGATGATGACGGCGGCCACCGCCCAGGAGCTGCTCTCCTCGTAGCCGCGAAAGCCGAAGCTGGCGAAAGACAGCCGGTACTTGCGCAGCGAGAAGAACCAGGCCCAGAACACGAGCCAGACGTCGACCACCACCGTGGAGAGGATGGCCGCCAGGGCATAGCCGGCGGTCGGCGCCTGGCTGGTGGTGGTTGTGCCGCGGCTGGAGACCGTGCCCAGCACGGTGAGGACGGCGATCGGCGCCGCGGCGATGAGGACGGCGTACAGGACGTCGCGCCAGCCCCACGGTACCTGGCCGGGTCGCAGGCTGCGCGTGACGCCGAAGGTCTGAACGCCGCCGGGCGCCTGCCGCCGGCCCGCCGCCGACGAGACGGGCGCCCCGACGGTGGGAGCAGCCTCCGTCTCCTGGTTACTGGGGTCGTCTTCCACGGCACACCTGTCTCCGGTCGCCGAGGATTCTACACGCCACCCGCGGCGCCGGGCGCCCGGCGGCCGGCGGGCGCCGAAAAAGCGACGGCCGCAGCTCGCGGCGGGCGGCGCAACGGCCGGCAACGCCGCGGCGGCGTGTTGCGGCGCCTGCGTCGTCTGGTATACTCACGCCTCGCCAGGGGGCGCCGCGAGGCGTCGTGGGCGCGGTCGGCGGCATGTGCGCCGGGCCGGGCCGCGGCTCGTTGACCCCCTCGCGGAGGCCTGCTATCCTAACTTGCTTTCTGTGAAAGGGTGACAGCGTGCGCCAACTGGTGACTCTCGCTTGCCAGGATTGCAAGCGTCGCAACTACCATACCAACAAGAACAAGAAGAACGATCCCGACCGCATCGAGCTCAAAAAGTACTGTCGCTGGTGCGGGCGGCACACCGTCCATAAGGAAACTCGTTAGGACCGGCGTCGGTCCGCTCGAACGAGCGGTACGGCGTCAGGCTTCCTTAGGGCTGTAGCTCAATTGGTAGAGCACCGGTCTCCAAAACCGGGGGTCGGGGGTTCGAGCCCCTCCAGCCCTGCCAGCCGAAACGGAGCATGGTCGTGGCGAAAGCCGTGAAGCACAATCAGACGGGGCCGGGCAAAAAGTCCGACTCCACGCCGACCGGCAAGCGCGACGCACGCTCAAGCAAAGGGGCGCCGGCCAAGCGCACCACCAAGGCCGGCCAGGCCAAACAGCGAGCCCAGACGCGCTCCGGCCAGAAACAGGGTTTCAGCATGGGCCGGTTCCTGCGCGACGTGCGCGTCGAGCTGTCGAAGGTCACCTGGCCGACCCGCAGCGAGCTGCTCGTATCGACCCTGGTGGTCCTCGTGGCGGTGGCTATAGCCGGCCTCTACACCGGGGTGCTCGACTGGGTCTTCGCCCACGTGTTGCAGTACATCCTGCCCAAGTAACAGAAACGGAGTCGGTGTGTTCCAGTGGTATGTGGTCAACACGTACTCGGGCCACGAGAACAAGGTCAAGGAGAACCTCGAGCACCGTATCGTCTCGATGGCTCAGCAAGAGGCGATCGTGCGCGTCGTCGTGCCCACCGAACAGGTCGTCGAGACCAAAGACGGCGAGAAGATCACGACCGAGAAGCGCGTGTTTCCCGGCTATGTGCTGGTGCAGATGGAGCTCACCGACGAGTCGTGGTCGGCCGTCAAGAACACGCCCGGCGTGACCGGCTTCGTAGGCGCCGCCAACAAGCCGGTGGCGCTCTCGCGGGCCGAAGTCGACCGCATCCTGCACACCGCCTCCGTCGAACGTCCCAAGCAGAAAGCCGAGTTCTCGGTGGGCGAAGTCGTGCGCGTCACCTCGGGTCCGCTGTCCGACTTCTCGGGCGAGGTCTCCGAAGTCAACGCCGACCAGAACAAGCTCAAGGTGATGGTCTCGATCTTCGGCCGCGAAACGCCCGTCGAGCTGGGCTTCGAGCAGGTCAAGAAAACCGGCTGACAGCAGCGATTCCCTGACGAAGCGAGGATGACGTGGCCAAGAAGGTCATGACAGTGATCAAGTTGCAGATTCCCGCGGGCGCCGCCAACCCGGCGCCTCCGGTCGGGCCCGCCCTGGGCCAGCACGGCGTCAACATCATGGAGTTCTGCAAGGCGTTCAACGCCCGTACGCAGGCTCAGAACGGGACGATCATCCCCGTCGAGATCTCGGTCTTCGAAGACCGCTCGTTCGCCTTCATCACCAAGACGCCGCCGGCCGCCGTGCTGCTGCGCGAAGCGGCCGGGGTCGACAAGGGCTCCGGCGAGCCCAACCGCACCAAGGTCGCCAACGTATCGCGCGACAAGGTGCGCGAGATCGCCGAGCTCAAGATGCCCGACCTGAACGCCAACGACGTCGAGGCCGCGATGCGCATCATCGAAGGCACCGCGCGCAGCATGGGCATCACGGTGGGGCAGACCAAAGACAGCGACTGACAAGGCAGGAGCGGGCGCCGGCCGGCGCCCGCGGTGGGAGGCGGCCACCCTGGCCGCCGCCAGAACCACGAGGAGGAACCATGGCTCACGGCCGCAAGTATCAGGCAGCCCGGGCGGCGATCGACGCCAACAGGGTGTACAGCCCGCTGGAAGCGATGCGTCTGCTCAAGGCGCTCGACACGGCCAAGTTCGACGAGACCGTCGAGGTCCACTTTCGCCTTGGCGTCGACGTGCGTCACGCCGACCAGATCGTACGTGGCACCACGATCCTGCCCCACGGCACCGGCCGCTCCATGCGGGTCGCCGTGTTCGCCGAGGGCGAGAAGGCCCGCGAGGCCAGCGAGGCCGGCGCCGACATCGTCGGCACCGACGACCTCGCCAAGCAGATCCAGGACGGCCACTTCGACTTCGACGTGGCCATCGCCACGCCCGACATGATGGGCACCGTCGGCAAGCTGGGCCGCATCCTCGGCCCGCGCGGCCTCATGCCCAACCCCAAGTCGGGCACCGTCACCTTCGACGTCGCCAAAGCGGTCTCCGACGCCAAGGCCGGCAAGGTCGAGTATCGCACCGACCGCAGCGGCATCATCCACCTGAGCATCGGCAAGAAATCGTTCGACGAGACGCAGCTCGTCGAGAACTACGGCGCCGTGCTCGACGAGATCCTGCGCGCCAAGCCGGCCGCCGCGAAGGGCCGCTACCTGCGCAGCGTCAACCTCACCTCGACCATGGGGCCGTCAATCGAGCTTGACTCGTCGCGCACTCGCGACCTGCTCGAAGCCTAGCTCGCCCGGCGCCGCCGGCAGGCGCAGTTGCCGGCGGCGCCGCGAACACCTATACTGCGCACTCGCGGCGCGTTTTTGGCGCTGCGGCCTAAGAAGGTCGGTGCTCCCCGGTGGGGAGCGTAAATGGGCCGGTGTGGCCCGCCCGCCCGAGGCGAGAAGCGCGGCAGACCAGCACGTCCGGAGTCCGCCCGTTCCCGTCCGGGAGCGGGTTTTTTCGTCCGACAGCGAGGTCTCACATGCTGCGCAAAGACAAAGAGGCGGTGGTCGCGGAGGCGACGCGGCTGCTGGCCGCGACCGAGGCGCTGTACCTGAGCGACTACCGCGGCCTCACGGTCGCCGAGCTCACCGAGCTGCGCGCCAAGCTGCGCGACGGCGGCGCGACCCTCCACGTGCTCAAGAACACCCTCGCGCGCCGCGCTGCCGCCGACGCCGGCCGCGACCAGATCGCGCCGCTGCTCAGCGGACCCACGGCGGTGACCTTTTGCGGCGACGACCCGGTGGCGCCCGCCAAGGCGCTCGTCGACTTCATGCGCACCCATCCGCAACTCGTGGTGCGCGGCGGCCTGCTGCAGGGCGTGACGGTCGACCTCGACGGCGTGCGGGCGCTCTCGGCGCTGCCGCCGCGCGACGTGCTCCTCGCCCAGGTGGTCGGCACGATGGCGGCTCCGCTGACCGGTCTGGTCACGGTGCTGCAAGGCACGATCTCGGGCTTTGCCCGGGCACTGCAGCAGATCGTCGAGCAAAAGACGGCGGCCGGCGAGGCCTGACGGCCGCCCGTGCTCGCCACTCCATCCGAATCGACACGTTCCAACGACGAGGTGAACTGACGTGGCAGACAAGACACTTACCAAAGACGAGCTCATCGAACAGATCAAGAAGATGAGCGTTCTCGACCTGGCCGAGCTGGTCCATGCCCTCGAAGACGAGTTCGGCGTGAGCGCGGCCGCTCCGGTCGCCGTGGCCGCCGGACCCGCCGCCGCCGCCGAAGCCGAAGCCGAAGAGGAGCAGACGAGCTTCGACGTCGTCCTGCAGTCCTACGGCGAGAAGAAGATCGAGGTCATCAAGGTCGTTCGCGCCCTTACCGGGCTCGGCCTCAAAGAGGCCAAGGCGGTCGTCGAAGAGGCCCCGAAGCCGGTCAAGGAAGGCGTCAACAAAGACGAGGCCGAAGAGGCCAAGAAGCAGCTCGAGGCAGCCGGCGCCACCGTCGACGTCAAATAGACACCCGCACGACCCCGCGGGGTGGCCTGCGCCGCCCTCGAAGCCCTGGCTTGGGGGGAGTGAGTCGTGGACGCCCACGACTCACAACCCCTTGCCATGCTTCACATACTCGTGTACTCTATGCGGTCGTGCCGTCCGCCGCGATCAGCCGTAGCTCAGCCTCAGCCTCCCCGCGGCTTGCCGTCCGCTGCTTTAGCCTACCGAGAGGAGTCTCCACTTGAACCAGCCGAAGTGTCCTCGCGCGCGCACGTCTTTTGCCAAGCTGGACCAGCCTCTGCCGGTTCCCAACCTCATCGACATCCAGAGGGCGTCGTGGAAGTGGTTCCTCGAGGAGGGTCTCAAAGAGACCATCCAGGACATCTCGCCCATCCGTGACTACTCCGAGAAGCTCCTCGTCGAGTTCGGCGAGTACCAGTTCGGCGAACCCTCAAAGCCGATCGCGGAGTGCCGCAACAAAGACATGACCTTCTCGGCGCCGCTCACCATGGTCGTGCGCTTCGTCAACGAGGAGACCGGTGAGATCCGTGAGCAGCACGTCTTCATGGGCGACTTCCCCATGATGACCGAGCGCGGCACGTTCATCATCCACGGCACCGAACGGGTGGTCGTCACCCAGCTCGTGCGCTCGCCGGGGGCCTACATCATGGAGCCCAAGCAGGCCGAGCGCGAGAAGCAGGTGCTGATCGCCAACCTCATGCCGCAACGCGGCTCGTGGCTCGAGCTCGAGATCGACAAAAAGGGCGCCGTCAACGTGCGCATCGACCGTAAGCGCAAGTTCCCGGTGAGCGTGCTGCTGCGCGCCATGGGCTGTGGCGGCAACGAAGACATCCTCAAGCTGTTCGACGATTCCGTCTATATCAAGAACACGCTCGACCGCGACTCCACGACCTCGCAAGAGGAGTCGCTCATCGAACTCTTCCGCAAGCAGCGCCCCGGCGAGCCGCCGACCCTGGACTCGGCCACCACCATGCTGCGCGGCCTGTTCTTCGACCCCAAGCGCTACGATCTCTCGCGCGTCGGTCGCCACAAGCTCAACTCGCGGTTGCACGGTCACGTGGCGCCCGAGGACCGGCCGGCAGGCGATGTGCGTGTCCTTACGACCATGGACATCGTCGAGCTCATCCGTCGCCTGATCGCCCTGCCGCCCAAGCTGGGCGTGCCCGACGACTCCAAAGACTACGCCGACGCCGCCATGAACCTCATCGGTTCGCGGCGCGAAGACATCGCCTCCGAGCTCGACGAGTACGAGCATTTCGGCAACCGCCGCCTGCGCACCGTCGGCGAGCTCGTCCAGGACAGCTTCCGCATAGGCCTCACGCGCATGGAGCGGGTCATCAAGGAACGGCTCACCACCGAGGACCCCGACACCATCGTGCCCGCGACCCTGGTCAACATTCGGCCGGTGGTCGCCGCGCTCAAGGAGTTCTTCGGCTCGTCGCAGCTCT
>PLTW01000179.1 GCA_003164655.1 Actinomycetota bacterium
GGCGTATTTCAGCAGCCTGCTAGGGTCTCGACCTCGCGGTCTCGTGGATCGCCTGCAAGCGCCAAACGAAAGACGGCGCGCAAGACCATGTAGAGGAGTGAGAAGACCATGGCTGCATCCTAGAGAACCGCTGCTCAGATGGCGAATCGGGGTTTTGGCACCTCTCACGAACGCACTTACGTGCCGCCCAGTCACCTCACCCTGCGCGAGTTCCTGGTCAAGGTCTGGCTGCCGGCGATCAAGAGCGGCCTGCGAGAGACGACCCTCTCTTTCTATCGCATCGTCGTCGAGCAGCACCTCGTCCCGCAGCTCGGCGCGGTGAAGTTGCAGAGCTTGAACGCCTCGCAGGTAAACGCGCTCTACGCCACGCTGCTCGAAAGTGGCCGCGTGCGCGGTGCAGGCGGTCTCTCCCCCACCACCGTGCACCTGGTGCACACCACCTTGCATCGCGCCCTGCGCGACGCCGTGCGCTGGGGATACGTCCAGCTCAATGTCGTGGATGCCGCCGACCCGCCGCGGGCCTCGGCCCAACACAGAGAGCTGGCCGTGTGGAGCGAACAGCAGTTGCACGCCTTTCTGGACAGCGTGCGCGACCAGCGCCTCTACCCTCTGTGGCGCTTTCTGGCGATGACCGGCTGTCGGCGCGGCGAGGCGCTCCGCCTGACCTGGCGCGACCTCGACGTCGAGAACAGCCGCGTGGCGATCAGGCGGGCCCTGGTGCCGGTCAACGGTCACCTGATCGAGACCGAGCTCAAGACCAAGCGGGGGCGGCGGCTGATCGCCCTCGACGCCGAGACCGTCGCGCTGCTTCTCCACTGGGCGTCGCTGCACCTGGCAGAACAGCAGGTACTCGGCGATGGCTGGATCGACAGCGGGCGCGTGTTCACCCAGCCCGACGGTGAGCAGTTGCACCCCGAGCGCATCAGCGCGCTGTTTGTGCGCCTCGTTGCCGCCGCGGCGCTGCCGCCGATCCCCTTGCACGGGCTGCGTCACACCTATGCCAGCGTCGCCCTGGCCAAGGGGGTCAACCCGGCGATCGTCTCCCGGCGGCTGGGACATGCCACCGTGGCCTTCACACTCGACATCTACTCGCACGTCCTGCCGCAGGTCGATGCCGATGCCGCAGAGCTCATCGCCGCCTTTGACTGGGGCGATGGCCACGACGTCCGCGCTCTGCGTTTTGGCTGAACCGGTTCCGCTGCCACCGTTGCCGGCCCCTTGTGACTGCGCGCGGATGCGAAAGGAAGATGGACCACAAGGCGAGACTGCGAGGGCGGCGAGCAGGGCCGCTGAGCCGGGGCCAGGTTCGGTTCTGCGCCTCGTCCGACAGGGTCCAGGCTCATTGGCGAGTATCAGCGGGGGGCGGGGCCAATCTGACCCGCGAGTATCACCGAACTGCAGCGTGAATCGGGGAAGAACGCACCCCTCAGGACCAACTGTCAGGGTTCCACTCCACCCTGACCTCGCCAAGGTCCCGTTTCTCGACTCGGGCTCGACGAGCACACACGCTGTGCGTAGCGCTCGCCTCAGGCCAGTCCCATGCGTCGGAGCTGCTGCTCCGTGTAACCGAAGTAGTGAGCCGTCTCGTGCAGCACCGCAATGCGAATACGCTCGGCCAATGCAGCGCGCGTCGCGCAGACGCGCTCCAAGTTGGCGCGAAAGAGGTGAATCGTATCGGCGTACGGCGCACCGAAGCTGATCGAGCGCCTGGTCATCGGCACGCCGTGGTAGAGACCGAGGATGCGGGGGTCGATGCCGCCGGCCACCATCTCCTCCGAGGGACGATCGGTGACGAGGATAGCCACGTTTTGCAGCTGGTCGAGAAGCTCCCGCGGCAGTTCGGCCAGAGCCGCTTCAGCAACTGACTCAAACTCATCCGCGTCCATGAGCGGCTGCGGCGGTGCGGCAGCTGCGTCCAGACGCAGGACCAGGCTCCATTCGCGGGCCGTGCCGAGGCGATCGCCGCAGGCGCCGAGGGCGCGACCCAACAGGTAGCGCGCGTTCGCCTCCTGGCCGGGCGGCAGGATGCTTCGGCCGACGATGGCGTGCAGACGCTCGGCCGCGGCAGGCGCCTCACCAGCGGCAAGTAGTCGCCCGGCCGCCCGCAGCTCGCTCTCGAGTCGACGCCGATCTGCGGCTCCACCTGTGAGGTACAAATACTCAATCATGCCGCAACCTTGTACTCGTGAACCAGTCCCCCCAGGTTTCGCCAGAAGAGCTCGCTGTATCCTAGAAAACCGCTGGTCCGATGGCGAATCGGGGTTTTGGTACCCCTCAGGCACTCTACGACCAAGAACGACCACACCGCAGCCATGGTGGTAAGCCGACGAGTGCTCGTTGACCCGCTCCAGGTCGCCAATCTCTCCGTCAAGACTACTCAAAGGGCTGGTCTCCGATCGGCTCTTGACGGCGCCGATCATTTTTCCGAGGTTCATAGGACGGCCCTCGCCAGTCCGCACTTTGGCCTTGCCCTGCGCGCCTTCTCCCACGCATGATTGGATTTTCGTGTGTCAGTCGGAAGGGGAATCGGCGTGCTCCTGCCAGAAGTCGGCGATCGGGTCTGTTTCGAGGGGTCGACGTGGCGCGTGTCAAGCACGGCGCTACCGGCACTGCAACGCGTTGACGGCGACGTCGTCACCGTGGCAGAAGCGTCTGTCATGCTCATCTCGGAAACGTCTCCCAGCGCTGGTGCGGCCGTCCACAAGATGAAGGTCGTAGAGTCGCGTTGGGCCGAGATCAGGGTGCTCGCATCGTAGGAGCCTCAGACTCTGAAAGTTGAGCCCTGCAACCTGCGCCTCGCTAACGAACGAGCGAGTGCCAAAGCCATCAAGCAAGCATGCGACAAGGCAGCCATCCGCAAGGCCGCCCCCGTGCTTCCCTACCGGGTCTGATTCGGCAGACGTGGCGAAAAGGCGTCGCCAGTGTGGCAGGCAGCGTGCCGAGAGGCGCCGTGCGGCGCCCCTCGGCAGGTCTTCTTCGAGCTGTGGCCGTGGAAGGCGCCCGGTCAGGCCGCCTTGAGCTGGTCGACTCGGTCGGATGCGCCGATCGCGGCCGTGCGCGCGGCCTCAGAGGACAGGCGGCGGGCGTGGGCGAAGCCCAGTCCGGCGAGGACCAGCAGGATCGCCGCTCCGACGAAGCTCACGATGGCGCCGATGCCGGCGATGGTCGCGATCGTGCCGAAGGCGTAGGCGTTGAGCAGCATGCCGCGCAGGGTCGTGCCCTGGAACAGGGTGGCTTCCTCGGTCTTCAGGGTGGTGTTGGTCGGCGCGGCCAGGGCCGCGGTGCTCACCTGCGAGTAGGTCTTACCGCCGGCGACCTCGCTCAGGTGCACGGCGATGAAGTGGTTGGCGTAGGTCTCGGCCTGGGCGCCGGTGGTCAGCTGCTGGCCGGCGTACTTGCCCATGGCGGCAAACGGCGCTGCCGCGATCGCCGGGCTGCCCTTGGGCGGAAAGAAGATCTTCTGGGCGGCGAGCTGGTTGTGGACCTGGTGATCGATGTAGACGTGACCCCAGACCATCAGCCCACCGACCGCAAGGAGCACGACGGCGATGACCAAGCCCGCCCAGCTCACAAGGTAGTCAAAGACTCTGCGGTTCATTGCATGTCCCTCCGTCGCGGTGCCCGGGTAACGCTGCGTCCCGGGCTACTCACTTTTAGTTATTACCATCAACGTAGTGTTTTACACGTGCTGGTCCAAGACAGATCGCCAACCTGCTTCGGGAATCCGGTCGACGGGCCGCTTCAGGTGCCGGCGAAGGGTTGCAACATCGTGACAAAGCACGAGCTTCTCAAGTCGGACTTGCTCGACGAGGCCGTCCCTGCAGGAGAGCATGCCGAGCAGCTGACGAAGCAACACGTAGATGAGAGCACGGCCGCGCTTCTGTGACGCATGGCTGGCTAAACGTCAGCGGTGCCCAGGATCATGTGCTGGACGGGCACGATCGAGTATTTGAACCCCACGGGTGCGTGGATCGGGATGGTCGCACCCCTCAGGTCCTCATTTGACGCGCATTGCCACACCGGTAAAATCATGTGTTCGGGGGCTGGTAGTGCAACGACGAGCTCGGTTCGCCGGACCGGCCGTGAGGACCCAGAGACGTGGACGCGACTGGCCAGTCACCCGGCAGCCGCGCAGCGGAGGTCGGTGTATGGAGGAGATGTCCTCGTTTCCCGGCATCACACGCCGGGAGTTCTTGAAGTTCTGCGGCGCGCTCGGTGTCATGATCGGCGTCAGCCGGCTGGCCGCGCCTGAAATCGCCGACGCACTCGCCACGCTGGCCCGGCGGCCGGTCGTCATCTGGTCACAGTTCCAGGAGTGCACCGGCTGCTCGGTCAACCTCCTGCAGGCGCGCCGACCGAACATCGCTCAGGTCATCCTCCGGGCGATCTCGCTCGATTACCAGGAGGTCGTCATGGCCAGCGCCGGTGACCAGGCCGAGGGTCTGTTCCAGAAGGCACTGGACCGGGGCGGATTCTACTACGTCTGCGAGGGCGCCATCGCCACCGACCAGCCGTACGCCATGACGGTGGGCGGCAAGACGTCCGTGGAGATCGTCAAAGCAGCCTACCCGCGGGCCAAGGTGACCATCGCGATCGGCAGTTGCGCGTGCTTCGGCAACATCCAGGCGGCGTATCCCAACCCCACGGGCGCCAAGGGCATCGGCGACTTCCTGCGTAATGAGGGCGGCTTCCCGGACGCCAGGGTGGTCAACATCTCCCGCTGTCCCGGGCAGGCAGAAGACATGCTCTCGACGCTGCTGTACATCGTCACCAACAACAAGATCCCCGCGCTGGACCCCATCGGCCGGCCGGAGCACCTGTACAGGAACCTGATTCACGACAAATGCGAACGCCGCAAGCACTTCGACAACGGCCAGTTCATCCGGGCCTTCGGCGATGACGGCACCAGAAAGGGCTGGTGCTGGGCGATGGTCGGCTGCCGCGGCCCGCTGGCTTACGCTCCCTGCCCGACGAACAAGTGGAACGGCGGCTTGAGCTGGTGCATCGACAACGGCCCCTGCACCGGGTGCTCGGAGCCGGGCTTCTGGGACACGCTCACGCCGTTCTACGATCGCTCGCCGGACGTCGAGCTCCCGGACGGCATCCATCCCAGCACCATCGGCGCCATAGTGACCGGCGCGACCGTCGCCGGGATCGCCGCCCACGCCGTCGGCCAGACGCTGACACATCGCATGGGCCACGGCGCCGTCATGGAGACAGTGCCGGGCGCCGAGGCGACCGACGAAGAGGCAACCGAAGAAGCCGAATCCGCCGGCGCACCTCCGTCGTCAGACGGTGCCGACCGGCCGCCCGCAGGCAACGACCGCCAGGAAGGTGAGTGATGGCCCGCAAGATCGTGATCGACCCAGTGACGCGCATCGAGGGTCACCTGCGCGTCACCGCCGTCGTCGAAGACGGTGTCGTCACCGACGCCTGGAACACCACCACACTCTTCCGCGGCTTCGAGATCTTCATGAAGAACCGGGACCCGCGCGACATCTGGCACTTCGCCATGCGCATCTGCGGCGTCTGCCCCACGGCCCACGGCTGGAACGGCGTGCGCGCCAGTGAGATGGCCATGGGCGTTGGGCGCATGGACGACGCCACGCGCCTGGTGCGCAACATGATGGAAGCCAGCCAGATCGCCTACGACCACATCCTCTGGTTCTACGTCCTTAACGCGTTCGACTACGTCAATGTGCCGAACGCGTTGCGCGCCAAGCCGACGACGCCCGCGCTCAGGGCCGTCCAGGACCAGGTGCGCGCCGTCGTCGAGTCTGGCCAGCTCGGCCCCTTCGCCGGCCAGTACTGGGACCACCCCGGCTACAAGCTGCCGCCGGAACTGGACCTTGAGTTGACCGCGCACTACCTGCTGGCGATCGAGGCGCAGCAGACCGCCAACGATGCCGGCGCCGTGATCATGGGCGGCAAGTTCCCGATGATCATGAACTACGCTCCGGGCGGCGTGACGCAGCTGCCACCGCCCGAGCAGATCGCCTTTTTCAAGAGCCGCATGACGATCGTGAAGAAGTTCATCGACGACATCATGATCCCGGATCTGCTCGCCATCGCCCCCCACTACATGGATCTCGCCAACGAGGGCAAAGGCCACGGCAACTACCTGAGCTGGGGCGTGCTCGACGAGAAGAGCCAGGACCCGTACGACCGGCTCTTCCCGCGTGGTGGCATCTTCGCCAAGGACCTCACCGACACCCTTGGGTTCCTATCGACAAAGCCGGGCGCGGCGGTCGTCCCGGTGCGCAAGGTCGACCCGGACGACACGCGCATGTTCACCGGACACTCCTGGTTCAGCGACGGCACGGGCAACGGCCGCCACCCGCTGGAGGTCGGCCAGGAAGACATCGAGTTCACTCAGCTGGCGCCGATCGACGGGCCGGAGCTGCCGGGCGAGAAGTACGACTGGACGCAGGCCGTGCGCTACGGCAACGACAGCCTGCCGATGGAGGTCGGGCCGCTCGCGCAGATGCTCGTCTCCTACGGCTCGGGCCGAGCTGAGGCGAGGGCTGTGGTCGACAGCACACTCAGGGCGATCGGCGCCCCGGGCAAGATCGAGCTGCTCCAGAGCGACCTGGGCCGCATCGCTGCCCGCGTGCTCAAGGCCAAGATCAACATCGACAACGCCGTGCGCTGGGCGGAGGAGCTCGAGGCGCTCGGCCCAAAGGCGCCGGTCAACAGCATGCCGGAAGTGCCGGAGAGCGGCGTCGGCAAAGGCGGCTGGGACGCGCCGCGCGGCGCCCTCTGCCACTGGGTGCGGATCAAAGACCACAGGGTCGACACCTTCTCGGCCGTCCCCGCGTCCAACTGGAACTTCTCGCCGCGTGACGACAAGGGGGTGCGAGGCCCGGTCGAGGAGTGCCTCGTCGGCCACACGGTGGAGGACGCCGAGCGGCCGCTCGAGATACTACGGCTGGTCCACTCCTTCGACCCCTGAATGGGGTGTGCGGTTCACGTGATTGAACCCACGAGCAACAGAGTCCTCGAGTTCCGGGTCAGGTGAGCGGCGTGACAGAGCACACGACACGCGCCGAGCACCCGCTGATCGCCGTCGCCACCCACTGGGTCCACGTGGTCAGCCTGACCTTCCTGATCTTCACCGGTTTCTACATCCACTACCCCTTCTGGGGTCTGGATTTCAGCACGATGCGGACCATCCACCTGATAGCAGCGCTGTTCTTCGTGCTCACCTTCCTGATGCGCATGGTGTGGGCGGTGGTCGGGGGCGGATCTGCCGCCGCCGGCGGTAGCCGGCGGATCCGCGACTTCCGCTGGTTCATGCCGGAGAAGGGCGACATGCGCATGACCTTCGCGACGGTCAAGTACTACCTCTTCCTGCGCAAGACTCACCCGCGGACGCTCAAGTACAACCCGCTGCAGAAGGCCGCCTACCTGGTGCTCGTCCCCGCCACACTGGTGATCGCCCTCACCGGTCTGCAGCTCTGGCAGACCACCGCGCATTTCCTCGAGCCGCTGACCTACTGGATGGGCGGCCCCGTCTGGGTGCGCACCGTCCACTACGCGACGATGTGGGTCTTCATCCTGATCGCCATCGTCCACATCTACCTGGCGATTGCCGAGACCGTCTTCGAGCTGCCCATGATGTTCTTCTGGCGCTCAGCAGAGATGAGGCATGGGCCGAAGCAGAAGGCCGAGCCCGAGCAGAAGTCATGATGGACGCGAGGCGTGGCGAGGCGGCGGGCGACGCCGCGCCGCGCGTGGCCATCATCGGTATCGGCAACACCCTGATGGCTGACGACGGCGTCGGACCGGCTGCCGTCCGGCTGCTGATGGAGCGGGCGGGTCAGGCGGACGTCGACGAGCCGCCGCGAGCCTGCCCCGCCCCGCAGACCACCGTCTCGGCCGAGATCGAAACGGGCATCGAGGCCATCCTCGGTGAGGTCGCCGGCATGAGCCTGCTGCCCTACTTCCGCAGCTGCGCCGGCGTCGTCGTCATCGACGGCATCGACGCCGGCGCGGAGCCCGGCGCGCTGTTCCAGTTCGGTCCAGACGAGACCGGCACCACGCAGCTGCGCTCTGGCAGCATCCACGGCCTCGGCGTGCCTCATCTGGTCGCCAACGCCCGCCTCACCGGCGCCGATCCCAAGGTGACAATCGTCGCGGTGCAGGTGCGGGACGTACGTCCACTGCCAGATCGGCTCTCGCCGGCCGTCGCGGCCGTTGTGTCCCAAGCGGCCGATCTCGCGCTCGACGAGGCCCGCCGCCTGCGCTCGCTCGCCGGCGACTGACGGCCGCGCCAGTGAATCTCGACAGCGTGAAATGCGCGCCGTGGCCGGCGTTCCGCAGCTGTCTGGCCCGATAGTCCACGATACGGGCCGAAGATCAACGTCCAGTTCAGGCAGTCTGTGCGCAGGGTCTCCGGCGCTCAGACTGGCCCGCGCACTCGTGAAGACGCCTCGACGGCAACCCTGGGTCGACGCCCCCCTGCAGCTTCTGTCGGCGTCAGACTGTACCCGCTGCCTGCGAGCGCGCTACTATCTCAACGGGCTAGATGAGCTCTTCGCCGGCGTGCGGCCCCGGCCCCATGTCCCAGACCGACTCGACAGAGATGCGCACGACGTACTTCATGGGGGGCAGGTGGAGCTCCTCGCTTACCGCGTGCAGCTTCTCGGTGATCTGGTCGAACACATCGCCGTGGTCGATCAGCTCGGCACGGCCCTTGACCTGCATGGCGAGCTTGCGCTCGGGGTCGTGAATGCCCAGCGCGACACGGGGGTCGTGCTCGAGGTTCTCGCGTGTCTTGCGGCTGAACATGTCGGCGAAGTAGAGGTGCTCGTCGTCGAGCAGGGCGCCGCTGCCCTTGATCGAGACGTTCGGCGTGCCGTCGGGGGCGACCGTCGCCACCCAGACGTTGTGACCACCGGCCAGCAGGTCGTGCAGCTCTTTGGGGATCGTGGCCATCGGTTGCCTCCCTCGCATAGGTTCGCGTTCGTCCTGAGCAGGGATACCCAGTCGATG
>PLTW01000022.1 GCA_003164655.1 Actinomycetota bacterium
CTCGACCCGCCGTCTTGCCGTATCAACCCTCCTCGATGACCGCTCGAAGCATAATCTTCAGGGCGTCCAGGGCCGAGCTGATGTCGGCATCCTCGGGAATGATCTCGATGGCCAACTGAATCAGCAGTCCGTCTATGATGGCTGTAATGATTCGCGCCACTCCGAGCTGAAGCCGTGCCTTTCCCGGATCGGTCGATGGGTCGGCGTCCATGCCAAGCCACTCCCGTGTCTCCTCATACCACCATCGGTACAACTCGCTGATACGTGCACGTAGCTCCGGATCGCGCCGCGCATGGGGGAGGACATCGAAGAAGCCCTCGAAAGGCTCCGCCTGGACCAGGTCTCGGATTCCTTCGACGGCTCCGCGCATGCGCTCTTCTGATGGCTCAACGCCGGCGAGCGTTCGCGAAAGCTCCAGGCAACCATCGTGGATCATGGCGTCAACAACGGCCGCAACGACGGCGGCCTTGCTACCGAAGTTGTTGCGAATTGATGACTTGTTGACGCCCGCGGCCTCCGCGATGCGTTCGTGAGTCAGAGCGTCGTAGCCAGATGTTGACAGCAGCATGCTTGCCGCCTCGATGATCTTCTGAGCGGAAACCGTCAGTGAGTCGAGTGGGTCATCGAAGGGCGTCGTGTAGCCACGCCCGTCCGTCACTGTACCTCCGTTCCGACCATGTGACTTGTTGCTCATCGCCAGCGCCGAGTCTAAGCCCTCTGAAGATGGTGAACCACCGGCATGGCTTCTCGCACCGCCCCTCTGGCAGCATCAACCGGACGTGAACACGAAGTCCTTGACCTTCTTCTTGTCGAGCATGATGACGACGCCCTTCAGGATGCCTTCCGAGTACTCGCTGCCGGGGTTGATCAGCAGCGTACGACCGGCTTTCTGGGCGCCGCGGCTCTCATGGATGTGACCGAAAAGGCCCAACAAGGGCTGATACTTCTCGACCATGTGCTTGGCGCCCAGGCTGCCGGCGTGGATCTTCTCTTCGGCCGACATGGTAAGGTCCTTGCTTAGCTTGGGGCAGAGGTCGAGCGCGTAGCCATACGGCGGGACATGGAAGTTGTAGATGGCCGTCTCGTTATTCTTGACGGTCGCGCAGAGCTCCTCGAGCTTGGCCTCCAACTCCTCTTCGGGAAGCTCACGCGGCGTCTGCCAGGGCGTCGGGTTGCTCCAGGAACAGGTGATCATCTCGTGGCCGTCGAGGTCCACGTTGCGCCCGTCGCAGGGGTGGACCAGCTCGGCGGCGTCGATCATCTCGTCGATGACCGGCCAGTCGTCGTTGCCCGGGCTCATGAACATCTGGAAGGGCTTGCCAGCAAGACGCTCGTCGGCCAGGTCGAGCCACTCCTGCACGCGCTTGAGCACGAGCTCCTGGAAGAGGGCATCGATCTTCGTCGGGTCTGAGCGGGTGGCCTCAAACTCGTCGCGGGACAGGTGGGTCCAGTAGTAACCCGCGCTCTCGATCGTCTTCTTGACCTTGCCGAGTTGTTCCTCGGTCTCGATGTCGACATGCTGGCCCATGAGAGTGCACTCCCACGAGCTGGTGGACCTCTCGACCAACGGCACCAGCACCTTGCCGGTGAGGTCGCCCAGCAGCACCGCGACGTCGACCTCGTAGATCGGCAGCGCGTTCAAGAACTTGCGGTAGCACACGTTCGACCCATGGATGTCGGTCACGAAGAACAGCCTGATCATGCAATCACTCCCTATCTCTCTGTCCCGAGCCTGCTGCGCGGCACGGCGGCGCCGACATGGCGCGCCCCGGTCCGCTTCATCGATTTCGATTCCCCGTGCCCTGTGATCGTGGGTTACCCCAAGACGACAAGAACATGTGCACGCTCCTTCAGAGCCGAGGAGTCAGACGAATCGACCTGCACGATGAACCCGTTCGCCACCCCCCTCTGCATAATCAACGGTCAAGTTCCTTGGGACCGTGGTACTCATCGATCCCATTGCCACCGTCGATGACAATGAGCTGCCCCGTCATGTAGGTGTTCTCCGCCGACGCGAGAAACGCGATGAGCCGGGCAATCTCGATGGGCTGGGCCGCACGCTTCAGCGGCGTCGCACTCCCCGCGGCTAGACCTCGCGCACTGGAGCCGCCCGTATCAACCCAGCCGGGCGCAACGGCGTTGACCAGGATGCCTTGGCCAGCAACCTCAAGGGCAAGGCCTCTAGTCAGGCCGAGCACGCCGGCCTTGGCAGCGCAGTACTCGGCCTGGCCCCTGCAGGCGAGAACCGGACCGGTCGTCGAGGAAACGTTGACAATGCGCCCGTAGCCGCGCTCGATCATGTGCCCCACGATCGAGCGCGTGACCAGAAACTGGCTGCTGAGATTGATGGCGATGCCGAAGTCCCACTTCGCCACGTCCATGTCGGCGAGATTCCTGTATGGGGGCCGCGATGGTCCGGCGACAGCGAGTCCCGCGTTGTTCACGAGGACGTCCACGCACCCATGGTGAGTCAGCGCCTCCGCAACCACGCGGCGCACCTGATCGCTCTTGGTCAGGTCAGCGGTATGCGAGGACACCTCGTAGCCGAGCCCGCGGAGGGCCTCCGCGCAATCGTGCGTCTTGTCGGAGATGTCGGCGATGGCGAGGGCCGCACCCTCTTGACCGAAGACTGAGGCCGTGGCGAAGCCAATGCTGTTAGGCTTGGCCACGCCTGTGATAAAGGCGACCTTGCCCTCCAGTCTGCCGCTGCACATGGAGTCCTCCCGCTCGTCAATTGGTTTACGGAAACGGCGAAGCCGCCACCCCGGCCGAGCGCTTACTCTTCGTCTGTGGCTCGCGCCGCCCCATGCTTGCGCCGGTAGGCGCGCCAGGTGACCGCCCATTCCCGAGGATCGTCCAGGCGCTCCCACGTGCGTATGCGATGACAGCTCTGGTTGTGAGGAGCGGCGGCGAAGTGCTGCGGCGACTCGTAGGCGTCGTCGCTCGTGGTCTTCATCGCCGCCGCCCAGTAGTCGATGTCCTCTTTGGAGTACGTCTCACAGGGCTCCGGCGTGAACGGTTCGGGCACAATCCACGGGTGATGGCTCATGAACCACGTCTGCACGCCGAAGTCGCAGAAGCCGGTGCGCATGTCCGTGGTGCCGAAGCCGGTGTCCTCCTTGAGTTCGCCAAAGCTGTAGCGGACCTGATCGAGGCGGCGGACTCCAGGAGCATACGGATAACCGATGCCGCGAATTTCGCGCAACTGCGCCTCGAGGTAGTTGTTGTTGATCACCGCGACCTCGGCAACCTCGCGCAAGCCACGGGCGCCGAGGCTCATCGTCCAAGCATAGGCGCGCAGCACGACCGCCAGGTTGCCGAGGAAGGCGCGCAGCTTGCCGATTGCTTGCGGGCAGTCGTAGTCGAGGTGGTAGCGCAGGCCGCCCGGAGCGCGCTCGTCGGCGAGCGCGACCAGATGCGGGGCCGGCAGATAGGGCGCAAGCTTGGAGCTCACGCCAAGTGCGCCGGTCGCCGGTCCTTTGCAGCCGTGCGGGCTGCCGAAGGTCTTGTGCAGGTTGAACTGGCAGGCGTCGAATCCCGCCTCGCGCGCGCGCGTCAGACCGAGAATGCCGTTGAGGTTCGCCTGATCGCAGAAGCAAAGCGCGCCGGCCGCGTGGGCGGCGTCGGTGTACTCGCGAATTCGCGGGTTGAAGATGCCGGTGTCCTCGGGGTTGGTGATCATGATTGCAGCCGTGCGCTCGCTGAGCACCGCCTTGAGGGCCTCGAGGTCCGCGTAGCCGTTCTCGTCCGGCATGACCGTGACCACCTTGTAACCCGCGGTTGCCGGGCAAGCGCCGTCGCAGGGATGACTGAAGATGGTGGTCACTACCTCGTCGCGTACATCGTCACCGCGCTCGTGGTGATACGCGCGCGCTATGGCGGCGAAGCCGTAGACGGCGGCCGAGCCACCGGGAGGCTGGAAGCTGAACTCATCCAGTCCGCTGATCTCGCACAGGATGCGCGACATGCGGTAGCAGATCTCCAGGATGCCCTGCAGCGTCTCCTCAGGCTGGTCGGGGTGCAGCTCGCTCATCTTGGGGCTGCGCGCAAGCAGCTCGTTGACCTTGGGCGAGTACTTCATGGTGCAGGTGCCCTCGCCGATGTCCACGGTCACGTCGACGCCGAGACACATCTCCGAGAGGCGGGTGAAGTGACGGACAAGCTGCGGTTGGCTGATTTCTGGCAAGGCCGGCGGAGCGGAGCGTCGCAACTCGCGCGGCAGCAGCTCAGCTGCTTCGGGCACTTCGGCGGCCACGTCGGTGGCCTGCGGCGGTATCACGCCGCGCTCCCCCGGCCGCCCGAGCTCCATAGCGATCGGCTCGTCCCAGCGCGCCGCCTGATAGTCGCGTAGCAGTCCGCCCTCGCGCCGCAGTCGGGCGTTGTCTTCAAGCTTCTCCTGCATGCGTCGAGCAACCGCTTCGTTGTGCACGCCACCCTGCTCGGTGCCTATGGCACTCATGAGAGCACCTCCGCCAGCGTGTCGACCAGACGGTCAATGTCGCCCCGCGTATGCACTTCGGTGACGCAGTACAGTGCGCTCTGACCGAGCTGCGGATAGCCGACCGAGAGGTTCCGCCCGCCGAAGATGCCGCGCGCCAAGAGTGCCTCGTTGACCTCGGCCACGCTCTTTCCGGTGTCGTCGAAACAGACGGGAAACTCCTTGAAGAAGCCGTCGCCAAGTGGCAATGAGACGCCAGGCAGCTCAGCCAGGCGGCGGGCGGCGTAGTGGGCGCGCCGCACGATCGTCTCTCCCACCTCGCGCATGCCCTGCGGCCCCAAGCTCGCCAAATAGACGCCCGCGCAGATGGCCCACAGCCCGGTCTGAGTGCCTACCCAGTCGGGCGCCTGGTCGCGCACGCCGTAAGAGGTGCGACCGCTTAATAGCTCGCCGAAGGTGTGCTCTCCCGCGACCGTAGTCTCCAGGATCGTGTAGATGGCAAACGGGCACTCCGCCAAGTAGGGCTCCTCGTCGCGGAAGGCCATGAAGCCGGAGAGGCCGGTACCGGCCGCCATGTGTATGCCGAGTGGCTGTAGGTCGCCCACGGCGATGTCGGCCCGGTAGCTCCCCGGCGGTGCGACGACTCCCAGGCTGATGGGGTCAACGCCGGCAATAGAGACGGCCCCAGCGTCCCGCGCTAGCCGGCAGATCTCGGCGGCGCCAGGCTCAAGTTGGCCGAGGTAGCCGGGGTTCTCGAAGTAGACCGCTGCGGTCGCAGCGGACGACTTGGACGCTAGATCGGCGAGGTCCAGCCGACCGTTGGCCCGATCGCAGGCCACCTCCGTGATTGCGATGTGGCCCGCCACGTACTCGGGTTCGCAGAGCTCTGCGATGATGGAGCGGCGCTCAGCTCCCATGTTCTCCGGCACCAAAACCTCGCGGCGGCCGGTGAGCCGCGCCGCCATGCGCAAGGCAAAGCCGGCCGCGGTGCCCCAGTCATAACCAGGTTCCACTACGACGTCGTAGTCGAGCAGTTCCGCCATGAGGCTGTTGTACTCGAACCGCGCTTGGTGCTTGCCCAGGTCGGAGTAGTTGCTGCCACTGTAGGCGGTCAGGAACTCTCCCCGTGCGGTGATCTCGTCGCAAAGGGCCGGCACGAAGTGGGACCAGCAGCCGCCGCCCAGGAAGTTGAGGCACTCGGCGCTCGAGACGTTGCGATCGAGAAGGCTCTGCACGTGGCGGCGCAAATCGTACTCGCTAAGAAGTGGCTCGGGCAGGCTCAGTAGCCCTGGAACCCGCAAATTGGCGGGTATCTCAGCGAGAATCTCTTCCACGTCAGTCAAGCCGATCTCGCGCAGCATCTCCTGGCGGACGGCCGGCACCGAGTTGGGGATATAGGGATGGATGAAGCCCGTATCGTTCATATCATCTCTCCGCCTCTCGCAACGAGACTGCCGATCGCTTGTCTGCCCTGCTTGAAACCGCCCTACCGTGCACTGATGCCAAAGTCCACTCGTATGCACTCCCCGGTAATGGGAGCCGCTGGTGGCGAGGCGAGATAGAACACGAGCTCGGCTACCTCTTCGGCTTGCACGAAACGCCCGCGGTCGCCCTGTGGCAGGCGGTGGCGTAACGCCGTGAGGTAACCTTCGGGGTCGTCACCGCCATAGTCGCGTGCCTGAGCATGCAGGAAAGGCGTATCCACGTCGGAAGGGCAAACGGCATTGACCCGCACCAGCGACGGCGCGAGTTCGAGCGCCAGCGACCGCGTCAGCATGTTGACTCCGGCTTTGGAGACGCAGTACAGCAGAGCCTCGGGCACCGCACCCTCGCCGGCCCGGGAGCTTACGTTCACGATGCAGCCTTGCGTCTCCTTTAGTGCGGCGATGGCGGCCCGACAGGAGTAGAACACGCCGCGCAGGTTCACATTCATCAGGCGATCCCATTCCTCGTCAGCTACGACTTCGGATGGGCCCTCGGCCCAGACACCAGCGCTATTGACCAGCACATCCAGCCGACCAGCTCGTTCGACGACCGTGGCCACCATGGCGCTACACGACGCCGAGCTGGATACGTCGACAACAATCGGACACGCGCGGGGGGCGAAGCTCGACGTCCGGTCAACCGCAGGGGCAAGAGCGCCCTCGTTGATATCTGCCGCGAACACGGTTGCGCCCTTTTCAAGGAAGAGGCGCACCGTAGCCTCTCCGATGCCGCTCGCTCCGCCGGTCACCAGCACGACCGCGGCGTTAGATGGGCTAGTCATCTTCCCTCCTCTCTTGCCAGATTTGCCCGTCCAGCCGCGCCCGGGTGCCCATGTCGCAGGACCATTCCTTCACGTCTCAGCCAACCCCCGCGGCACCAACGACTCACCCGACAGCGACGAGCCTGTCGCGCAGCGCGGTAACACTCAGGCCAGCATGTTCACGACACAGCACCATCGTTCGAGGCGTCCGCGTACGTCAGAGAGAGGAGCCAGCGGCACCGTTCTCGGAGCCGGCCCGCTGGCTCCTTTTGCTGTCGCGAATCAGGAGCGGCCACGCAACCCAACTCGCAGTCCCCACAGATCCGAGGGCGCAACACTCGACATCAACGAGTAGTGGCAAACCGACGGATGCGTCGAGTCACTCCGGCGGCAGCTCCCTATAGGTCAGGTGAGCTACATCGACACCCTGAGTCTTGCTGCGGTACTTCCAAGCGAAGTACCAGATCATGCCAATAGCCCAGGTGACGACAAAGAGCAGCGTCTTCTTGCCGGTGATGTCGCGCGTGTGGGCATCAAAGAAGGAGAAGTAGAAAAGGGCGATGATGTAGCCGAGGTAGACGACCCCAGCGATCGTGAGCACCGGCACGCCCAGCACCTTCCACTGGCTGAACGGCGATGCATCCCAGATGTGGGCCACCTTCTTGCGGTAGGGCAGAATGATGGCCGAGATCGCCGTCAAGCCGAAAACCGAGACCAGCTGCATGCCCGCGGCCACGAGCCCCGTCAGGATGCTCGGGAACAGATACCAATAGCCGAGGCAGAGAAAAGCCGACAGGCCTGCGCAGAATCCGTACATGACGATGGGCGAGCCGTACCGTGGGCTGATCGTTGTGAACCACCTGGGTCCCATGCGGTCCATACCCCAAGCGAAGAGGACACGCTGTCCCACGATCAGCGAGGCCGTCGTGAGCCAGAGCATGGTCACCAGGAAGGTGAAGGAGGCGACGATGGCGATGAACCAGTTCGCGCCGGAGGCGATGTAGGCGAGTGACATGTAGCTCGTCGAGTACGGCAACGCATAGCCCTTCGTCGCGGCCGAGTAGTCCTGGAAGGCAGCCGCGCGCAGGAAGTTGAAATCGACGATGTGGTTGAGAGCAAGCAGCGCCCAGATGGCCAACAGAACGGGCACTCCCACTGCCATGAACTGTGCTTTGATGAGTGTCTTGTCGGGGCGCTTGACCTCGCCACCGACGTAGGCCATGCAGTAGGTCCAGATGAATAGCATGAAGACGCCTGCGGTAACACCGAAGGTGTCGCCCCAGTTCCACGTGGTGGGCATAGGAGCTCCGGCAGCGTGCCCGGCAGCCGTGACGAAGGCGTGGTAGCTGAGCGAGTGGTACTTGGCGGCCTGGGCGTCCCAGTTGCGAGTGAAACTCGACTTAGAGGCGAAGGTGAGCGCAATGTCAAGGATCGCCACACCCCCACACATGACTGCGACGACCCACAAGGACAGCTTGTGAAAGACGCGCATCCCAAAGACTATTATGCCAAACGCGATCGCGATGCAGACCACTGACAGAATGCAGCCGCCACCCTTGCTGGTGGCGAAGTTGGCCAGGCCCGTCCAGCCCATGTACTGACCGAGGATCGCCAGCGAGGGCACGGCAAACATGCTGGCGTTAAATAGATTCCAGTAGAAGACCGCGCAGACCGCGGTGAAACTCGCCCCCATGGCGATCGCCGGGTTGATGATGCGCGAGTTGTAGATGTACTCGCCGCCGCTGCGCGGCATGGTGCCGCCCAGGAGACCCCAGACCATAGGGCTTGCCCAACCGATCGTCACGATCGAGATGAGAATTGCGATCAGCAAGTTGGCCCGCGGGTAGAGCGTGAGGCCTACCTCGATGATGTACCAGATCCCGTAGATCGGCGTGATGAACGCAAGCCCCATCCCAAAGACATCCCAGAACGACAGTCCGCGAACCAGGCCACTTGCCTTACGGGCGAACGCAAGCTCTTCAGGCATAACCATCTCCGAGTAGTCGTCATGCGCCTCGCTGGCTCGAGCAGTCGAAGCCCAGCGCCATCCCTTGACTCACCCGCTCAGTGCTTCTCAGTGGCTCCCCCCTTGCAAGAAGCCGCTTCACGATTCGCAACGGACTCGCGGGCGCCGCACTGCAGAACCCCTGTTCGGGCTGAAGCAGCGCTTGCGGAGAGGAAATGCCTGGGGAACGGGCGCCGGCCGCAGGTTCCCCCGCGCGGCCTACGAACCGTTGATGGGCTCACGGCAATACCCTCCCCCCGAACGGCATTTGCCCGGCACTCACACGTATGTATGAGTGCCAATGCCAGGCATACTAGCACCGTCCAAAACGGTGTCAAGGCGCACGTAGCTGTCATCGAGAAGGATGCCAAGGTCCTCTGGGCGGCGCTCCCTCGTGTGCAAAGTGGTGTGGGGTTCGTGTGGGTGTGGGGTTCGCGAGGCCGATCTCCACACGCGAGCCGGCTTGCCGGCCTCGTCGGCCACAGGGTGAGCGCTTACGTAAGGGCGGGCTCGCGCCATATCATAGAAAATGAGCGGCTGAACGGAGATATGTCGGAGCAGCGACTGGCGGGGTGAGGCAATGGAAGAAACGACGCGACGCTACCCACGCCTGCGAATCGAGGGCAGCCCTCGTATGCAGGGGCAACAGTATGGAGAGCAGGCACGCGATCGCGTGCAACGCTCGCGAAGCGCGTACGAGGAGGTCTTCGGCTACTACGCCAGGTGGACTTGGCCCAAGGTAACGGAGGAGGCCCAACGTTTTCTTGCGCCGATCGAGGACTTCGGCCGAGACTATGCTGAAGAGATGCGCGGGATCGCCGAGGGAGCCGCACTGCCCTTCGAAGACATCCTTGCCCTGAATGTGCGCACCGAAGTCATGTTCGCTGCCAAAGCACGACATGCGCTGGCGCAGATGCCGCGTCGAGCCGAGTGCACATCCTTCGCAGTTCTTCCTGACGCCAATATCGATGGCCACGCCCTAATTGGCCAGAACTGGGACTGGCTCTTGCACGCCTTCGACACGGTCGTAGTGCTTGAGGCAAAGCAGGAGGCAAAGCCGAACTACGTGACCGTCGTTGAGGCGGGGCTTCTGGCCAAGACGGGTATGAACTCGGCCGGAATTGGACTTGCCACCAACGCGCTAGTCAGCGATCGAGATTGCGGCGAGCCGGGAGTCCCCTACCACGTCCTGCTTCGCGCTATCCTTGACGCAGAGACCATAACCGGTGCTATTTGCAAATTGCAGGCAAACGTTCGCTCTTCCTCGGCCAATTTCCTTGTCGCCAGTGACGAGGGCGTTGCGCTCGACATCGAGGGAACCCCGGGCGACTTCGGCTCGTTGCGCACATTGACACCGAATCGCGGCGCCATCCTCCACACCAACCATCTCCTCGCAGAACATGCGAGTGTGAAAGACATCTCTCTGTGGGCCATGCCCGGAAGCAGCGTGCGCCTCCAGAGAGCTTGTCGGCTCCTGGAGACCGCCGCCGAGCTCTCCCCATCCACACTTCAGCAGCTGCTTGCCGACCATGCAGACCACCCCTGGAGCATCTGCTGCCATGCTGACCCGAAGCAGGTGCGGCTGGATCAAGGGGCGACGGTGGCTTCCATCGTCATGGACCTCAATGCCCGGCATCTCTGGCTGGCGGACGGGCAGCCTTGCTCGGTGCCTTATCGAGAACTGGACTACTCCGACTTTCTCGAGAAGGACACTCCGAATCCGAGCGGCGAGCCGCACGTCTAGCGTACGGAACAAGCGAGCCAAGAGAAAATCACATCTCGCGCGATAAGGTCGAGTGCGTCGACGCCGTCGGCGCGTTGGCTAGTAAAGCGAGCCCTGGTGTTCGGGCGCGAGGCGCCTCAGGCGGCACGGCGCACCCTGTCGCCGAACCTTACGGGCGGTGGCGATCGTCACTAGCCCGGATCTTTCACGAGCA
>PLTW01000202.1 GCA_003164655.1 Actinomycetota bacterium
GCCGTCAGCCAGGTCATCGCCGGCTACCTCGAAAGCCGTCAGCGGCTGCTCGTGGCCAACTCTCTCGGAGCGCTGGTCGCCGACGACCGCACCCGCGTGCGCTTCACGGTGAACGTCGTGGCGCGCCGCGACGGTGTCATCCAGACCGGCTACGAAAGCCTCGGCAAGAGTCTGGGCTTCGAGATCCTCGACGAGGACGTCGCGCAGTCCCTCGCCCGCGCCGCGGCCGGCAAAGCCGTCACCATGCTCGACGCCCGTCCGGCGCCGACCGGTCCGATGGCCGTCGTCATGGGCAACGGCTTTGGCGGCACGCTGTTCCACGAAGCCTGCGGCCACGGTCTCGAAGCCGACGGCATCGCCAAGGGTTCGAGCATCTACGAGGGCAGGATGGGCGACCTCGTGGCTTCGGCCATCGTCAATGCCTACGACGACGGCGCGATCGCCGGCGAGTGGGGCTCGGCCGCGGTCGACGACGAGGGCGCGCCTACTCAGCATACCGTCGTCATCGAGCAGGGCCGCCTGCGCGGCTTTCTTTACGATGGCCTGCGGGCCCGCGACAAAGGCGTCGCCCAAACGGGCAACGGTCGCCGGCAGTCGTTTCGCCACGTGCCCATCCCGCGCATGACGACCACCTGCATCGCGCCCGGCGAGGCCTCGGTCGACGACATCGTCGCCGCCACCGACCACGGTTTCTACGCCAAGAGCCTGGCCGGCGGGCAGGTCGAACCGGCCAGCGGCAACTTCGTCTTCGGGGTGGCCGAGGGCTACCTCATAGAGCACGGCCGCGTCACGGCGCCGTTGCGCGGCGCCACGCTCGTGGGCAACGGCATCGACGTGCTCAAGAGCATCGATATGATCGCCTCCGACTTCGAGGTGAAGTCCGGCATCTGCGGCAAGGACGGCCAGGCCGTGCCGGTGGGCACCGGCCAGGCCACGCTGCGCATCGCCGCCATGACCGTGGGCGGCACGGGCTGATGATCGACGCCGTCGACAGACTGCTCGAGCTCGCCCTGTCGCGCGGCGCCGCGGCGGCCGAGGTCTACGCCGAACAGAGCGTGACGCGGCGCGTCAAGGTCTTTCGCGGGGCGGTCGAGGAGCTCACCTCGGCGCGCCGCAAGGGCGTCGGGCTGCGCGTGTTCCAGGAAGGTTCGGTGGGCTATGCCTATGCCTCCGACCTCGCCGACGAGTCGCTTCGCGAGATCGTCGACATGGCCCTGGCCAATGCGCGGGTCGCAGACCACGACCCCGACTCCGTGCTGCCCGCTCCGCGCGAGGCGCCGGCGGCCGTCGAGGTGTACGACCCCGGGCTCGACCAGGCGACCGACGAGCAGCGCATCGACCTGGCGCTGGCCGTCGAGCGCGCGGCGCTCGGCGCCGATCCCCGCATCAAGTCGGTCGACGAGTCGGCCTATGCCGACGGCGACGCGCAGGTGTTCATCGCCAACTCCGGCGGCGTGCGCGGTCAGTTTCGCGAGGGACACTGCTACGCCTACGCCTACGTGCTGGGCGAGCAGGACGGCCAGATCGAGACCGGCCTGTCGTTCACGGTGGGTCGCAAGCCGGCCGACCTCGATCCCCAGGGCTGTGGCGTCGAAGCCGCGACGCGGGCGGTGGAGCTTCTCGGGGCGACCAAGCCAAAGACGACCAGGACAACCGTGGTGCTCGACCCCTTCGTGTCGGCCTCGTTCTTTGGCGTGCTCTCCTCGGCGCTCACCGCCGAAGCCGTGCAGAAAGGCCGCTCGCTGTTTGCCGGGCGGATCGGCGAACAGGTCGCCGGACCGGGCGTCACGCTGACCGACGACGGCATCCACCCCGACGGCCTGGCAAGCGCGCCGTTCGACGGCGAGGGCGTGCCCTGCCGGCGTACGCCGCTCATCGCCGACGGCGTGCTGCAGGGCTTTCTCTACAACGTCCGCACCGGACACCGCGACGGGCGCGACTCCACCGGCAACGGCGTGCGCGGCTCGTATCAGTCCATGCCCGGCGTCGGGCCCACGAACCTCGTCCTGTCCGGCCCGCAGGTGCCCCTGGCCGAGCTCATCGGCGGCATCGAACACGGCGTGCTGGTCACCAACGCCATCGGCATCCACTCGGGGGCCAACCCGGTCTCGGGCGAGTTCTCGGTCGGCATCAGCGGCCTGCTCATCGAAGCGGGCCGCGTCGGTCAGCCGGTGCACGAGGTCACGATGGCCGGCGACATCGTCTCCATGCTGCGCAGCATCGTGGCCCTGGGCGACGACGCCCGCTGGGTGCCGGGCGGCAGCGTCCTCACGCCGTCGGTGGTCATCGAGGGAGTGTCGATCGGCGGCGCCTGACGGCGCCGCCGGCAAGAGGCAGGCGCCGCCGGCNNGTCGATGGCGCCGGCCATGAGCGACCGGCAGGTGTCCCACTGGTCGGCGCTCGCGGCGGCGGTGAGCGCGTAGATGTGCCCGCCGGCGGCCAGCAGATAGAGCCAGCCCACCTGGCGCACGCCCGAGATCGTGACGGCGAACGGCACGACTACGCCCGAGAGACCGTTCAGCGACACCGGCGAGACCGTCCCGGCCTGGGCGTCGGGGCCCATCTTGGCCACCATGGCCGCGCCGAGAGTGTGCAGCAGGGCGGTGAGCTGCGCGGCCTCGGCGCTGGTCGGCGACGTGCCGGTGTCGACCACCGACACCGTCAGCGCGTCGAGATACCGGCCGCCGACGCGCGTGCCCTTGGTGTCGACGAAGGACACCTCGAAGGCGGCGCCGGTCGCGGCGCTCGCCGTGCGCCACTGGGTGAGGCGTCGGTCGACGTCGAGCGAGAACCGGTAGGTCGTGTTCGCGTAGTGCGCAGCGCCGCCGTCGCTGCCGCCGCCTCCGCCGCCGCAGCCCGCCGTTGTCAGGCCGACCAGCGCGACCAGCGCGGCCAGCGCCACGACGATCGCGACCGCCGGGACGGACGGTAAGGCGAGAGGCCGCGAGGCGGCCGGCCGGCAACGGCGCACCGTCGTGACCACCTTCCTTTCAGCTCACGACGCGCAGCGTCTTTAAGGTGAGGTCCTCGGGGCCGTGAACGTGCATGGCGCGGGCCGCGGCCTCGCTCAGGTAGGCGGCGATCTCGTCGGAGATCTCCTCGCCGGGGGCTACGATGGGAATGCCCGGCGGGTAGGGGGCCACCATCTCGGCGCTCACCCGACCGGCCGTGTGCTCCACCGGGACCGCTTCCGACCTCGCAAAGAAGGCGTCGCGCGGGGTCATGACCTGGCGGGTGAAGCGCGGCCAGTTCGCCGGCAAGGCCGCACCGTGGAGGGGGCGGGCGCCGCGCCGGCGGGCGGCGAGGTCGGTCATGGCGGCGGCAAACAGGGCGACGTCGTCGTGCGAGTCGCCGTAGGTGACGTTGAGCAGCACGTTCAGTGGGTCGGCCGCCTCGACGGCGATGCCGTAGTCGTCGCGCAGCGCCGTCTCGAGCTCGTAGCCGGTGACGCCCAGACCGGCGGCCGACACCGTGACGCGCGTGCGGTCGAGGTCGGCGACGCCGTCCTGGCCCAGGACCTCGTCGGACAGGACGCGCACGCCCTCGAGGGGCGCGAGGCGGGCGCGCAGCCACTCGGCGTTGTCGACCGCCCGCGACCAGAGTTGCTCGCCCTGGGTGGCCATCTGTGCCCGGGCCGCGTCGATCGAGGCGTAGATGAGCGCCTGGGGGCTCGTGCTCTGGGTCATCTTGACGACGCTCTCGAGGCGCTGCAGGCCGAGCCGCTCGCCGCGGGCGACGATCGCCGACGACTGGGTGAGGCCGCTGATCAGTTTGTGAACGCTCGTCACCATGGCGTCGGCGCCGGCCGACATGGCGTCGAGCGGCAGCCGGCTGCAGAATCGCAGGTGGGGCCCCCACGCCTGGTCGACCACGAGCGGCAGCCCGCCCTGGTGGGCCACGCCGGCGATCGCGTCGAGCGCCGCGCAGACGCCGTTGCTGCTGGGCGACACGACGAACACGGCCTTGGACTCGGGGTGCGCCGCGACCGCCGCGGCGACGCGCTCGGCGGGCACGTTCAGGGGGATACCCCAGAGCGGATCGATGGTCGGCTCGACGTAGTGCGGCACGGCGCCCGAGAAGATCAGCGCGGCCTGCACCGACTTGTGGGCGTTGCGCGGCAGAATGACGCCGTCGCCCGGCCCCGCCAGGCCCAGCAGCAGGGAGTGGATGCCGCTGGTCGAGCCGTTGACCAAAAAGAAGCAGCGCTCGCCGCCCCAGGCCGCGGCCGCCAGGTCTTCGGCGCGGCGCACGAGGCCCGTCGACTCGCGCGTGTCTTCGACGCCGCCGGCCATGGCCACATCGACGGCCAGCAGGGCGGCGCCGAAGACCTCGCGCATGATCGGCGGCGCGCCCTTGCCGAGCTTGTGCCCGGGAGTGTGAAAGGCGACCATGCCCCTGGTGCGATAGCCGAGTAGGGCATCGATGTAGGGGGTGGTCGCCTGGGCGGGTGTCTGCTGCGGTTTTCTCATGCCGGCTCCCTCGGGCCATCCAGTGTATCACCCGCTCTGCAGGCGTAGCGGCGGTGGTAGACTCGGAGGTTGTCGACCGGCGACGACCATAAGGCGGTGACCATAAGTCTCGACCACACGGTGAGGGTGCGCTTCGCGCCGAGCCCCACGGGCACGCTGCATATCGGTTCGGCGCGCACCGCTCTCTACAACTTTCTGTTCGCCCGCCACGCCGGCGGCAGCTTTGTCGTGCGCATCGAAGACACCGACGCGGCGCGTTCCGAGGAGCGCTTCGAGCAGGCCATCCTCGACGATCTCGCCTGGCTGGGCCTCTTCTGGGACGAAGGTCCCGATCGCGGCGGGCCGTACGGCCCTTACCGCCAGGCCGAGCGTCTCGCGACCTACCGCGAGGAGGCCAACACGCTGGTCGCCGCGGGTCGCGCGTACCCATGCTTCTGCAGCCAGGAGCGCCTCGACGGGCTGCGTGCCGCGGCGCTCGCGGCCGGCCGGCCGGCCGGCTACGACGGGCATTGCCGGCGGCTCGACGCCGCCGAGGTCGAGCGGCGTCTGGCGGCCGGCGAGCCGGCCGCCCTGCGGTTCGCCGTGCCCGCCGGCGACGTGACCTTCGACGACGTCATTCGCGGCCCGATCACGATCGCCGGCGACGCCATCGGCGACTTCATCATCCTGCGTTCCGATCGCACGCCCAGCTACAACTTTGCCGCCGCCGTCGACGACGCCGCCATGGCCATCACGCACGTCATCCGCGGCGACGACCACCTCACCAACACGGCTCGTCAGGAGCTGCTGCGCCGCGCGCTGTACCCGGCCGCGGCGGCCCCCGTCTACGCCCACCACGCCATGATCCTGGCGCCCGACGGCGGCAAGCTGTCAAAGCGTCACGGGGCGACGTCGGTGGGCGACTACCGCGAGCTCGGCTACCTGCCACAGGCGGTCGTCAACTATCTGGCGCTGCTCTCGTGGTCGCACGGCGACGACGAGGTGCTGGGCGTTGAGCGGCTCATCGCCGCCTTTGAGCCGGGCGCGCTGTCGGCCAGTCCGGCGATCTTCGACATAGAGAAGCTCGCCTGGCTGAACCACCAGTGGATCATGGGCTCGAGCGACGCCGAGCACGAGCGCCTCGTGGGCGAGCGCCTGCCGGTCGGTACCCCGGTGCCGGTCGTCGCCGCGCTCGCCGCCGCCTGCAAGTCGTCGCTCGAGCGCTACGGCGACGTGCCGGCGCTCGCCGCCGCCGTGCTCGAGCGGCCCACCCTCGACGACGACACGCGGCGGGTGCTCGCTGCCGTCGGCGAGCGCCTGGCCCTCTTCGCCGAGCTGCGCCGGCGGGCGCCCCAGCCCTACCTCGCAGCCGACGAGGCCCGCGGCCTGCTGGGAGACTACCGCCGGCAGGGCAAGGAGCGCCTGGCGCTCGGCCCGCGCGATCTGCTCATGCCGCTGCGTCAGGCGCTCACCGGTCGCGACCACGGTCCCGAGCTGCACTTCGTGCTCGCCGCGCTTTCGGCCGGCGAGACTCTCACGCGCCTCGCGGCGACCGTAGACGGCATCGCGGCCGGCGGCGACGATTCGCCCGCCGCGGCGCCCGCCGCCGCGCCGCCCGCCGTTACGACCGAAGGAGACCGACGGTGATCAGGCTCTTCAACTCACTCACGCAGCGCAAAGAGGAGCTCGTCCCGCGCGACGACGGCAAGGTCGGCATCTACGCCTGCGGCCCCACGGTCTACAACTTCGTGCATGTCGGCAATGCCCGCCCCTACGTCGTCTTTGCCATACTGCGCGCCTGGCTGACCGCGCGCGGCTATCAGGTCGTGCTGGTCGAGAACATCACCGACGTGAACGACAAGATCAACGCCAAGGCCGACGCCGAGGGTCGTTCGCCGGTGGCGATCGCCGCCGAGTTCACGCAGGCCTATGTCGACGACACCGACCGGCTGGGCGTGCCGCGGCCCGACGTCGAGCCCCTGGCCAGCGAGACCATCCCCGAGATCATCGACCTCGTCTGTCAGCTCATCGTCTCGGGCCACGCCTACGAGTCACAGGGCAGCGTCTACTTTCGCGTGCGCAGCTTTCCCGAGTACGGCAAGCTCTCCGGGCAGCGCATCGACGAGCTCGCCGAAGAGACCCGTGTCGAGGCCGAGCCGGGCAAGGAGGACCCGCTCGACTTCGCCGTCTGGAAGGCGGCCAAGAGCGGTGAGCGCGACCATCTCTGGGAGAGCCCCTGGGGCAGCGGCCGCCCGGGCTGGCACATCGAGTGCTCGGCCATGGGTCTGCGCTACCTGGGCGCCGGCTTCGACATTCACGGCGGCGGCCGCGACCTGATCTTTCCCCACCACGAGAACGAGATCGCCCAGGCCGAGGCGGCCGGCCTGCCCTTCGCCCGCGTCTGGATGCACAACGGCATGATCCGCGCCGGGGGCGAGAAGATGGCCAAGTCGGTCGGCAACATCTTTCTGTTGCGCGAGGTCCTCGACCGTTACGCCGCGCCGGTCGTGCTCATCTACTTTCTCACCACCCACTATCGCAGCCCGCTCGAGTTCTCACTCGAGAAGCTCGACGAGGCCAAGGCCGCCTACGAGCGGCTCGTCGAGGCGGTGCGCACGGCCAGCTTCAGGGCCGACAACCCCGGTCGCGGCGACGTGCACGACCCCGTCAGCCTGCGGGCCGCGCTCGACCAGGCCCGGACGGCGTTCGCCGCGCACATGGACGACGACCTGAACACGGCGGGCGCGCTCGGCGAGCTGTTCGGCCTGGGCCGCGAGCTCTTCCGCTACATCGGCGCGACCGACGCCGCCGGCCACGCCGCCGATACGGCCACGCTCGAAGACGTCGAGGATCTGCTCGTCGAATGCCTCGACAACCTGTGCATCGCCATGCTCGACGAGGGTTCGGTGTCGCCGGCCGGCACACCCGGCGCCCGGCAGGCCGGGGCGTCGGGCGCGACCGCGACCGACGGTGAAGCCTGCGCGACCGACGGCATGCCGCTGCCGCCCGCCGCCCGCCTCGCGGCCGAGAGTCGCTGGAACGATCTGGCGGAGCTCGTCGACGAGCGCCTCTCCTGTGGCGACGCCACGTACGCCTGCCTGCTGCGCGACCACCTGCGGGCCGCCAAGGACTGGACCGGCGCCGACGCTCTGCGCGACCGCCTGGTGGCCGCCGGGTTCGAGGTGCGCGACACGCCCGCCGGCACGCAGGTCGTGCGCAAGGGCTGATGACCGGCGCGGCGAATCGCACGGACACGGCGGGACCGGCGGCCTGCGGCCGCCGGTCCCCCACCTGACCGTGGACTGGCTCTACGGCCGGCAGGTCGTGCGCCTGGCCTTCGCGGACGGCGCGAAGCGCCGTCCGCGAAGGCTCGTGGCGACCCCCGAAGGCGCCGCCTGGCTTTCCGGCCGCGGCGTCGCCGCAGATCGCGGCCCCGAGGTCGAGAGAGTCGACCCCCACGAGCTGCAGGGGCTCACCGGCAGCCGCGAGCACCAGGGTGTCGCCTGCCTCGTAGGCGACTATCCGTACGTCGCGCCGGCGGCGCTGCTGGCCTGCGATCTGCTCGTGGTGCTCGACGAGGTCACCGACCCCCGCAACCTGGGCGCCATCGCGCGCAGCGCCCTGGCCGCCGGCGCCGGCGGACTGGCGCTGCCCCGTCACCGCTCGGCGGCGGTCACGCCGGCCGCGGTCAAGGCGTCGGCGGGAGCCGCCGAGCACCTGGACATCGCCCACGTGACCAACGTGGCCGGGTTTCTGGGGGAGTGCCGGCGGGCCGGGCACTGGGTCTACGGGGCGGCCGGCGACGCCGGCCGCCCCTACGACGACCTCGACCTCTGCGGCAAGGTAGCGCTCGTGTTCGGCGCGGAGGGCCGCGGGCTGCGCCCGCTGGTGCGCCGCGCCTGCGACGAGCTTGCCGCGATCCCCATGCAGGGTCCGGTCGACAGCTTGAACGTGAGCGTGGCCGCCGCCCTGTTTCTCTACGAGGTGCGCCGTCAGGGCCGGGCGCTCACGGCCGCCCGGCCGCCCGGGCGCGAGCCCGGTCTGCGCGGGGGAGCCTGACGGGCATGGCCGCGGGCGCCCACGACTCCTACATCGTCGACGGCTACAACGTCCTGCACGCCCTGTTCCCGGGCCTCCAGCTCGAGCAGCTCGAGGACCGGCGCCGCTGGCTGGCCGACCAGCTCGCCGGCTTCGCCGCCCTGCGCGGCGCCGAGGTCACCCTCGTCTTCGACGCCCACTCGCAGCCCCGGTCGACCTGCGAGCGGCTGGCCGGCACGCGGGTCGAGGTGTGCTTC
This sequence comes from Actinomycetota bacterium, assembly GCA_003164655.1. GTDB lineage: Bacteria > Actinomycetota > Thermoleophilia > UBA2241 > UBA2241 > Bog-752. Next base: position 8,744 of record PLTW01000202.1, read on the forward strand.
GCCGGCGGTTTGCAGTCGGCCGACGAGATGATCGCCCGGCTGGTCGCCGACGAGCCGGCCGACGCGGCCATCGTCGTCGTGTCGGCCGACTACGAGGTGCAGCGTACGGCGACTCGGGCCGGCGTGCGGCGCATGACCCCTCGCGAGCTGGGCGCCGAGATCGGCGTCAGCCACAAAGAGCTTGCAAACGACGAGAAGACCAGTACAATACCGACAACACTTGAGGATAAACTTGACCTTGAGACTTGGCGCAAGCTGGA
>PLTW01000164.1 GCA_003164655.1 Actinomycetota bacterium
AGCTCTCGCGCGCCATGACTGAGGCCGTCGAGGCCGGCGACAAGGTCATCCTCTTTCTGAACCGTCGCGGCTACGCCTCGCTGCTGGCCTGCAATCACTGCGGCCACACCTGGACCTGCCCGCACTGCGATGTGGCCCTGGCCTACTTCGCCCGCGGCGACCGCCTGCGCTGTCGCATCTGCGACTACCAGGAACAGGCGCCGGGCGTGTGCCCCGCGTGCCGCAGCGCCGAGCTGGGCCGCTACGGCTACGGCACCGAGGCGCTCGAGCGCGAGGTGGCCGGCCTGCTGCCGGGCATCGAGCTGCTGCGGCTCGATTCCGACGTGGCCGCTTCGTTTGCGCGCCTGTCGAGCGTGCTCGCCCGCTTCGCCGCCCCGGGCAGCAAGGTCCTGGTCGGCACGCAGATGATCGCCAAGGGCCACCACTTTCCCGAGGTCACGCTCGTGGGGGTCGTCAACGCCGACCTGACGCTGCGCTTTCCCGACTTTCGCGCCGAGGAGCGCACCTTCGCCATGCTCGTCCAGGTGGGCGGTCGCAGCGGCCGCGGCGCGCATCCGGGCCGGGTGCTCGTGCAGACGCTCGACCCCGAGGCGCGGCCCATCGCCCTCGCGGCCGCCGGCGAGCACGAGCGCTTCTACCGCGACGAGATCGCCCGCCGCGAGGAGCTGCGATACCCGCCGGCCGGCACGCTTCTCGCCGTCGAGGTGTCGTCGGCCGAGGCCGCCAAGGCCACCGCCGGCGCGGCCTTCGTGGCCGAGCGTCTGGCCGCCGCGCTGGGCCACGGCGAGGCAATCATCGGGCCGGGGCCGCTGTCGCGAGAGCGTGCTCGCTACGTGGCCCGGATCGTGGTCAAAAGCGCCGAGATCGAGGCGACTCTGCCGGCCATGCGCGGGCTGCTCGCCCGCTACGGGGCACGCTTCGCGGCGCGCGGCGCGCGGCTGGTCGTCGACGTCGAGCCACAATGGTTATGAGGCGGGGTACAATACGATCATGAGCCAGACCGAGCGTACCGAACCGCGTCCCGCCAGGGGGCGCCGCGAGCGCCCCGAAGTGCCGCCCGAGCGTCAGGCCGCGGCGCGGCGCGAGATCCGCACGCTCGGCGACCCGGTGCTGCGCGAGACCGCGCGACCCGTCGCGGAGTTCGACGCCGAGCTCGCGGCGCTGTCGCGGCGCATGGTCGCGATCCTGCGCGACGCGCCCGGCATCGGCTTGGCCGCGACCCAGCTCGGCGTGGTGCGGCGGGTGATCGTCTACGAGCTCGACGACGGGCCGGTCACGCTGGTAAACCCCACGATCGTGACGGCGTCGCGCGACACCGAGGTCGTCGATGAAGGCTGTCTCAGCCTGCCTGGCATGACGCTCCCCGTCGAGCGGCCCGTGGCCGTCCGCGTGCGTGCCCGCGACGTGCGCGGCCGGCGCCTCGAGTACGACACCGAGGGCCTGGAGGCGCGCGTCATTCAACACGAGCTCGATCACCTCGACGGCGTCCTCATCCTAGAACGCACGTCGCGTGGAGAGCGTGCCCGCGCGCTGCGCGAGTTTCGCGAGCGCGAGACCGGAGCCGTATCCGCCGGCTCGGGCCTGTAGAGCGACGGGCCGACCTTGAGGATCGCCTGGGCGGGCACGGCGCGGTTTGCGGTGCTCGTGCTGTCGCAAGTCATGGAGTCGCCCCACGAGGTCGTCGTCTGCCTGACGACGCCCGACCGGCCCCGCGGACGCCACGGCGCGGCGCAGCCGTCCGTTCTCAAGGCGGCCGCGGTCGATCGTGGTCTGCCGGTGATCCAGCCCGACGACCTGCAAGCGCCCGAGGCGCTCGCCGCGCTGCGCGCTCACCAGCCCGATGTGCTGGTCGCCTGCGCGTTCGGCCGCATCGTGCCTGCCCAGATCTTCACGACTCTGCCGGCGCTCGTCGTGCACCCGTCGCTTCTGCCGCACTGGCGCGGGGCGGCGCCGGTCGTGCGCGCCCTGATGGCCGGCGAGACGCGGCTGGGAGTGGCCACGCTGCAGATGAGCGCCGGCATAGACGAAGGGCCGGTGGCCGACCAGCGCGTTGTCACGGTGCCGTCCGATAGCGACGCCGGCGCCGCCTACGACCTCCTCGCCGGACCGGCAAGCGCCGGCCTGCTCGCCACGCTATCCGCCATGGCCGCCGGTTCACTGGTCTTTACGCCTCAGGTCGGCGACGTCGACTACGCCGCCAAGATCACCCAGGCCGACAGGGTGATCGACTGGCGGCGACCGGCGCGGGCCATCGCCGACCAGGTACGGGCGCTGGCGCCCGAGGTCGGCGCCCACGCCGACCTCGGCGGCCGGCGCGTGCTCGTCTGGCGAGCGGTCCCCAGAGCCTCGCTGCCGGCGGACGCCGACTCGCGCGACCGCCTGATCGTGCCCTGCGGGCAGGGCTATCTCGAGATCGTCGAGCTGCAGGAGGCCGGGCGCCGGCGCATGGGCGCGGAGGAGTATCTGCGCGGCGCCGGCCGGCGCCTGGCGCACGGTTAGGCCGATGACCCAGGCGACGGTGGCGCCGGCCCGCGGTGCGGCCTTGAACGTGCTGCTGGGCGAAGCTCGAAACCGGGCGCCGTTCGACGTGACGAGCGCGACCGCGGCCGAGTTCGGGCCTCTCGCAGCGCGTGATCGGGCGCTCGCCTACGAGCTCGTCATGGGCACGATCAAGCGGCGCAACTCGCTCGATCGGGTCATCGCCGCCTTCTCCGACGCGGTGCCGTCGCGGCTGCCGGCCGACGTACGCGAGGCGCTGCGCCTCGCTGCGTTCCAGCTCCTGTACCTGGACCGCGTACCGGCCCACGCCGCCGTGTTCGACGCGGTCGAGCAGGCCAAGGGACACGGGCGGCGCACGGCAGCCTTTGTGAATGCCGTGCTGCGCAAGGTCGCCGGCGACGGGCGCGCCGAGCTTTCGCGCCTGACCGCCGCCGAGACGACCGAAGCGCTGGCCCTGCGCCACTCACACCCCGAGTGGCTCGTGGCCCTGTGGGTCGCCGAGCTCGGCCGCGAGACCGCCGAGGCGCTGATGGCGGCCGACAACCGGCCGGCGCAGCGCTGCGTGCGCGTGAACCGCCTGCGAGCGACGCCCGCGCAGGCGCGGGCGTCGCTCGCAGGCGACGGCATCGCCGCCCGGGCGGCCGGCGACGCCCGCGGCGAGGTGTCCCCCGACACACCCGACGCGCTGCTCCTCGAAGGTCCGCCGCTCGAGACCAGCAGCGCCTTTGGTGAGGGGCTCGTCACTCCGCAATCGCGGGGTTCGCAGCTGGCTGCCGCGATTGCCGCGGGGGCACTCGAGCAGGCCGCCGGCCGCGGCCGCGCCGCCGATCTGTGCGCCGCGCCCGGGGGTAAGACATCGCAGCTCGCGGCGCTGCTCGCCGGCTGGCGGCTGCTCGCGGTCGACGACGAACCGGGGAGAGTCGCGGCCCTGCGCGCCAATCTCGCCAGGCTGGGGGCGATAGACGTCGAGGTCGTGGAACGTGACGTGCTGGCCATGGGCGACGACGCCGCACAGCAGAAACGCTACGACGTCGTGCTGCTCGACGCGCCCTGCTCAGGTCTGGGCACGCTCGCCTCGCGACCCGACGTACGCTGGCGGCGGCGACCGGGCGACGTGGGCCGCCTGGCCGTCCTGCAGGGCCGCCTGCTGACGGCCGCCGCCGCTTTGGTCGCCCCCGGCGGCGCGCTGACCTATTCCGTGTGCACCCTGACCCGGGCCGAGACACTCGAGGTCGTCGAGCGCTTCTTGGCGCGCGATCCGGGCGGCGGCGGTCCCGGCTCGGGGCGCCCGGCCGCCTGGGCGCTCGACGATCTGGGCGCCGCGTACCCCGCCTTGCGGCATCCCGGCAACGCCGCCTTCGTGCAGACGCTGCCCTCGCGCGACGACACGACCGGCTTCTTCATCGCGCGCCTGCGACGAGTGGCATAGCATAGGGAGGGCGCAGGCAGGGCCCGCGGCGGCCGTCAGGCCGGCCACGGTTTCCGGGCGGCGGCGATCGTGACGGCGGCGACGCAGGAGTGAGAGCGTGAGCGATGTACTGAATGAGCGTCTCGTGGCGCCGTCGATCCTGTCGGCCGACTTCGGCCGCCTCGAGGCCGAGACGGGCACCGTCATCGAGGCCGGGGCGCGTCTCATTCACGTCGATGTGATGGACGGCCACTTCGTGCCCAACATCACGATCGGGGCGCTGGTCGTCAAGGCGATCGCGCCGCCGGTGCACGAGCGCGGGGCAGCGCTCGACGTGCACCTCATGATCGAAGATCCGCAGCGCTACATCGAGGCTTTTGCCGCCGCCGGCGCCGACGTGCTCACCGTCCACCAGGAGGCCTGCGTTCACCTTCACCGCACGCTCGCCCAGATCCGCGAGGCCGGCGTCAAGGCCGGCGTTGCGCTCAATCCGGCGACGCCGCTGGAGAGCCTTGCCGAGGTCCGCGAGCTCGTCGACCTCGTGCTGATCATGTCGGTCGACCCCGGCTTCGGTGGCCAGCGCTTCATCGAGGGTTCGCTCGACAAGCTGCGCCGCACCCGGGCGTACCTGCCGGCGGCGGTCGCCGTCGAGGTCGACGGCGGCGTGTCGCTCAGTAACGCCGCCACCCTTGTGACGGCGGGCGCCAATGTGCTGGTGGCCGGCAACAGCGTCTACGGGGCGATCGACCCGACTCGCGCCTTTCGCGAGCTGGCCGCCGCGGTGGCGGCGGCGCGCTAGGGCGTCGGTCGACAGAGGAGCGCAAGGGCGTCGGCCGACGGCCGGCGCTCGACGGCGCAGGCCGGCCGACAGAGGCGGGCGGCGCCCACGGCCGTAGCTCGCCGCCATCGCCACGATGCGCTATACTAAGTGACACGAGAGTGTCTTCAGGGCGGGGTGAAACTCCCCACCGGCGGTGAGAGCCCGCGAACCCCACGGCAGTGGGGCCGACCAGGTGAGATTCCTGGGCCGACGGTCAGAGTCCGGACGGAAGAAGACCGCGAGTGTGTCGAATCGGCCCTGGAGCATGTGTGCGCCGGGGTTTTTTTATGGGCGACGACGAACATCTGGATCGCGCGTTGCGGCTGGCCCGCCTGGGCCGGCGCGAAGCTCATCCCAACCCGCGCGTGGGTGCGGTGGTCGTGGCCGGCGGCGAGGTGGTGGGGGAGGGCTACCATCGCGGACCGGGCACGCCTCACGCCGAAGCGGTGGCCCTCGCGCAGGCCGGCGTGCGCGCCCGGGGCGCCACGCTGTTCGTCAGTCTCGAACCCTGCTGCCGGTACGGTCGCACCGGCCCCTGCACCGAGAAGATCGTCGCCGCCGGGATCTCACGGGTGGTCGTCGGCGCCACCGACCCCAACCCGGCGGTCGACGGTCGCGGGCTCGCGGCCTTGCGCGCCGCCGGCATCGAGACCGTTGTCGACGACGGTGATCTCCACACCCTTTGCGAGCTGTTGAACGAGCCGTTCTCGCGGTTCATCCGCGAGGGTCTGCCGTTCGTCACGTTCAAAGCCGCCGTGTCGCTCGACGGCAAGGTGGCCGCGGCGGGCGGCGACGCCCGCTGGATCTCCTCGACGCAGAGCCGCCGCCAGGTGCACCGCCTGCGCGCCGCCGCCGATGCCGTCATGGTCGGCGCCGGTACGGTGCGCCGCGACGATCCGCTGCTCACCGCACGCGACGCCGACGGGCCCGACCCGGTGCGAGTGGTGGTGAGTCGCGGCGGCGACCTCGCGCTCGACGCGCTGGTCGTGCAAAGCGCTCGTCAGACCCCTACGATTCTGCTCACCGAGACGATCGACGACGCCGCGGCGCGGGCGCTGGGCGAGCGCGGCGTCGAGGTCGTGCGCGCCGGCGGCCTGCGCGAGGGGCTTGCGACACTGGCCCGCCGCGGCCTCGTCGAGATCCTTTTCGAGGGTGGCCCGACGCTTGCCGCGGCGCTGCTGCGCGACGACCTCATCGACCGCTTTGTGGTGTTCGTCGCGCCGCTCGTCGTGGGTCGGGGAGCGCCCGACCTCGTCGCTATGGCGGCACCGGCGGCCATCGCCGATTGTCTTTCGCTCAGCGACGTCGTCTGGACGACCGCCGGACCAGACATCGTCTGTCGCGGCCGCGTGGTCAAGCGCGGGGCCGCCGCGATCGCGACCTCCCCGACGGCTGAGACTCAGGCGCTCGGGCAAGGGGCGGACTCGCTGCCGAGCTCCGCCGGGCCAGAGTGGGAGGGCTGAGCGGGTGTTCACCGGCATCGTCGAGGAGGTCGGGCGGCTGTGCGGCTTGACCGTGCGCGAGGGGAGCGCCGTGCTCGAAATCGAGGCCCGCACGGTGCTCGAAGGCAGCAGAGTCGGCGACTCGATCGCCACCAGCGGCGCCTGTCTCACGGTAACGCGGCTCGCCGCGGACGGCTTCTGGGCCGACGCCATGCCGGAGACGGTGCGGCGCACGACGCTCGCGCGCAAGCGGCGCGGCGACGCGCTCAACCTGGAGCGCGCCCTGACTCTCCAGTCGCGCCTCGGCGGGCACCTCGTGCAAGGCCACGTCGATGGCGTCGGCACGGTGGTCAAGGTGGCGCGCGAGCAGGGCGCCGCGATCGTCACGCTGGCCGCGCCGCGCGGCGTCGTCGAGGTGAGCGTCGCCCAGGGATCGGTGGCCGTCGACGGCGTGAGCCTGACGATCGTCGATCTTGCGGCCGACACCATGCGCGTGTCACTGATCCCCCACACGGTCGCCGCCACCACTCTGCGCGATCTGCGAATCGGTGACGAGGTCAACCTCGAAGCCGACCTCATCGGCAAGTACGTCCACGCCTACCTTGTCCGGCCCGGGTCCGCCCAGGGTCTCACCTTCGAGAAGCTGTCAGAAGCGGGGTTCCTATGAGCAGCACCAAGACGCCCACGACCGAGAACCCGGCAACCGCCGTCGCCTCGCAGAGCGCCGGCTCGCTGGCCGACGCCGGCCGCGAGCCGACGCCGTTTGCCACCATCGAAGAGGCTCTGGCCGACATTCGCGCCGGGCGCATGGTGGTGGTCTGCGACGACGAAGACCGCGAGAACGAGGGCGNNCCATCAACTTCATGGCCACGCACGGTCGCGGCCTGATCTGCCTGACGCTGACGCGGCGGCGCTGCGACGAGCTCAATCTCGGGCCCATGGTCGCCCAGAACTCGGCCCGCTTTCAGACCGCCTTCACGCAGTCGATNNCCGCCGCCGATCGCGCCCGCACGATCCAGGTGGCCGTCGACCCCGAGTGCGGACCTGCCGATATCGTCCAGCCCGGTCACGTGTTCCCGCTCATCGCGCAGTCCGGCGGAGTGCTCGAACGCACCGGCCAGACCGAGGCGGGAGTCGACCTCGCGCGCCTGGCCGGCCTGCAGCCGGCGGCCGTGATCTGCGAAGTGATGAACGAGGACGGCACCATGGCGAGGGTGCCCGACCTCGTCGACTACTGCCGTCTGCACGGATTGAAGATGATCACCGTGGCCGCGCTGATCCGTCACCGGCGCCGCACCGAGAAGCTCG
>PLTW01000222.1 GCA_003164655.1 Actinomycetota bacterium
TCGTGGCCCGAAACCATTTACCTGTAAAATAACGACTCAGGGCACTAGAGCGCATCAGCGCGCTGTTTGTGCGCCTCGTTGCCGCCGCAGCGCTGCCGCCGATCCCCTTGCACGGGCTTCGTCACACCTATGCCAGCGTCGCTCTGGCCAAGGGGGTCAACCCGGCGATCGTCTCCCGACGGCTGGGACATGCCACCGTGGCCTTCACTTTGGACATCTACTCGCACGTCCTGCCGCAGGTCGATGCCGATGCCGCAGAGCTCATCGCCGCCTTTGACTGGGGCGATGGCCACGACGAGCGCGCTCTGCGTCTTGGCTGAACAGGTTCCGCTGCCACCGTTGCCGGCTCCTTGTGACTGCGCGCGCAGATGCGAAAGGAAGATGGACCACAAGGCGAGACTGCGAGGGCGGCGAGCAGAGCCGCTGAGCCGGGGCCAGGTTCGGTTCTGCGCCTCGTCCGACAGGGTCTGCATTTCCCAAGGCAGACGGAGCGACCGTCTGAAACGCGTTCGCCTGGGTGAATGGGGCGCTGCCGAGCCATCGCAACTGCGTAGCCTCTGCGCCGCGGAGTCGATCACGTTGGCGGGGGCGCTTCTTGTTGCGCTGCACTGTAATCTCAGGGTTACTACTCGTGTGTCGGCAGAGACGAGAGCCGTGAGCCGAGAGACTCAGAGTCCGCGTTTTGACGCGATGGCGGAGCCCCGCTCGACTTCACGGGATCCTCCAGGCTTTGACCTCCGCCGTGCAAAGGCGTCAGCCATTCTGCCAGCGAGCGCCACGAAGAGCGGCAGTGAGCGCGAGAGGTCGTGGCTGAGTGCCATCGGGTGATACCGAGTGGCCAGGAGTGACGCTGCGTTCGTTTGCCGGAGGTTTGCAGTCGCGGTCCAACGCCGTTAGTCGATCTTCCGGCCCGGCGGGTGGTCGCTTCCGCCCGATCAAAGCAGGTGATCGTTCCCCCGCAAAGTGGCGGATCGAGCCGCGACAGGCACCGGGAGGGTCCACTCGACAGCCGCGCTCCTCTCAAGTCTGCCTTCTTCCGCGGCCTGCTAGACGAGGATGTCCTTGCGCCGGAACTGGTACCAGGCGGCGGCCATCAGTGCCGCGATGTAGATGGCGAAGGTGACCAGACCCGTCCAGATGGGATGCCAGTCGATGGGCTGGCTTAAGAAGCCCTGCCAGGCGTCCGTGTGGCTCGTGAACAGGTACGGCTTGAGAAAGTCGAAGTAGCTGAAGGCCTCGAGGATGCCCATCACGATGACGACGACCAGAGCAGCGACGGCCGCCGTGAGGCTCGAGTTCGTGAAGGTGGCAAACAGCAGGGCGAGCGAGAGCACGCAGCCCACGGCCACGAAGACGTAGAGGAAGGACAGAAGTGTCAACCAGAGGCCGTGGCCGACACTGACGGTCTGGCCGGAGAGCAACAGCGGCGCATGAAGACCGAAGGCGAGGCCACCTCCGATGAGGCCGCCCACAAAGACGAGCACAAGACCGATCCCCACGTAGATCATGGCGATGCCCCACTTGGAGGCGAGCACCCCGCCGCGACTGATGGAGTGCATGAGCCAGGTCTTCATCGTGCCGGTTTCCGACTCGCCGGCGAGCTGATAGGCGCCGACCATCGAGGCCAGCAGGGGCAGCAGGAAGGCCGAGAGCAGGAGGATGGCGGCGATCGGCATAAAGAGGCCGTCGTGACGCGCCAGCGAGACGACGCCGCCGGGGCCGCCGCCGGGGTGGTGGTTGTTGCGGTTGAGGTAGAGCGCCAGGCTTACGAGCAGGGGCACGGCCAGCAGACCGCCCCAGCCGACGTAGCTGCGCTTCTGAAAGACCAGTTTCGTGAATTCGCGGCGCAGCAGCATCATCGCGCACCTCCCGCCACACCGGCAGCCCCGCCGGCATCGACATCGGAGCTCTGCGTGAGACCCAGGAAGAAGTCTTCGAGACCCTGCTCGCGGGCCGGGATGACGGCATCGACACCGATGCCCTCGGCCACCAGTCGGCTGACCATCTCGCGCGCGGCGTCGTTGTTTGCCTCGACGATCAGGTACTCCTCGTCGACGGTCACCTGCTGAGCGCCCACCAGGGCGGCCACGATCTGCCGGGCCCGTTCCTGGTCTGAGGTGAGGACTTTCACCGAGGAGTGCTCCGGGTGCAGCTCACTCACCGGTCCCTCGATCACCACACGGCCCTTGTTGAGGATGGCGGCGCGGTTGCAGACCTGCTCCACCTCGTGGAGCAGATGGGACGAGAGGAACACCGTGGTGCCGCGTGTCCCCAGTTCGCGCACCAGCTCGCGCACGTCCTTCATGCCCTGCGGGTCGAGGCCGCTGGTGGGCTCGTCCAAGATGACCAGCTCGGGCTGGTTGATGAGGGCGTTGGCGATGCCCAGGCGCTGCTTCATGCCGTGCGAGTAGTCGCCCACCTTGGAGTCGGCGCGCTCACTCAGACCAACGATGTCGAGCACCTCGGCGATGCGCTGCTCTTCTACCTGGCCATTCAGGCTGCCCATCAGGCGCAGGTTGCGCCGGGCGCTCATGTTGCCGTAGAAGGCCGGCACCTCGACAAATCCGCCCATATGCTTGAGCGCCTCGATCTTGTCGCGCGGCACCTGGTGATCGATGACTGTCGCGTAGCCACTGGTTGGGAAGATGAGGCCGACGATCATGCGGATGGTCGTGGTCTTGCCGGCGCCGTTGGGGCCCAGGAAGCCGAAGACATCGCCGCGGCGCACGGTGAGGTTGAGGCGATCGACGGCCAGGGTCTTGGCGAACCGTTTGGTGAGATCGTGCGTGGCCAGCACGATCGGCGGCTCGCCTGTTAGGGTTCCGTGCGCGGGAGCGCCGCCGCCGTCAAGCGCTGCGGGCGCAGAGTCAGGGTGCTCTGTGGGCGTCGTCATCGGCGATGGGTCTCCTCTAGTCAGGCGGAAGGTCGCTCGGTTGAAATCATGATATCCGTTGCTTTGTAAGCTTCGCGTAAAGAACAGACGCCAGCGGGTCGGCAGCCCGCTGACGAGAAGCCCAGCAGTCAACTCTTCCCACTCGCTGTAAATCCTGATCGTCGGAGTCTTGCGCAGGCTGCCTTCCGCTGCGTCCCGAGCAAGAAGAAGCCCGTCGCTGGATGCGAGACTGCAAACAACCCAGCCGCGCTGCCAGGTGCACGTTCGGGCCGTCACCCTGGCTCGGCGTGAGCCAAGAGTCCACGAGTGGCTGCCAAACTCGATGGTAGACTCGTCCGTCACTGAGACTGACGAGCATCAGGAGAACGGCTTCATGAGCAAGCCCACGCCGCCAGACCGGGCAACACCGGACCGCGCAACCGAGCGGTCAAGCTCTTCGCCCTCCCAGCGGCGCACCCGTGGTGGCGCAGTGCGCCCGGACCGTCGCGTACGGCGAGCCCTCAGAGTCCCCGAGATCACCGCCTACTTCTGGATCATCAAGGGTCTGTCGACGGCCATGGGCGAGTCGACCTCGGACTATCTGGTCCACACGATCCATCCGGTGCCCGCCGTACTGCCGGGGTTCGCCGGCTTTCTGGTGGCCCTGGCGCTTGAGTTCTCGATGCGTCGCTATCTGGCCTGGACCTACTGGTTCGCGGTCGTCATGGTGGGTGTCTTTGGCACCATGGCCGCCGATGTGCTCCACGTCGGGCTCGGCGTCCCCTGCTTCGCCTCGGCCACCCCGTACGGGTGGCGCTCGCCGCCGTCTTTGTGGCCTGGCAGAGAAGCGAGAAGACTCTCTCGATCCACAGCATCGATACGGCCCGCCGCGAGGCCTTCTACTGGGCCGCGGTGGTTGCCACCTTCGCCCTGGGCACGGCGGCCGGAGATCTCACCGCCTATACCTTCCACCTCGGCTACGCTTGGTCAATCGTGCTCTTTGCCGGCATGATCACGATCCCCGCGATCGGCTACTGGCGCTTTGGCTGGAACGCGATCTTCGCATTCTGGTTTGCCTACGTCGTCACCCGTCCGCTGGGCGCTTCGTTTGCCGACCGGATGGGCAAGCCCGTCAGCCTGGGTGGTCTCGGCTGGGGCCAGGGAACGGTCAGCCTGGTCATGACGGTCCTCATCGTTTGCCTGGTCGCCTATCTTGCCGTCACCCGTAAAGACGTGCAGCGCGACAAAGCGAAGTCAGGCAGACCGCCGCGGCGGGAGGTCGCGACGACCTCGGGCTCTGCAGGCCTTTCCGTGCGTGTCCTTCTCTGGCTCCTGCTCCTCGTGGCGGCGCTCGTGGTCTTCTTCGCTGTCGGCTACCTCATCGGGCCGCATCTCATCAGCCACGTGCTGTAGGGTGCCGGCGGACAATCTCACCGGCAGGCTTGCGACGGGTCGCTGAGTGACCCCCTACTCTTTGCCGGACAACATCCAGGCGCCCAGGAAGCACGCGATGCCGGCGATCCCTGCCGCCAAGCCGTGCTTTATGTGCTTGTGGGCGGAGCCGGCGAGGTGTCCGGGAAAGAACCCGGGCAGTGAGCCGGCGGGTGTCACCCAGTAGTAGATGCCAAGCGCGATGAGCGCGACACCGACGATGATGAGAAGGACCATGAGTGCTCTGCGCTTGTTCACGCCGTCTCCCTTGTTTGGCTTACTCCAATCTCCCTCGCGACCCTACTCAAGTCGTGCACGGGCTGCCAAGGGGTGAGTGGCGCGATCTGGCCGCAGGGCGCTTGCCGCTCCGCCTGCGCATCGCGATCGCAATGACTGTCACCCCGGCAAGGTCGGTCGGCAATCCTGTCCTCTGGGCTCACGCACTGACCGCAAAGGGCAATCGCCTGGCGCCGGGCCGGCCTCGTCCGCAGCGTCCTAAGGTTGGGTCGTGGGAGTCACCGGCGGAGTCGGTGGGGCCGTGGGGGTCACCGTCGGAGTCGGTTGCGCTGTGGGCGTCACGGTCGGTGTGGGCGTGGGCGGAGCCGTCGTCCTGGTGGCCGTCGGCGTCGGGGTCG
>PLTW01000025.1 GCA_003164655.1 Actinomycetota bacterium
GCCGGCCGGGGGTCAGCCGCCGGCGACCGCTGCCCCGGCCGAGAAGGCGGCCCGGACCGACGGCGCGCGCAGCGAAGCTGTCGGCCGCCGGCGCGGCGGCCGCCTGCGCCGTCCCAAGGAATCGGGCGTGACCGCCGATCTGCCCGGCTACAAGGAGATCCTCGTCAGCGAGGACGCCGGCGAGATGCGCGTGGCCCTGGTCGAAGACGGCCGCCTCGCCGAGATCTACATCGAACGTCCGGGCAAGCGCTCCTATGCCGGCAACATCTATCGCGGCAAGGTCGACAACGTGCTGCCGGGCATGGACGCCGCCTTCGTCGACGTCGGCCTGGAGCGTAACGGCTTTCTGTACGTCGACGACGTCGCCGACCCCGAAGACGGCGAGAAGCGTCCGCACAAGATCACACAGATGCTCAAGCCGGGCCAGGAGCTCCTGGTGCAGGTCAACAAGGACCCGATGGGCAGCAAGGGCGCCCGCCTGACGGGCCAGCTCTCGCTGGCCGGTCGCTACCTCGTCTACGTGCCGGGCGGCTCCGGCGTGGGCGTGTCGCGGCGTCTGCCCACCGACGAGCGCGACCGGCTGCGGGAGCTGTGCAAGTCGCTCAAGACCAAAGACGCGGGGCTGATCGTGCGCACGGTGGCCGAGGGCAAGAGCGTCGAAGAGATGAAGAACGACCTGCAGTTTCTGTCGCGCCTGTGGACGCGCCTCAAGACCAAGGCGGTCAAGGTCAAGGCTCCGGGGCTGGTCTACGCCGAGGCCGACGTGTCGCTTCAGGTCGCTCGCGACCTGTACAACGAGTCGTTCTCGACGGTGCTGGTCGACGATCCGAAGCGCCACAAGGAGCTGGTCGCCTACCTCGAGAAAGTCGCTCCGGAGCTGGCCACGAGGGTCAAACTCTACGAAGGCGACGAGCCCCTGTTCAGGGCGCACGGCATAGAGGAGCAGATCTCCAAGGCGCTCGAGCGGCGGGTGCCGCTGCCCAGCGGCGGCAACCTCGTGATCGACCACACCGAGGCGCTCACGGTGATCGACGTCAACACCGGCCGCTTCACCGGCGGCAAGGGCCTCGAGGACACGATCACGCGCAACAACCTCGAGGCCGCCCGCGAGGTCGTGCGTCAGCTGCGCCTGCGCGACATCGGCGGCATCATCATCATCGACTTCATCGACATGGAGTACGCCCGCAACCGCGAGGCGGTGCTGGCCAAGCTCCAGGCCGAGCTCGAGACCGATCGCACCAAGACCTACGTGGTCGAGATCTCGCCGCTCGGCCTCGTCGAGATGACGCGCCAGAACATCACCGACGGCGCCCGCGGCATACTCACCCAGACCTGCCCGTTCTGCGAAGGCAAGGCGCGCATCCTGTCCGCCGAGACGATGGCGATCGCCGTCGAGCGCCGGCTCGGCGACCACGTCGGCGTGACCGCGGCCAAAGCCATGCTCGTCGAGGTCAACACAACGGTCGCGGAGCGGCTCGTGGCCGGCGGGCGCATCAAGCGCCTCGAGAAGGACACTGGCAGGCGATTCTTCCTCGAGGGCTCCAAGCTGCTGCCGATGGAGACTTTCCGCATAGTGGCCGAGGGTTCGCTCGAAGCGGTCGAGTCGCACCGCATCCCGGTCCGTGAGGATCAGGAGGTGACCGTCGAGCTCGAGTACGCTCTGACCTACAGCCCGGGCGACGCGGTCGCCCACATCGACGGCTTCCAGCTCATCGTGCTCAACGGCCGCCGGGCGCTGGGCGAGAAACGCAAGGTGCGCATCACCTCGCTCACGCGGGCCGGGGCGATGGGCGTGCTGCTGGCGTAGCGCCGCGCGTTGACAGCCCTGAGCCTATCGTCTAGCATCGAGGGCCGTTGTCTTACGGGAGAAGGCATGACTGATTCCAGCACTCCGTACGCGATCGTGCGCGTCGGCGGTAAACAGTACAAGGTGGCCAAGGGCGACTCTATCGTGGTCGACCGCATCGCCGCCGACGAAGGCACTCACATCGACCTGGTGCCGCTCGCCGTGCGCGACGAAAGCGGCGATATGCACGCCGGCAAGGCGGCCCACGCCAAGGTCAAGGCCATCGTGGCCGAGCATCTGCTCGGCGACAAGATCGACGTGTTCACCTACCGGCCCAAGACGACCTTCAAGAAGTCGCGCGGCCACCGCAGCCGTCTCACGCGGCTCGACATCGACGCGATCGACATCGCGGGCCAGAAGGAGCAGAAGAGTGGCTCATAAGAAGGGCGCCGGCACCAGCCGCAACGGTCGCGACTCCGAATCCAAACGTCTCGGTGTCAAGGCCTACGCGGGGCAGGTGGTCCCAGCCGGCTCGATCATCGTGCGCCAGCGCGGCACGCGGTTCCGTCCGGGCGCGGGCGCCGGCATCGGCGTCGACCACACCATCTTCGCTCGCACCACAGGCCGTATCGAGTTCGTGCGCAGCGGCCAAGGCCGCGTCGTCTCGATCGTACCCGAGGTCTAGCGCGCGCGTCCGGCCGGTGCGGCCGGAGTCACCGCCATGCTGAGCGATCATGCCTCCATCAATGTGCGGGGCGGCGGCGGCGGGGCGGGCTCCGTCAGCTTGCGCCGCGAAAAACACGTGCCGCGCGGCGGGCCGGACGGCGGCAACGGCGCCCCCGGGGGCGATGTCGTGATCGTCGCCACGCGGCAGTTCCGCGACCTCGCCTACTTTCGCCACAAGGTCCACTTCAAGGGTGTGCGCGGCGGTCACGGCATGGGCCAGAACCGTCACGGCAAGACCGGCGAAGCCACGGTGATCGAAGTGCCGGTCGGCACCGAGGTGCGCGACGCCGACGGCCTGCTGCTGGCCGATCTCACCGCCGAAGGTCAGCGCGTCGTCGTGGCGCGCGGCGGCGAGGGCGGACGCGGCAACACCTGCTTCGTCTCCTCGACCCGGCGCGTGCCGCGCTTTGCCGAAAAGGGTCTGCCCGGCGAAGAACGCTGGCTCGACCTGCAGCTCAAGCTGCTGGCCGACATCGGCCTCGTGGGGCTGCCCAACGCCGGCAAGTCGTCGCTGCTGGCGGCGCTGACCCGGGCCCATCCCAAGGTCGCCGCCTACCCGTTCACGACGCTCGAACCCAACCTCGGCACGATGACGCTCGGCGAGCGCGTCGTCGTGCTCGCCGACATCCCCGGGCTGATCGAAGGTGCCAGCTCCGGCACGGGTCTGGGCGACCGCTTTCTGGCTCATATCGAGCGCACGGTGGTGCTGGTGTTCGTCGTCGACGGTGCGCTGGGCGTGTCGGCGGCGCTGGCCGCCATCGCCACGGTGCGCGGCGAGCTGTCGGCGTTCAGCGGGCAGCTTGCCGGGCACCCGGGACTGATCGCCGTCAACAAAGCCGACCTTATCGACGAGGCCGCCGCCGCCGAGCTCGCGGCGGCGCTCGCGCCGGCGGCGCGGGAGCTGGGCGGGACTGTCGTCGTCGTGTCGGCCGCCGAGCGCCGCGGCCTCGCCGACCTCATCCGTGAGCTCGACCTGGTGATGACCAGCGCGGCGGCGGGAGCGGCGCTGGAGCCGGCGGCGGCGCCCGAGCCCATCGTCCTGCGCCCCGGCGAGGAGCGCATCGGCGGCTTCACGCTGGAGCGCGACGGCGAAGTCTGGCGCATCCACGGCCGGGTGCTCGAGCGCCTGGTGGCCAAGGCCGATCTCGACAACGAGGAAGCGGTGCGCTACCTGCAGGACGTGATGGAGCGCGCGGGTCTGTCGGGCGCCATCCGCAAGGCGGGCGGCGCCGACGGCGATACGGTGGTGATCGGCGATGCCGAGTTCGAACTGGCCTAGGGCTACAATGGCACGATGAAGACTCTCGTCGTGAAGCTGGGTTCGACGACCGTCGCCGACGGCCGCGGCCGCCTGCGGCGCGCCGTGCTCGACGCTCGCCTGGCCGAGGTGGCCGCCCTGGTCGAGGCCGGGCAGCGGGTGGTCATCGTCTCGAGCGGCGCCATCGCCTGCGGGCAGAGTGCGCTCGGTCTGCGCGAACGCCCCGAACGCATGGCCGAGCTGCAGGCGGCGTCCGCCGTCGGCCAGGGACGCCTGTTTGCGGCGTATGGCCGGCTATGCGCCCGGCACGGGCTGACCGCCGCGCAGGTTCTGCTCACCAGCACCGACTTTGCTCAGCGTCGCAGCTACGTCAACGCACGCGCCACGCTGCGCCGGCTGCTGGCCTGGCGCATCGTGGCCATCGTCAACGAGAACGACACGACGGCCACCGACGAGATCGGCTTCGGCGACAACGACGTGCTGGCGGCCCAGGTGGCGATCATGCTGCGCGCCGACCTTCTCCTGCTGCTCACCGACCGCGACGGCCTCTATACCGCCGACCCGCAGCGCGATCCCCGTGCCAGACCGATCGCCGAGCTCACCTCGGGGGACGATCTGGCCAGCGTCAGGTGGCGCTCCGCGGGGCGCGGCGCCGGCGGCATGAGCGGTAAGACGGCCGCCGCGCTCATGGCGGCGGGGGCCGGCGTGCGGACTGTGATCGCGCGTGGTTCGCGGCCGGGCGTGATCGCCGACGCGTTGGCGGGCATGCCGGTCGGTACGTCTGTGCCGGGCCGCCGCGAGGGCGCCTCGGCGTTCAAGCTCTGGCTGCGCTACGCCAAGCCCGTGCGCGGCACGCTCGAGATCGACGACGGCGCCGCTCGCGCGCTGGCGGAAGCCGGCGGCAGCCTGCTGCCGGTCGGGGTCACGGGCGTGCACGGCAGCTTCGCGGCCGGCGATGCCGTATCGGTGGTGGGCCCCGGTCGCGGCGAGGTCGCCCGCGGACTGGCGGCCATCGGCGCTCGCGACCTGCGCCGCGTCGCCGGACTGCGCAGCGCCGAGGCCCGGCGCCTGGTACCGCACGTAGACGAGGAGGTCGTGCATCGCGACCATCTGGTGCTGATCGACAAGGAGGCGCGATGACGGTCGAAGAACAGGTCCGCCAAGCCCGAACGGCGTCGCGCAGGCTCGCGTCGCTGTCGCGCGGCCGCAAAGATGAAGCCCTGGAGCTGATCGCCGAAGCCCTGCGCCGGCGCACCGGCGAGATCCTCGCCGAGAACGCCGAGGATGTCGCCCTGGCCAGGGCGAGCAAGTTGAGCGCTGCCCTGGTCGATCGCCTGTACCTCGACGAGGACCGCCTCATGGAGACGGTCGTCGGCGTCCGCGAGGTCGCCGGCCTGCCCGATCCGGTGGGCGAGATTCAGGAGGGCCGGCGCCTGGCGAACGGCCTCGAGCTCACCCGCGTGCGCGTGCCGCTGGGCGTGGTCGCGGTCGTCTACGAGGCGCGGCCCAACGTGACCGTCGATGCCGCGGCGCTCTGCCTGAAGTCCGGCAATGCCGTGGTGCTGCGCGGCGGCAGCGCCGCCAAACACACGAACCGCATGCTCGCCGAGGTCGTGCAGGGCGCGATCCTCGAAGCTGGTCTGCCGGCCGAGGCGGTCGCCTTCATCGCCGGTCCGCGCGAGGTGCTGCTCGAACTGGTGAGTCTCAAGGGCCTGATCGACGTCGTCATCCCGCGCGGCGGCGAGGAGCTCAAGGAGCTCCTCGCCGAGCACAGCCGAGTGCCGGTGATCGCGGCGGCCGGCGGCAATTGTCACGTGTACGTCGACGCGGCCGCCGACCTCAAGATGGCGCTGGCGGTGACGGTCAACGCCAAGTGCCAGCGACCCGGGGTCTGCAATGCAGCCGAGACACTTCTCGTGCACCGCGCCGTCGCCGGCGAGTTCCTGCCGCTCGCGGTGGCCGAGCTCACGCGCCGCGGCGTCGAGCTGGTCGTCGATCGTGCCACGACCGACCTTGTGTCCGACCCGCGGCTCAAGCGCGCCAACCGCACGCACTACGAGACCGAGTTCCTCGACCTCAAGCTGGCCGTGCGCGTGGTCGAGTCGCTCGACGAGGCCATCGAGCACATCGCCACGTTCGGCAGCGGCCACTCCGAGGCGATCGTCACCGGCGATCTCGGCGCCGCGCAGCGCTTTGTCCGTGAGGTCGACGCGGCCGCCGTGTACGTGAACGCTTCGACGCGGTTCACCGACGGCGGCCAGTTCGGCCTGGGCGCGGAGATGGGCATCTCCACCCAGAAGCTCCACGTCCGCGGACCGATCTCACTGCGCGAGCTCACCTGCCTGAAGTACGTCGCCTGGGGCGACGGGCAGGTGCGCTCCTGAGCGGCGGTTCGCGCGTGGCGGTCTCGCGGGCGATCGGCGTGCTGGGCGGCAGCTTCAACCCGCCCCACCTCGGACACCTCGCGATCGCCGCCGACGCTTGCTCGCAGCTCGACCTGGAGCAGGTCGTGTTCGTACCGGCCGGGGCGCCCCCGCACAAGGATATTGCCGACAACGTGCCGGCGGCCGTGCGGCTCGAGATGACGCGTCTTGCCGTCGCCGGCGACGAGCGCTTCAGCGTGTCCGCGGTCGAGATCGACCTTGGGCTGCGTTTCACGAGCGACACCCTGGCCGAGCTGCACCGTCGCCATGCCGGCCGGGCGCTGGCCTTCATCGCCGGCTCGGACGCCCTTCTGCAGTTCGCGACCTGGCACGAGCCGGCGACGATCCTCGATCTGGCCCTCCTGGCGGTGGCGCCGCGTCCCGGCGACGACCTTCACGCTGTCCAGGCGGCGGCGGCGAGGTGGGGAGCGGGCAGAGTCGTCGTCCTGTCCAGCGTGACCATCGGCGTCTCGTCCAGCATGATCCGGGGACGGGTCCGCGCCGGGCAGCCGATTCGCTACCTGGTCCCGCCGGCGGTCGCCGGCTTCATCGCCGACAGCGGGCTCTATCATGCGCGGCGCTCATGAACGAACGCCAACGTGCCGAACGATTGCTGGTGGAACGGAGTCTGTCGCCCGAGCTCGAAGCGCATTGCCGCAGTACGGCGCTGCAGGCCGAGCGGCTGGCCCGGCGCTGGGGGGCGGCGCCCGACGATGCCGCGGTCGCGGGCCTTCTGCACGACCTCTGCCGCGAGCTCACGCGGCAGGAGGTGCTGGATCTGGCGCGAAAGCACGGGCTCGAGATCGACTCGATCGAGGAGGAGTACGCGGTGCAGCTCCTGCACGCGCGCGTCGCGGCCGCCGAGGTCGCGCAGGCGGGCTTTTCGCCGCAGGTGGCCGAGGCGATCCGCCGGCACACGCTGGGGGGCCCGGGCATGAGCGTGCTCGACGCCTGCCTGTTCGTGGCCGACGCCACCGCGCCGGGGCGCACCTGGAAGGGAGTCGACGAGGTGCGTCGTCAGGCGACCGAGTCGCTCGACGACGCCGTCATGGTGCTGGCCCGGCGCGACGTGGCCCGGCTGCGCGCCCGCGGACGCGAGCCGCACCCGCTGATGTTGGCGCTCATCGAGGAGCAGCATGGCTCGCCGGTCTGAAGGCTATCGCGCCCGCCGCCTTGCGGCTCGCCGCAGCCGGCGCTGGGGCGCCTATCAGAACCTCGTGCTTTACGCGCTGGCCGCCATCGTCGCCTTTGGCGCCGTGCTGGGCGCGGTGCGCCTGGCCCACGATCTGCGCCATCACCACGCGCTGCCCAGCACCGGGAGCTACCTGGCGCTGGTCACGGTCGGCGCCGGCGAGGCGGGCACGAACCCGACGGCGGCGCTGCTCGTCCACAACGCGAACCTCGCCACGACCACCCTCTACACGATCCCGTCCAACCTGCTGCTCACCGAGCCCGGCGGAGAGTACGTCATGGCCAGCGACGCTCTCGCCGAGGGTCAGCTCGAGCCCTTCCTGGAGCGTCTCGTGCACGCGCCGCTCGACTACCGCCTCGATCTGACCTATGCCGACCTGGAGAAGCTGAGCGGCGCCGGCACTGTGTGGGTGACCGCCGGGACCCCCTTCAGCCTGCAGACCGGTGGCGCCATCCGTCTCTACAACGGCCGCTTTTCGATGCCGGCGAACCAGCTGCCGATCGTGCTGAGCGCCGCCGGCAAGGGCGACACCGACCAGGCCAGCGCCCAGGAGGCGTTCGTTTCGGCGGCGCTGGCCGGCGCCGCGCTCGTGCCGGCCGGGCAGCAGTCGGCGACGATCAAGACGATCGCCGCCCGGCACAAGGGCGCCGCCCGAAGCGACGTCCGCGACCTGCTCGAGACGATGGTCGCGGGCCGGGTGACGGTGTCGCGACTGCCGTCGGAGGGGCAGGTCTCAGAGGGTCAGTTCGCCTGGCGACCCGATCCAGCGGCGATCACCGCTCAGATCACTCGCAATGCCCGCGACTTCAACGCCCCGTACACGGTGGTGGTCGAAAACGGGTCGGGCGCTCTGGACATCGGCACCATGGTGATCAATCGCCTGGCCGGCCTCAACGTCAACCTGCCGGGTGTGCGCAACGCCGCCTCGTTCGATCACGACATCACCCAGATCTTCGCCGGTGCCAAGGCCTTCGGGGTGGCCAACGAGGTGCGTGGTATACTCGGCCGCGGCGTTGTCCTGACGGGCAACGGGTTGCCCGACACGACGGTGGTCGTCGTCGTCGGCAAAGACCTGACGGCAAAGGATCTGCAGTAGCCGCGAGCCAGCAGAACGAGCGGGGGCTGGGCCTGGTACACGAGGCCGTGCGGCTCGCCGCCGCCAAGAAGGCCCACGACGCGGTCGTGCTCGACATGGCCGAAGCGGTCGGTTACACCGACTACTTCGTCATCCTGAGCGGCGGCAGCACCCGTCAGGCCAGGGCCATCGCCGACGCTGTGAGCGAGGGGCTGCGGGCGGCCGGTGTGCGCGCGGCGCGCGTCGAAGGGCAGCGCGAAGCGGAGTGGATCCTCCTCGACTACCTCGACATGGTCGTGCACGTCTTCACGCCGGGCGCGCGCGACTTCTACCGCCTCGAAGCCCTGTGGGGCGACGTGCCCCGGGTGAGCGTCGATTCCGGCGAGGCAGACGACAGCGCGGCGTCGCGGACCGGCTGACAGGCCGCGGCGGCCGTCATCCCGAGGGATGATTCCGCGGCCCTTCGGCGAACTGGTCAGCGTCGCCATACCCGACGACTGGAGGGAACGACCATGAAGACGATCATGTTGTGCTGTGTCGTGCTCGTGGCGGCGGCGGGCTGGGCCNNGGCCCAGCCCGCCGCCGCCACGAGCCCTCGCCTCACTGCGCCCGAGAAGGTCATGCTGGCTCTCATCAATCAGGCCCGCACGAGCCGTGGCCTGCACAAGCTGCGGGTCGTAGCCTCGCTCGAACGGGCCTCGAGATCGCACTCGCGCGACATGCTCGAGCGCGGCTACTTCTCGCATTCCTCGTACAGCGGCGCGTCGTACGCCGCGAGGCTGCGCGCGTTCGGCTACTCGCGCTCGGGCTGCAGGTGCTGGCAGGTCGGCGAGATCATCGGCTGGGGTCGGGGCGGCACGACCGTGGCGCGCGGCATTTTTCGTGAGTGGATGAAGAGCCCGGTCCACCGCGCCGACATCCTGCGGCGCGGCTTCCGCGATGTCGGCGTGGGGGTCGCCATGGGGTCGCTGCGCGGCCTGAGCTTGGTGCGCATGTTCACGGTCGATCTGGGCCAGCGGACGACGTAGCGTCGCGACCGGCGCCGGCGCCGGTCCCGGGCGCCGGCGATCGTCCGTGCGCGCCGGCAATCGTCACCCCTTGCCGCCGCGTCTTCACTGTCGTTGTGGCTGCGTGGCGGGTATACTGCGAACATATGTTCGCTTCAACGCCCGCCATCATCCACATCGACATGGACGCCTTCTTCGCGTCGGTCGAACAGGCGCGCCGTCCCGAGCTGCGCGGCCGGCCCGTGGTGGTCGGCGGACGGGTCGAGCGGCGCAGCGTGGTGGCCACGGCCTCCTACGAAGCGCGTGCCTGTGGCGTGCGCACCGCCATGCCCGTGGCGCAGGCGCGGCGGCTGTGTCCGCAGGCGGTGTTTCTGCCGACCGACATGAGCGCCTACACCGCCGTCCATCACGCGCTGCTCGAGCTCTTCGGGCGGTTCACCGATCTGGTCGAGCCGGTGTCGATCGACGAAGCCGTCCTCGACGTCGCCGGCAGTCGCCGTCTCTGCGGACCGCCGCGGGCCATCGCCGGCCGCATCCAGGAACTGGTCTACGACGAGCACGGCCTCGCGTGTACGCTGGGCGTCGCCCCCAACAAGCTGCTCGCCAAGCTGGCCGCCGATCTGAGCAAACCGGCCGGCGTCGGTGTGCTGAGCGAAGCCGACGTCCACGGCCGGCTGCGGGCGCTGCCTGTCGGCAGGCTGCACGGCGTTGGGCCGGTCACCCAGGAGCGCCTGCACGCCCTCGGTCTCACGACCGTCGGCATGCTGCAAGACGTCCCGTTGCCGTTCCTCGCGGCGGCGTTCGGCCGCGCCGCGCGTCCGCTCAAACAGCTCGCGTTCGGCCGTAGCCTGTCGCCCGTGCGGCCCATCGCCGCGGCGCCCTCGTCCATGAGCCACGAAACGACCTTCGTCACCGACACCGCCGAGCCGCTCGCCCTGCGCGCCGCGCTGCTGGCGCTGGCCGACGAGCTCATGGCGCGGCTGCGCGGTCGGCGCTACGCGGCGCGCACCGTGGCGCTCAAGGTCCGCGACAGCACCTTCCACACGCTCGAGCGTCACACCACGCTGCCGCGCGCCACCACGAGCACCCGGGTCGTCTATGCTGCCGCGACCGGCCTGCTCGACGCCGTCGACCTCGGTCCCCGGCGCGTCCGTCTGCTGGGTATCACCGTGAGCGGTCTCGTGAGCGGCGCCTGTCAGCTCACGTTCGACGACGGCTGGAAAGACCTCGCTTTAGACGAAGCGGTCGATGGCGTGCGCGCCCGCTACGGGCGCCACGCCATTCGCCCGGCCGCCACCTGCGCCAACCGCGTGAGCTTGTGCTAGACTCCACCGATTGCGGGCACAGCTCCCGAGATCGGCGCCCGACCGGCCCCCGTCTACGCCCACGCCGGGGCGGGCTGCGAATGCGGTTTCTCGGGTGGGTGCCGTCACGCCAGCAAGGACGTACGGATCGATGACGCACGGCGGCTCGATACGGAGGTACGCGTTCCACGGGGGCTCGGTCGGCTGCCATGGGGCTCGAACCTCGCCGCGCGCGACGGTCGATCGTCGCGCGCGTTTGCGCTGTGCGACCCGGCCCGAACGCTAACGATCCGAGGAGACCAGCATGAACGAACCGGGCAAGATCAGGAACGTCGCCCTCGTCGGCCACCGCGGCACCGGCAAGACGTCCCTCCTCGAGGCGCTCCTGTTTCGCGCCGGGGTGATCAATCGCCTGGGCAAGATCGAAGACGGCGGCACGGTCGGCGACTGGGACGACGACGAGAAGCGCCGTCAGCTCAGCCTGGCGTCGTCGCTCGCCCACGTGGAACGTGGGGACCTCACGTACAATCTGATCGATACGCCCGGCGACCCCAGCTTTCAGGCCGACACCATCGGCGCCCTGCGCGTCGTCGAGACGGCGCTCGTCGTGGTCAACACGGTCATGGGCGTCGAGGTCCAGACCGAGCGGCTCTGGACGCGCGCCGCCGACGCCGGTCGCGCCCGCATCCTGTTCTGCAACATGCTCGACCGCGAGCGCGCCGACTTCGACCGCTGCCTCGACAGCCTGCGCGAGGCCTTCGGGCACGAGGTCGTCGCCGTACAGCTGCCGATCGGCGCCGAGCACGACTTCGTGGGTGTCGTCGACGTGCTCAAAATGAAGGCCTACACGCTCGACGGCCAGAACGTCGTCGAGAGCGATGTGCCGGTCGAGCTGGCCGGCCGCGCCCAGGAACTGCGCGACGCGCTCACCGAGGTCGTCGCCGAATCCAGCGACGAGCTCACCGAGAAGTTCCTCATGGAAGAAGAGCTCACCGAGGCCGAATTGCAGCGCGGCTTCGCCGAAGCGGTGCGCGACGCCAAGATCTTCCCGGTCGCCGTCGGTTCGGCGACGCGCCTGATCGGCGTCGACCTGCTGCTCGACCTGCTGGCTCTGGCGCCCTCGCCGGTGGCCGCGCCGCCGGCGGTCGCGCTCACCCCCGACGGCGTCGAGGTCGAGTTCGCCTGCGATCCCGACAAACCGGCGGCGGCGTTCGTGTTCAAGACCGTCGCCGACCCGTTCAGCGGACGCATCAATATCTTCCGCGTCTTCCAGGGCGCCGTCACCAGCGACAGCAACCTGACGCTTGTGCGCGACGGCCACAAGGAGCGCGTCGGCGCGCTGCTCAAGCAGCAGGGCAAAGAAAGCAAGCAGATCGACAGGGTCGGAGCCGGCGACATCGGCGCCGTGGCCAAGCTCAAGGACGTCGTCACCGGCGATACGCTGTCGGCCGACGGGGCGGCGGCCTTCGCGCCCATCGAGTACCCCGCGCCACTCATGTCGTTCGCCGTCAGGGCCAAGGCCAAAGGCGACGAAGACAAGGTCATCAGCGCTTTGCGCCGCCTGTCCGAAGAAGACCGCATGATGCACGTGCAGCGCGACTCGCAGACCGGCGAGATGATCGTCTCGGGCATGAGCCAGGTCCACGTCGAGGTCACGGTCGAGCGCATGAAGCGCCGCTTCAACGTCGACGTCGACCTCAAGCCGCCGCGTGTGCCCTACCGCGAGACCATCCGCGGCAGCGCCAAGGCACAGGGCAAACACAAAAAGCAGACCGGCGGCCGCGGCCAGTTCGCCGACACCTGGATGGAGGTCGCCCCGCTGCCCGGCGGCGAGGGCTTCGAGTTCGTCGACAAGATCGTGGGCGGCGCCATTCCCCGCAACTTCATCCCTGCGGTCGAAAAGGGCGTGCGCGCGGCCATGGTCGAAGGCTACCTCGCCGGCTATCCCATGGTGGGCGTGCAGGTCACCCTCTACGACGGCAAGTATCACCCCGTCGACTCCTCCGACATGGCCTTTCAGATCGCCGGCTCGATAGGTTTCAAGGCGGCCGTCGAAAAGGCGCAGCCCGTCCTGCTCGAGCCCATCATGAACGTCGAGGTCACCGTGCCCGACGAAAACGTGGGCGACATCATCGGCGACATGAACTCGCGGCGGGGCCGCGTGCTGGGCACGACGCCGCGCGGCCACAACAGCGTTATCGCCGCCGAGGTGCCGCTCGCCGAGATG
>PLTW01000055.1 GCA_003164655.1 Actinomycetota bacterium
TCTCGGCGCCGCGGAAGCTGAACTCCAAGATCGCCCGGGCCGCACCGAGGCGTGATGCCGCGGATGCGCTCTGGTCGAGCATGGCAGCGCGCAGCACTGTCACAGCCACACCGGCGGCTGCCTGCAGCGCCCCGATTGCCTGCTGCAGGGCCTGGCGTTGGGCGGCGCGGTAGGCGGCGCGAAACTCGGGCTCGGCTAACCAGCGGTCGATCGTGCTCTCGCTGACGCCCACGGCAGCCGCGGCGTCGGCGATACGCGGCGCCGTGAGCAGGCTTGCGATAGCGAGGCTCTTCTTGCGCGCCTGTCCGCTTCTTGGGGTCATCGAGGCTCACTGACCCTCAGCGCAGGCGGCACGACGTCCGGCGGCGATCTGGGCGAAGGTGCGGCCGTCGCCCTCGAGCGTCGCCTCCTGGCCGCTGAAGCGTTGCCAACGGAGCACCCCAACGTCGACGAAGGCCGGCTCGAGTTCCATGGCGTGGCAGCGGCGCCCTGTTTGCTCGGCGGCGATGATCGCCGTGCCCGAGCCGCTGAAGGGTTCGTAGATCAGGTCGCCAATGTTGGTGTGCCAGAGGATAGGGCGGCGCACCAGTTCTACGGGCTTAATAGTTGGATGGCTACCGGCGACGCCGTCTTCAACGCCCTCGGCCGTGGCAATCTCCCACACGGCGCGCTCGTTCGCCGGCGGACTCGTGGGCGGCTTGTCGCCCTGGTGCCAGCCAGCGACAATGGGTTCATAGTCGTACATGAACCAGACTCGCCCGAGCACGGGGCGACTCTTCCGCCAGATGACCACCTGGTGCGGCAAGTAGCCGGCGGCCCTCCAGGCGGCGAACACCAAGTCCGCGCGCATCATCCCAAAGCACTGGTACACCGCGGCGTCGGGCTCGAGCGCCTCTGCGAAGGCCGCCTGCAGGAACCCCTCGAAGAAGGCGCTCGCGCCCTCCGGGTCGGTATATGCATCCCAGTGCTTGGTCTTCTCCTCGGAGCTGATGGCCCTGCCGTCTTTGCCCCAGGTCTGCGGGTGGTTACCGCCGTCGTAGTCGACCAGGTACGGGGGGTCGGTGAACATCAGGCTGGCACGCTCGCCGTTCATGAGGCGCTTGACGTTCTCGGCCTTCGTCGAGTCGCCGCAGAGCAGGCGGTGGTCACCGAGCGTGTACAGGTCGCCCACTCTGCTGACCGGCTCTGTCGGCGGCCCGGGCACTTCGTCGGGATCGGCAAGGCCGCCGCTCATCGGCAGCTCGAGGTGCTCCTGGCGGGCGATGCGCTCGAGCATGGCGCGCACGGCCACGTCCTCACTCTCGATCGTGGCGAGCAGATCGGAGAGCTTCTCGCGGTCGGCGCTCGCCATGGCCGCGATCGGATCGAGGCTGGCGAGCACGAGGCGTTCCTCGTCTTCGGTGAGATCGACGAAGAGGCAGGGCAGCTCGGACTCGCCCTGCTGCTCGGCGAGGCTGAGGCGCAGGTGACCGTCGAGGAGATGACCGCTGCGCTCGTTGACCACGACCTGTTGCACCCAGCCGACGTTGTCGAGGGAAGCGGCGAGAGCATCGCGCTGGTAGGGCGGATGAGTCCTGAAGTTGCAGGGATTGGCGAGTGCCTCGGAGACCTGCAGCACGCCGCTGCGACTGATGCGATTGCGCCAGGGCTGTTTGTCGATGGGCTCGGACATGATCATTCCTCTCAGAAGGGGGGGGCGTCTTCATCGAAGGCGCTGGCGCCGGCCGCGGCGGGCGTTGCGCCGCTCTGGCCGCCGGCCTCGCGCGGGTTGATGAACTGGACGTTGTTGGCCATGACCGAGACGGCCTGACGCTTCTGACCGTCTTGCGACTCCCACTCGCGCCAGCGCAACCTGCCCTCGACGGCCACCTGGCGGCCTTTCGTGAGGTGCTGGGCGCAGTTCTCGCCTTGGGCGCCGAAGACGTCGATGTCGAAGTAGTTGGGCCTCTCGCCCCACTCGCCTGTCGTCTGATCCTTGACGCGATCGCTCACCGCCAGACGGAGACAGCAGACGCTCGTGCCGCCGCCCGTAGCGCGCAGTTCGGGATCGCGGGTGAGGTTGCCTACGAGGATGACGCGATTGATGGCACTCATGGTGAGACTCCTCTCGTTGTCTGACGAGCCGGCTGGAGCGATGGCAGCACCCGCCCCAGAAACGGCCCCTCTTTGGCAGAACAGGCAGGCCCCAAGTAGCTCTCAGGCACGATTGGCCGACTTTCTCGCGCGCAGAGCGGCGCAGGTTGAAGAACTGCTGCCAGGAGAGAAAAGACCTGTAAATGAGGCAGAACTGTGGTGCTGCCAAGGTGCTGCCATGAGCCTGCAAGTGTGCTGCCAGTTGTGCTGCCGGTGCTGCCACGAAGGCGAACACAGGTGCGTGGCAGCACCCCCGGTGCTGCCAGCCTTCAGTCCTCATCGGCATCTCCGTCAGCGAGTCCGCTGCGCTCCACGACTCTGGTGGAGAGATCAGCGGGCAGAGCGTGGTAGCGCGCCGTCAGGCGGTGGCGCCGGCCGCTCTCTACGAAGTCCTGGGTGGTGCGGGAAGAGCCCTTGCCGCCGATGCCAAGGGCCTTGCGCTGCTGGCGGATCGACTCCTTGCAGCCCAGCTGCCGATCGCGCGCACTGAGGTTGCGCTGCTCGCTCCACCAGTCGCCGAGGAGCGCCTCGGAGAACCACACTGTGCTGGTCTCGCGCTCGTAGAAGGCCGGCGAAGCGCCGAGCGCCGATGCCGGCAGGTGCTTGGCACGCAGCGCCCTCGGGATCATCTGGAAGGTCAGCAGGTTCTCACTGCCGGCGCGCTCCTGCACCGCGATCCAGTCCTCGACGCGGCGCACGTGCACCGCGTCTGCGGTCAGGTCGGCAAGGACGCGCGCTCCCACCCGCAGCACCGCCATCTTGTCGGCCTCGCGCCCGGCGCGCTCGTCACGCAGCCCGCGAAACTGATCGACGTACGCGGCGCGCGCCAGCACGAGCTGTACGACGTTACCCGCCAGGCCGGTAAAGTCGTTGTGGTGCTCGTGGCGCAGATCCATGAGACCGTCAAAGCGGCTCTGTCCGTCGCCCAGCACACTCAGCCCAGCCGGCGAGGGCAGCTCGACCACGATGATGCGGTCCAGCAGGGCCTTCTCGTCGTGGACCGGACCGAGGTACTCGCCCGAGAGCAGCACCGGGGCCAGCAGCTTGGTCGTCGTCACGTGCGTGTTGTCGCTCTCCATCTTGAGGCGCGAGCCGCCCGAGGCCGCTTGGCGCAGCAGGTCGTAGATCGCATCGGTGTTGCTGACGTCGTCGAGCCAGACCGGCGCGCTGCGATGGGCACCGAGGCGATCGCGCAGGGAAGCAGCTGTGGCCTCGCAGGGGCCCTCGGCGTTGCCGCTGATGAGCTGCAGCAGATCGGCGAAGGGGCCGCTGGTCTTGCCCGTGCCAGAGGAGCCCTCTATGCCGAGGTCGGGAAAGTGCTTCGTGTAGTGGCGCAGCTGGTCAGAGAGCAGGCAGGCCACAAGCCAGGAGCCGACCAGGCTGCAGACCGTCTCGTCGTGCAACGTCAGCAGCTTGCGGAGCGCCGCCACCGCCGCGTCGGCGTCGCCGAAGCCGTAGCGATAGGGGGCGCGATTGACGAGCAGCGGGTCCGGCACCACGTCAAGATGCTCGCAGAAGCCGGCGGCGGTGATCACGCCCTCATGGGTCAGAAAGCCGAGACCTTCCTGCCAGCCCAGGGCCTCGACGACCCGGTAGGTGGCAGCGTTCCGGGCATCGAGGAAGCGCAGCAAGCGCGCCGCTTCGTGGCCACGATGAACTTCCCTGGGGGCGGGCACGATCGAGCAGCCATAGGCGGCCAGGACGACGTTGAGCTTCTGCGGGTTGCCGAGGGCCGCGGCCTCAAGCAGGACTCGGCAGCGCGTCCCGTCGCCCTCGCGCAGCAGATCGGTGAGGTAGGAACGGCGGCCGTCCTCGGCGATGGTGACGCCGACGACGCGCGCGTCGAAGTTGCTCCAGGGCGCCAGCCCGAATCCGTCCTTGCCGGTGTGCGCCCGCGACAGCAGGCGCACACCGTCTGAGACCAGCCAGCCATTGCGGTCGCAGGGCTGCTCGCGCCCAGGATCGTCGCCCGCCTCGCTCACGGCGCACCTGGCGGCGCTGGCGACCTTGGCACGCACCTGGCTCTCGGGGAGCGGCGGGTCGCACTGCTGGCGGTTGCGCTGCAGCAACGCCGCCTCGATGGCTTCAGGGGGGAAGCCGAGGCGTTGCAGGGCGCAGGCGTCGCGAAACAGGGTCTCGTCGCGCCGACCCTGGGAGATCGTGCTCACGGCTGCAGGCGCCTCAGCCGCGGCCCGCTCACCGTCACGCGACCGCGGTGAGCCGAGGCGTTCGACCAGCGCTGGGGAAATCTCTTTGGTCTGCTTCAGCCCATGACCGTTGGCCCAGGCATAGGCGCGGCCGGCGATCGCCGACGGCGGCAGCAACACGTAGCCGCCCGCGGCTTTGACATCCACCCCAGGGCCAAGTGCGTCGTTCCCTGATCTGACGCGCTGACCGCCGGCAAAGTAATGCACGTGAAAGCCGCCGGAGGGCGTCTCGACGATCGCCGTATCCTCGATCTCGGCGCCCGACTCTTGCTTGACTGCGCTCCAGGTGCCGGGCCCGGGGCGACCGTCCTTGTCGTCGACATCGGCGACGGCGCGCCCCGAGGAGCCGCAGCTCATGGCGATGTTGGCATCGGGCCAGCGCGTCCACCAGTCGCGGATCTGCTCCGCATCAGTGGCGGCGTCAAGAAGCCCGTGCGCCGTGCGTGGGTGCTTGCCGGGCGAGCTGCAGTCAGGCTTGCCACAGGAGCAGATGCCTGCGGCGTCGGTGCTGTGCACGGGGAACACGGCGATGCCCTCGCTGGCGTAGGCAAGGGCTGCTTCAAGCAAAGCAGAGGGAGCGCTCACGTCTCCTCATCTCTCGCAGGGCTCGCACCGTTGCACCCGCTCAGAAAGTCAAGCAGGCCAGCGAGGTCGCGAATCCCCAGGCCGCTGCAGAGTTGGCCAATCTGTTCGGGCGTCGTGATGCCCAGGGAGCACAGCCGAATCGCGGGACGCGACCAGAGGACCCGCCGGCCGATCGTCGTGTAGAGGCCCTCGACCTCGCGGCGCTGGCGGGCTAGGCCGAGGCCACCTGGGGACATGTCCAGATCTACGGCCGCTTCGGCCTGCGAGTAGAAGAGCGAGCTTCGCGACGCGGAGGCGTGACCAGCCGGGGGCCCTTGGCTGACCCGGCTCACGTGAGGAGTCTGTCTGCGCTTTGGGTCCACCGTGTCCTTTAGCTGTTGACCCCGACGTCGCGGAGCAGGTCGTCTTCCCAGCCCTGTGGGACCTCGAGTGCCGCTGCCAGAGCGGCAAGCTGACGAGGGTAGGGGCGCAGCCGGGCCGACTCGATAAGACAGACGGTCGAGTTGTGCAGGCCGGCGCGCCGCGCGAGCTCGGCCTGCGACCAGCGGCGCTGGCGACGCAGGGCGGTGATCTGCAGCATGAGCGCTACCTCCTCGGCGTTGACGTTTGTCAGAGGGAACATTGGGTGCCTTCTTCATTACGTTTGAAGCTCACCCAATGAGATAGAGGAGAGCTGGCATTCATGTTTGTCAGAGGTAACATCAGGTGCGCTTTTGCGGTTGTCTAGGACTCACCCACAAGGGAGGAGCAGTGGAGCAGCGAGGGCTTTCCAAGGCCGATGAGGCGGTTCTCCTGCGCCGTGCGAAGCGTGGAGACAGGGCGGCCCAAGAGCGGCTTGTTAAGGCGTGCAAGCCGCTTATCCGTGCGATGGCCTGGCGCTACGAAAGCGAGGACATACCCTTCGAGGACCTGCTCCAAGATGGGCAGCTCGCCGTGCTTGAAGCGATCGCGCGCTACGACCTGGGCGTGGGTGCCCGGCTCAGCACCTATGCCAAGCCCCTCATCGCGGGCGCATTTGAGAAGCGCCGCGGCGAGGCGGCTCGCGAGGGGGTGAATCGGGACCGAGGAAGGACGCCCTTCGACGGTGACCTGCAGGTCGACAAGAAGCGGCCCGGCATCGGCTGCGCAGACGACGAAGGGGCCGAGCCAGACGACGAAGAGGCGAACAGTACCGAGCCCGGGGACGACTCCGAACTGGGAATCTCAGAGGACGACTGCGGCGAAGAGCCGATCGGAGGCGGCTGGACGGACCAGCGCGCAGCCGTGGCGCGCGGCCCTGCCACACAAGAGCAGCGGTTCGCCGACGTTCGCAGGCAGCTGACGAAGGAGCTGCAGCCCGAGAAGATCGACGACGCGGCATGGAGCTGGCTTGCGAGCGCAGGCCTCCTCGAACGCGCCCAGGCGGGCACGGTTTCGACTGGCTACCTTGCGCAGCAGCACGAAACCCTGCGCCGCAGCCGCACTGTCTTTGCCCATTTGCCGGACGAGCGCGCAGTCGCCCTGGCGCACATCGTGGCTCACGCGGTGACGAGCGGCTCCGTCGTCGAGCGCGCGCTGCGTGCCGAGCAGGTCAAGCTCCTGCGTCGCTGGCCCGGCATCCTGAAGGGCGAGCTCGACTATGCCAGCTCAGCGGCCTGGCGCCGGCAGCTCAACCGCGAGATCGCGGAGCACATCCGCGCCGCGCAGCCCCACCTACAACCGCACGTGGTGCACGACGACCCTGCCTACCGCGCCGCACTGCAGGCCGACCTCAAGGACATCGACCGCTTGAGCGAGAGGGCGGTCGCAGAGATGCAATCGAGCCCGCTTGGCTGTGCCCGCCTGCGGGCCTTTCGCAAGCGAACCTTGGGCGACCAGCTCATTGCACGGCACGAGGTTGGGCGCTGGGTCGAAGGGCAGGCAGACCGGGAGGGCCCGCCGGCTCAGGCCTACGTGCGAGTGCCGATCGGCGATGATCAAGCCGATGTCAGCGCGGACGAGGCGCCGCCCGGGCTGGAGCAGCGCCTCGCCCGCGGCCGCTGGCTTGAGCGTGAGCTGCGACGTATCCGCGACGACGATGCTCCGCTGCCCCCGCCGGAGCCGGCGCAGACTCTCTCCTACGCTGAGGCAAAGACCATCAAGATCCGCCCCGACGGCCCGCTCGCCCAGCTGAAGTCGCTGGCCGAATCGCTCTGCGACCGACACGGCTGGCGCGAGGACGAGGCCGTGAGCTTCGTCCTGAGCGGCAACTGGCCCGTCTTTGAGCTTCGCGGCGTGACGCAGCGCAGCGGGGTGTACGCCGCCGCCTCGAAGATCGTCCTGGAGGTGGACCCGCGCAGTGACGCTAACGATGTCCTGCGCCTCTACCAGAGGCGCCGCGAAGCGCTTGGCGTCGCGCGCGACGGGCTGCCCATGGACGAGCGCAGCCTCAAGCTCGCCGTCTTCGCCGAGGCGAAGTGGCAACCCGGCCTCTCCTGGAGCGAGCTGCGCGAGAAGTGGAAGGTCGAGCATCCCGAGGATGAGGCGCGTCTCGACCTTGACGACAAGCATGCCAAGAAGTTCGCCAGGGAGTGTCGCCGGGCGTGGTCTCGTGTGACCGGCGAGGACTGGCCGCGCCCCAGCGACTGGGCCAGACGCGTGCCGGAAGGGATGCGCGAGAATGCCTCCTGGCGCAACGCCTACCTGCTCGAAGAGCTCACCAAGGAAAGGAGACGCCGTGCGGGCACCAGCTGACGATCGCGGAAAGATGCGAGGCGGCGTGCGCCCTCGCGGCGGCGGCTACTCATTCACGATCAACCTCGGCGTCATGCCGGCCCAGCGCTGCAACGACTGCAACGCGCGCTTCTGGCGCGACCGCAAAGCGCTGCGCTCATGTCCTAAGTGCGGTGGCAGCCTGCGCGACACTCACGAGCGCCGCCAGCAGACGCAAGACGGCTTTGCCAGACTGAAGGAGGCGGTCAAGGCTCGCACCGACGCCATGCATGACCTCGGGCAAGGCACCTACGTGGTGCAAGCCAACGTCACGCTCGCTGAATACCTTCAGGAGGAGTGGCTGCCCAGTCTCGAGATCAGCCCGCTGCGTCCCACGACACTGGCCTCCTACGAGTCGCACGTGCGCAACCATCTCGCGCCGACCAAGCTGGGCGGCGTACGCCTGCAGCAGCTGCGCCGCGAGCAGATCGCCAAGCACTACGCCTGGCTGCTCGCCGAGGGTCGCTGCGACGGTGAGAGCAAGCCGATGTCGGCCTCGACGCTGCGCAGAATACACGCGACACTTCATCGCGCCTTGCGCGATGCGGTCCGTTCACGCTGGATACCACTCAACCCAGCCAACGATGTCGAGTTGCCGCGAGTCGACAGCAAAGAGCGCCCGACGTGGGACTCAACGCAGGTTCGCAGCTTCTTGGAGACGGTGAGGGCGGATCGACTCGCCCCGCTGTGGCTCTTGTACTCGACCACGGGTGCGCGACGCGGCGAGCTCCTTGCGCTGCGCTGGGACGCGGTCGACCTCGACGCCGGCACCATCAGCATCCGCCGCGCCATGACAGAGGCTGGTGGGGCCATCACCGTGGGCGAACCGAAGACGCGCAGCGGGAAGCGCACGATTGCCATCGACCCTGCTTCAGTCGCCGCGCTGAGGTCTCAGCACAGGACCCAATTGACGGAGCGCCTGGCGGCTGGCGCGCGTTGGCAGGACAAGGATCTGGTCTTCTCGACAGACGAAGGCCAGTGGCTCCTGCCGAACCGGGTGTCGAGTGCCTTCATCGCAACCGTCAAGCGATCGGAGCTGCCGGCGTTGAGTCTGCACGGATTGCGCCACAGCTTTGCCACCATCGCGCTCGTGGAGCGCAAGCTGCCGGTGACGGTCGTG
This sequence comes from Actinomycetota bacterium, assembly GCA_003164655.1. Classification (GTDB taxonomy): domain Bacteria; phylum Actinomycetota; class Thermoleophilia; order UBA2241; family UBA2241; genus Bog-752. Next base: position 8,776 of record PLTW01000055.1, read on the forward strand.
AGCAGGCGGTTGGGACACGCCAACGTGAGCATCACGCTCGACATCTACAGCCATGCTATGAGTCGCCAGGACGAAGAGGCTGCCTTGGACATGGCCAGCGTCATCGTGCCGCAGGACTTCTGAGCGCTCCCCCGCGCTCCGGCACCACTCGCCTGAAGCCCATCCAGGCATACCCACGCCCATGGAGACACAACACACGCGTTGGCTGAATGTTGGCTGATTTGCCTTCCGTGCTCAATGTCGCACTGATCCAGCGCAGCAGGAAATGGCTCTGAGCAGCGCTTTTTCGCTACACGGTGCGGCGGATGGAAGGCGGAAGGTGGTGCCCCCAACGGAATTCGAAT
>PLTW01000176.1:0-14109 GCA_003164655.1 Actinomycetota bacterium
CTCGGCGGCGGCAGGAGACACGGCGGCGGCAGACGTGGCGGCGGCGGGCTCGACGGGCGCAGGCGCGGCCTCGAGCCCCAGTGCGACGCGCAGCGGCGCCGCATCGCGCAGCCAGAGCGTGGTCGCGGCGCGGCGCACGACCTCGGGCAGCCGTTCGACGCGATCGCGCTGGAACAGCCGGCCGACCTCGTCGAAGGCGCGCAGCGCCGCCAGGGCATTGCCACCCGAGGCCGACGAGGCAATGCCGGCCACGCACAGCACCCAGAGATCGTCGTCGCAGGCAAACGACCGACCTTCGGCGCGCAGCCACGAGCAGCTCGCCATGAGCCGCGTGAGCAGCTTCACGGCGTCGAGGTCGCCGGCGCGCGCCACAAGACGCAGGCCGCTGGCGTCAAAATGGTCGCCGGCCAGCAGCCTTGTGGGCAACGGCGTGCCGGGCGCCAGCAGGCGGCCGACGCGGTAGTGCGACAGGTAGCCTTCGTAGACGAACTCCAGGGCCAGCGGGTAGAGGTCGGCGTCGGCGCCGGGGGCGAGCGCGGCGAACAGCGGCGCGTAGACCAGGTCGAACCCGGGCGGCGGCGGCGTGGCAAACGGCGCCGCCGCCGCCCGCAGGGCCTCGCAAATGGTGGCGTCGTCCACGCCCGTCAGCTCTCGCGATCGAGATAGAACGACAGCGACATGAGCTCGCTCGAAAAGTCGACCTGGCGCACGATCACGTCGCGCGGCGCGAAGACCTTGACCGGCGCGAAGTTGAGGATGGCGCGCACGCGCTGCGCCGGCTCGAGCCCGACCAGGCGGTCGATGATCGACTGGGCGGCGTGCGCCGGCACAGCGACGATGGCGATGTCGACACGCTGCTCGCAGCAGAAGGGCTCGAGGTCGGCGACGTCGCGAATGGTGCGACCGTCGCCAAAACTCACGCCGACCTTCCGCTGGGAGGCGTCGAACATGGCGACCAGCTTGAAGCCCTGCTCGGCAAATCCCCGGTAGCGGGCCAGCGCCGTGCCCAGCGAGCCGGCGCCGATGATCACCACGTTCCACGACCGCTCCAGGCCGAGGCAGCGCTTGATCTCGTCGACCAGCCGGTCGACTTCGTAGCCCACACCGCGCGTGCCGAACTCGCCGAAGTACGAGAAGTCCTTGCGGATCTGGGCGGCGTTCAGGTCGATCAGTCCGGCGAGCTGCCTCGAGGAGACACGATCCACGCCGCGCGCCTGGAGCTCGCGCAGCTTGCGCAGGTAGACCGTCAGACGAGGGACGGTGACCGCCGGGACCGCGCTCTTGTCGACGGGGCGCGCCATGCGACCGTCCCTAGAGAACCTCGAAAAACGACGCGGCCGCGTCGGTGGCCAAAGCCACATCGGCGTCGGTGAGCGCCAGCGAGATCATCGCCGACTCGAACTGCGACGGCGCCAGGTACACGCCGTGTTCGAGCATGTGACGCCAGTAGCGGCCGTAGAGGGCGGTGTCGGCCCGCCCGGCGTCGGCGAAGCCGGTCACCGGGCCCTCGCAGAAGAACAGCGTCATCATGGCGCCGACCCGGTTGAGCGTAGTCGGCACGCCGGCCCCGACCGCCGCCGCGACCAGGCCCTGGCAGACCTGCTGGGCGCGCGCCTCGAGCCGCTCGTAAACGCCGGGCTCGGCCAGCACCCGCAGCGTGGCGCTGCCGGCGGCCATGGCCAGCGGGTTGCCCGACAGCGTGCCCGCCTGATAGGTGGTGCCCAGCGGCGCGACCGTCTCCATGATGTCGGCGCGCCCGCCGAAGGCGCCGACCGGCAGGCCGCCGCCGATGATCTTGCCGAGGGTCGTCATGTCGGGGATCACGCCGTACAGCTCCTGAGCGCCGCCCCAGGCGACCCGGAACCCGGTGATCACCTCGTCGAAGATGAGCAGCGCGCCGGAGTCGCTGCACAGGCGGCGCACCGCCTCGAGAAAGCCGGGCTGCGGCGGCACGACCCCCATATTGCCGGCCACCGGTTCGACGATGACGCAGGCGATCTCGGCGCCGCGGGCGGCGAAGACCTCGCCCAGGGCGGCGGCGTCGTTGTACTCGACCAGGATGGTGTCGGCCGTGGTGGCCCTGGTGACGCCGGGGCTGTCGGGCAGCGCCAGCGTGAGCACGCCACTGCCGGCGGCCGCCAGAAACGGATCGGCGTGGCCATGGTAGCAGCCCACGAACTTGACTACCTTGTCGCGCCTGGTGAATCCGCGCGCCACCCGCAGGGCGCTCATGGTGGCCTCGGTGCCGGAGTTGACCATGCGCACGAGCTCGACCGAGGGGACGGCGTCGCAGATGAGGCGGGCGAGCTCGACTTCGAGCTCGGTCGGGGCGCCGAAGCTCGTGCCCAGATCGATCTGGGCACGAAGCCTGCCCACGACCTCGGGGTGGCCCCAGCCGAGGATCATCGGGCCCCACGACGAGACGAAGTCGACGAGCTCGTTGCCGTCGGCGTCCCAGATATGGGCGCCGCGGGCGCGGCTCATGAACAGCGGGTGGGACATGCCGACACCCTTCATGGCGCGCACCGGCGAGTTGACCCCGCCGGGGATGCACTTCAGCGCCTCGTCGAACAGACGCTTCGACGTCTCGGTCTTCAACTCCCCTCCCCTGTGCCGCACACCTTGTGATTGAAAGTACATATTACCGTGACGGCGCTCGCAACGTCTGCTGTCTGCCCGTTCTGGCCACGGCCGACGCCGACCGACGATCGCAGCTTGGGGAATCCGGGCGCAGACATGCGCGGCCGGCGGCGGCCGGCCCGAGACGACCGGCCGGCGGGCGGTGGCAGACGGCGGTGGCTGCTGGCGGCGCCGGCCGGCGGCGCCGCTCCACGACTCAGGCGGGGCGCACGGCCTTGCGGCGCCGCCTGGCGGCCGGAACGACGAGCACCGGCTTGGTCGTGCTGTGCACGAGCTTGTAGGCGGTCGACCCCAGCACCATGGCGCCGATCGGCGACTCGCCGTGGGTGCCCACGACGATCATCTGCGCGCGCTGCTGACGGGCCACGGTCAACAGGCCCTGAGCCGGACCGTCGTCGACCAGCACAGGCTCGATCGAGACGCCGTCGCCGCTTCGCGTCAGGGCTTCGCCGAGCAGCCTTTCGCCCAGCGCCCGGGCGTCGTCGAGCAACGTCTCGCCCAGCTCCTCGAGCGTGCCACGCGGCGCCAGCGACTCTCCCGTGTAGGTTCTGGGGCCACCGTAGGCGTAGGTGAGAAGCACCTTGGCGGAGAGCCGCCGCGCCAGGTCGATGGCCTCGTCGAGCGCCGCCTTGGCGCCGTCCGAGCCGTCGTAGCCGACCACGATCCTGAAGGCCATGTCTGTCGTCCTTCCTGCCTGTGAGGCACGACCGGTCGCGCGTCGTTGCCCAGGCAGTCGATGGTGTGGGTGGTCACCGCCTCACCCCTTCTTACGGCCGGACCTGCCGCTCATGGGCAGGCTCGCCAACGGAGCGGCGGCACTCTGTGTTGCTGTTTTTCATTGTCGCAGGGCCGCGTTAGTGTCCCGTGAGGGGCGCTGCATCAGGGATCGGGCGCCGCACCGGGGCCGGGCGCTTCGTCCGCGGCCCTCCGCCGCTTCCCGGGCTCACACGCACCCTGGGTCATTACCTCCGCGTTACGCAGAGAGCGTGCAGCGGCGACCCACCGGCCGCGCACCACCGTGCCGCGAAAACGCGGCGATGATCGCGGCGCCGGTCTTCGATTGGCCTGACCAGTCGGGTACGATGGCCGACGAAGCGCCAGGACGCGCCCCCGACCGGCGGACATGACCGCGAGTGACCGAGAAACGGGGTTGACGATGACCGCACGAACCGCTGACGACGAAGTGACCGTCCGCGACGCGCACGCAGACGAAGCGGCGCCGGTCGCCGAACTCATCCATGAGCTCGCCCGCACCGCGAACCTGGAAAGCGACGTTACGGCGCAGCAGGTGCGCGCCTACCAGGAGCTCAGCGACAGCGGCATCCTCGTGGCGCAGCGCGGCGGCCGGCTGGTCGGCGCGCTCAGCTGGTTCGTGCGCCCCGGTCTTTTTCACGGCGGCCGCTGGGGCTGTATCGACGAGCTCATCGTCACGGCGCCCGCCCGGGGCAGGGGCGTCGGCGACGCGCTCGTGACCGAGGCCCTGCGCCGCTTCGAGGCGGCCGGCTGCCGCGAGGCCGCGGTCTCCACGGAGCTCGACAACGACCGCGCGGCGGCGCTGTACCGCAAGCACGGCCTCACCGACGAGTCGCGGCAGCTCGAGAAGCACTTCTGAGCCGGGCCGGTCCCGACCGGGACGAACGCCACCGGCCGGTCGCCGGCGCCCAGCCGCGCCGCGAGCCGGGTCAGCCGGCCGCCGGCGCCCAGCCGCGCGGCACGTAGGCGCAGTAGGGTTCTTCGGCCAGGTAGTCGCCGCTGCGCTCAAAGGCGCGCGCCCGGCAGCCGCCGCAGACCCGCTTGTACTCGCAGGCGCCACACTTGCCCTTGAGCGCGTCGAGGTCGCGCAGGTCGGCAAAGAGCGGCGACGTGCGCCAGATCTCGCCGAAGTCCTGCTGGCGAACGTTGCCGGCGGCCTTGTCGAAGTAGCCGCAGGGCTGCACGGCGCCGACGTGCGAGACAAAACAGAAGCCCACCCCGGCCAGGCAGCCACGGCTCAGCGTGTTCAGGCCGCCGTGCGAGTGCGGATGCGCCTCGAGCTTGACCCCGTCGGCCCTGGCGCGCTGGCGCATGACCCGCCAGTAATGCGGCACGTCGGTCGGCTTGAAGAACAGCGGCGACGAGCGCTGGGCGTCGTAGATCCAGTTGAGCGTGCGCTCGTAGTCGTCGGGATCGAGCTCCTGCGCGGCGAGATCGTGGCCGCGCCCGGTGGGCACGAGCATGAAGGGGTGAAAGCTCACGGCGCCGAGCTCCTCGGCCAGGGCCAGCAGGCGTGGCAGGTAGGCCACGTTCAGACGGGAGATGGTCGAGTTGATCTGGATCTCGAGGCCGGCGTCCTGGGCGCTGCGGATGCCCCGCAGAGCAGAGTCGAAGGCCCCGGGACAGCCGCGAAAGCGGTCGTGGTCGACGGGGTCGGGAAAGTCGATGGAGACGCTGATGCGGCCGATGCCGGCGGCCATCATGTCGGCTGCCGCGGCGGGCGTGACGAGGGTGCCGTTGGGCGCCATCACCGGTCGCAGCCCGGCGTTGCGGGCGGCGGCGGCGATGACGAAGATGTCGGGTCGCAGCAGCGGCTCGCCCCCGGTGAGAATGAGGATCGGCTTGCCGGTGGCGGCGATCCGACCGACGAGATCCAGGCATTCCGATGTAGAGAGCTCGCCCTCGTACGGGCCGTGCAGCGCCGAGGCGCGGCAGTGGGCGCAGGCCAGGTTGCAGCTGCGGGTGACCTCCCAGGCCACGACCCGCGGCGCGCTCGCGTCGAGCGCCGCGCGGCGCCGGGGTTCGCGGGCGGCGACGTCGGCGGCCGGATGGCCGCCCTCGCCGGCGGCGGGGCCGGCGTCGGAGACGCCGTAGGGCAAGGGATCGCCGGCGCGGTCTGAGGCTGCCATGGCCTGCCCGGATAATGGGCGGCGGGGCGCCTAGAGCTCCTGCGACAGCCAGCGCACAGCGTCTTTGGCGTGGTAGGTGATGATGAGGTCGGCGCCGGCCCGCCTGATGGACAGCAGGGCCTCCATGACACAGGCGCGCTCGTCGAGCCAGCCGTTGGCCGCGGCCGCCTTGATCATGGCGTACTCGCCGCTGACGTTGTAGGCAGCCAGCGGGAACTTGGTCTCCTGCTTGACCATCTTGATCACGTCGAGGTAGGGCAGCGCCGGTTTGACCATGACGATGTCGGCGCCCTCCTCGATGTCGAGCAGGGCCTCGCGCACAGCCTCTTCGCCGTTGGCCACGTCCATCTGGTAGGTCTTGCGATCGCCGAACATGGGCGGCGACTCGGCGGCGTCGCGGAACGGACCGTAGAAGGCCGAGGCGAACTTGGCCGAGTAGGCCATGATGACCGTGTCGCTGAAGCCTTCGTCGTCGAGACTCGCCCGGATGGCCGCTACGCGGCCATCCATCATGTCGGACGGCGCCACGATGTCGGCCCCGGCCTCGGCGTGACTCACGGCCATCTTGGCCAGCAGCTCAAGAGTCAGGTCGTTGACGATCTCGCCGTCCTGCACCACGCCGCAGTGGCCGTGATCCATGTAGGCGCACAGACAGACGTCGGTGGCCACGACCAGATCGGGGGCTTCGTCTTTGATGGCGCGCACGGCGAGCTGCACGACACCCTCGGGGTCGTAGGCACTGCCGGCCGCCGAGTCCTTGTGCGACGGGATGCCGAACAGCAGGACGGCCGGAATGCCGAGCCGCTGGACCTCGCGCACCTCGGCCAGAAGGTTGCCGATCGAGAGCTGCTCGCAGCCGGGCATGGAGGGTATCGGCCGCTTGACGTTCTCACCGTGCGACACGAAAAGCGGGTAGATGAAGTCGTCGGGAGAGAGCGCTGTCTCGCGCATCATGCGGCGCAGCGTGGGGGTGCGTCGCAGCCGCCGCATGCGGTACGTGGGAAAGTACATGTGATCCGGTCCTTCCATAGGCCAAGCCTGCTCAGGCTCTACGGAATCTATTCCCCGGTCCGCCGCTCTGACAAGGCCGTGAGGGCGGCGACGCCCCCCTGCCGCCTGTCAGTCGCCGATCAGCTCGAGAGCCTTTTTGACGACGGCTTCGACGGAGTCGCGTTCGCGCAGGCTGCAGGTGAGCACGGGGATCTGCTCGGGCAGGCCGAGCGCCTTGGCGACGGCGGCCAGGTCGAGTGAATCGTCGTCCATCGACACATAGCTGGCCACGACGATCGGCAGGTCGCCGAGCTTGCGCACGAAGTTCAGGTCGCGGACCGACGACTTGAGACTGTCGGTCGAGTTGGCGTTGGCCAGCACGATGAAGGCCGAGCTCTGCTCGGCGAAGCGCCGCCAGATCTCCTCGGGCGAGCTGACCGCGGCGGTGAACACCAGGGCTTCGCCGCCGTTGGCCGCGGGCATCTGGTCGTCGGCAGCGGCGCCGTTGGGGGTGTAGGTCGCGGCGACCATCGGCACCTCGACCTCGCGCTCGTCGATCAGCTCGATGCGCAGATGCTCGGTCACGTTGCTCTCGGCGAGCGTGCTGATGAAGACCTGGTTGTAGACGTCGATCGGACCGCGCACCGCGATGGAGCGACCCCGGCCGATCTCTTCGATGGCCGAGTCGCTCACGTTGAGCAGGCCCGCCCGGTTGAGGTCGAACACGACCTTGGCGCCGTTGAAGCGGTCGAGGCCGCACTCCTTGAGCACCGTGTTGATGTCGTGGCGCCCGTCGACCCAGCACACCACGCGCCACTGGTCGGGGGTGAGCTTTACCCCCCCGTCCTCTTCGACGATGTCGTTGTAGCGCAGCCGCGGCACCCGCTCGAGCGAGCCGAGCGTGGCGAAGATGAGCTCCCACTCGTCGATCCGCCGGCAGCCCTCCATGATCACCGACTCGACGTTCATCTCGACCAGGATGTCCTCGTCGGTGACGGTCTCGTCGGCCTCGAAGGTAAAGTCGCCGTCGGTCCAGCTGAAGAAGTTGAAGGTGACGTCTTCGATCTGGTCGCGCACCGACTGCTCGAGCGTCGCCCGGTCGATGTAACCGTGCTCCAGAAGGATCGAGCCGATCCGCCCCCGGGCCGACTTCTTCTTCTGCTCGCCCAGGGCCGCGCGCAGCTGGTTGCTGGTGACGTTGCCCGACTTCACCAGGCGCTCGCCGAGCGGCATGGTGCCCGGGTGGGCGGTAGCGAAGTAGATCTGCCCGTTACGAAAGAAGATCTTGCCCGACTCACCCGCGCGATCGATCGTCAAAGCCCCCGTCTTGGCGCTCATCTTGACGAGCTGAAAGACGTTCGGAAGGCTGAACTCTTTGAGATTTCCCTGCAGGAGCACTCGCGCTCTCCTCGCCCGCGCCCGCACGGGCGCCCCCGCTGCCCGGCGGCGACCCGTCACCCACGTACCCTTCATCGGCCGCAGGACGCGGTTGGTTAACTCCCCGGGCCGCGGCCCATTCTACAACGCCCCAGCGAGCCTCAGGAATCGACCTGCGCCCGGCGCGCCGGCGAGGGCGGCCGCAACTCGTCGCGGCGGGCCGCCTCGAGGTCGCCGATGACGGCGTCGGGCTCGGGGTCGTCGGGCAGACAGACCCGCGCCCGCACCTCGCCGGCGGCGGCGGCGGCGCGCAGCCGCCGCCGGCGCAGCACCACGAAGGCCCCGGCGCCGGTCAGAAACGTCGCCGCGCCCCCGGCGGCGAAGGCCACACGCGGGCCGTAGAGGTCGGCGAGGCCGCCGATGGTCAGACTGCCGAACGGCGTGGAGCCCAAAAAGACGACCGCCCACAGCGACATCACACGGCCCCGCATGGCTGCCGCCGAGTTCAACTGCAGCAGCGAGTTGGTGGTCGCCACGAAGAGCACCGAGAAGGCGCCGAGCGGCACCAGCACGGCCAGCTCCCAGTTGAGGGTCGGCATGACCGCGCCCACCATGGTCACAGCGCCAAAGCCGAGCGTCGCCCCCACCAGCAGCCGCCGGCTGGGCCGGGCCCTGGCCGCCGCGTACAGCCCGCCGGCCAGCGCGCCGACCCCCATGGCGACCACCAGAGCGCCGTAGGTCCCGGCGCCACGGTGAAACGCCACCCTCGCCATCAGCGGCAGCAGGATCGAGAAGTTGTAGCCCAGCGTGCCGACCAGCGCCATCATGGTCAGCGGCACCCGCAGCTCGGGCGTGTGCCAGACGTAGGCAAAACCGGCGCGCAGCTGACCCCCCTTGCGCGACAGCGGCCGACCGCGGCGCAGCTCCGACGGACGCATCGCCACCAGCGCCACGATCACGAACAGGTACGAGCCGGCGTTCACCAGAAAGCACGACGCCAGGCCGACGGTCACGATCAGGACGCCGGCGATGGCCGGCCCGATCACCCGCGAGGCATTGACCACGACGCTGTTCAAGGCCACCGCGTTGGCGACGTCGTCCGGTCCGACCATCTCGATCACAAACGACTGCCGGGCCGGGTTGTCGAGGCCGTTGGCCACGCCGTTCAGGGCGGCCAGCACGAAGATCATCCAGACGCGCACCACACCCGTGACCGTGAGCACGCCCAGGACGACCGCCAGCACCGTCATGATCGTCTGGGTGGCGATGAGCAGCTTGCGCTTGTCGGTGCGGTCGGCGAGAAGGCCGCCCCAGGGCCCGATGAACAGCACCGGTCCGAACTGCAGGGCCACCGTCACGCTGAGCAGCAGGGCGCTGCCGGTGAGGTGCAGCACGAGCCAGCCCTGGGCGACCGACTGCATCCAGGTGCCGCTCTGCGACACTGCCTGGGCGAAGAAGTAGAGCCGGTAGTTGCGGACGCGCAGCGAGTGGAAGGTGCGACCGACTGCGCGCCCGACGCGGTCGAGGGTGCGAGACATTCTCGGACCATCCTACCCAGGGCTGGGGCACGAGCCCCGTTGCGCGGCCCGCTCCCCTGTGAGGCGCTAGAATGACCCACCAGAGCGTGCCCGCGCGGGGCGCGGCCGGCGCGCACAGCGACAGGAGGCACGGATGGCCAGTTCCACACCCAGCGTCACGATACTGCAGCACGAGCCGCCGGCGCCTCCGGCCCTGCTGGGCCGGTTCTTGAGCGAGGCCGGTCTGCGGCTCGACGTGCGCCGGCTCGACGTCTCAGACGAGGTCCCGACAGATCTCTCGGGCTGCGATGCGCTGATCGTCCTGGGCGGCGACATGAACGTCGGCCAGGAGAGCGAGTACCCCTTTCTGCTCGCCGAGCGCGACCTGCTACGGCAAGCCATACGCAGCGGCGTTCCCACGCTGGGTATCTGTCTGGGGGCGCAGCAGCTCGCCACCGCCGCCGGCGGCGGCGTGGTCAGGCGCGCCGCGCTCGGGCTCGGCTGGCACGCTCTGGTCGTGCATCGCCACGACGCCCTGATCGAGGGCATCGACCCGCGGACGCTCGTCTTTCAGTGGCGCGACTATGCCTGCCGGCTGCCGGAGGGGGCGCAGCTCATCGCCAGCGGCGATGGCGATCCGCAGATCTTCCGCCTGGGCAGCGCCGCCTGGGGGGTCCAGTTCCACCCCGAGGTGACCCTCGAGGTACTGACGAGCTGGATCGAGGCCGACGCCCAGACGGTGTCGGGCAGTTCAGCGAACGTCGGCGACGGCCTGCTCGCCGAGAGCCGCCGCCGGCTGCCCGCCTCGACGGCGCTCTGCCGGCGGCTCGTGACCAACTTCCTCGCGGCCGGCGGCCTGACGCGCCGCTGACCGCACCGCCGCGCCCGCTACGGCCGCCCCCACCAGCGCTCATAGGACTTGGGAGGCTTGAGACTCGCCGCCAGGTTCTGGCGCTCGGTCGCCCGTTCCCGAGCTTCTTCGAGCGTCTCGGTCAGAGCCGGCACGAGCGTCTCGTTGAACGCCCGGGCGGTTTCGTTGGTGCGCTCCACCTCGGCTTCGACCATCTGCAGGCTGTCCTCGAAGAACTGATTTGCCCGCACTGGGGTCGGATGCTCGGCCACGTAGCCGATCATCAGGCGCCCCTCCTTGAGGTCAATCTCGATGCCGGCGTGGTCGAAGTCGTCGTCTTCTTCGTGCATGAAGGCGAGCGTCTCGGCGCCCTCTATGGCGACAACGAGATCGACCCTCGTCCCGGGCACCACGACGGGGGTCCCGCCCGGCGCCTCACGACCCGGCCCGCCGGCGACCGCCATCTTGATCTGTCGCGGCGAGTCGTAGGACGCCCTTCCCAGACGCACCGGCGCCAGGAAGTGGCGTACGGCGACCTCCGCTGGTAGGACCGCATGCCGGGACGACAGCAGAACGTCGTCGTCCAGCCCATCGATATCGCGCCGCGCCCGCTCGCGCAGCGACTCGAGTCGTTTGGCCAGGCTCATGTGACTCCCTCCGCTCCCTTTGTTTGTGCAGAGCCGCTCACAGTCTATAGCGAGACGCTGCCGAGCGTGCACCGGCCGCCCGACCCGCACCGCGCGTCCAAGCGTGCCCCGGCCGCCCGACCCGCACCGGCCGCCCGACCCGCACCGGCCGCCCGCGCGCGCCCCGGCCGGCAAGAATGCCGGCCGGGGCGCCGAACTACTGAAGAACAGGTCGATGACACCGCGAGCCCGAGGAGAGAATGACCGAAGACCAGCACGGCGCCGAGAAGGGTCGCCGTCTCGAGGCGGAGGTCGCCCGCGCTCTGGCGGCGGGCGGCTATGCCGCCCGCCGCAACGTCGTCCGCGAAGGTCGTTCCGGGGCGCACCACGAGATCGACGTCTTGGCCGACAAAAGCGACGGTCTCACGACATTCACGGTGATGGTCGAGTGCAAGGCCTGGGACAGGCCCGTCGACAAGGAAGTGCTCGCCAAGGCCGCCTTCGTCGCCGCCGACGTGGGCGCCGACAAGACCATCGTCGTTGCTCTGCGGGGCGCGACCGGCGGCGCCGCGCTGTCGGCGGCCGAGCTCGGCGTCGAGCTGTGGGGGCCCGAAGAGCTCGAGCGACGGCTGGGACACGTGCAGCTCGCCGCACTCGGCGCGGCGCGCGCACCGACGGCGCTCGGCTTCGCCGTCGCCGTCGAAGAGGCGCGCGCCGTCCGCCTCGCCGAGCGCCAGCGCGGCAAGGGCATACTCGGCCTCGGCGCCGAGGAGGTCGCCTGGTTCGGCCTGGTCTGGCTGCCCTGCCTGTTGCTCACCCTGGGCTGCACGAGACTGGAAGGCCGCCTGCACAAGCGCACGCGGCACTCGTCGGTGTTCAATCTCTACGAGGCTCTCGACGGCGCCCTGCTCGAAAGCTTCGCGGTCGACCCGGCGGTCGCCGAGGTCGAGGTGGGCCCGCAGCGCCTGCCGCCGCTGGTCAAGCCGCGGACTCTGCGCGCCGAGATCTCGTCGACGTTCGAGAAGTGGCGCTCGGTCGTGCAGGGCGCGGCCCGGGAGCGCTGGGCGCGCGCGGGCGCCGATCTCGGCATACCTCTGCCGCTCGATGCCCTCACGGTCGACGATGTCACGGTCTGCTACCTGCCGGTCTACGTGGCGATCCTCAGGCACAGAGACTCGCGCCGGGTCGTGGTGATCGACGGCGGCGACGGCGCCGTCGATCAGCCCCTGGCGACCGTGCTGACGGCGAACCTCGGCTATCTGACCGAGGCGCTCGACTCCCCGCCGCGCTAGCGGGTGGGCGGCGCTGCTCGCGGTGCGCGGCGGCTCGTGGCCGGTGCGCGGCATGCAATGGCGCTAGGCCCGTGGCTATCGGGTATCTGCACTGAAGACGCTTTTGTCCCCCACGAAAAGCCAACGGCGCGCGGCGCGCCAGGCAGGTGCCCGATGAATCGCAACGCTGAACGCATCGCCGTCCTTGCCCAGATCCTGGAAGACGCCGAGGGCTGCCGTGCCACGATGGCGGCCATGTTGCTGCTCGATCTCCCCGCCGACGTGACCGGCGAGCTCAACGCCTGCGACCAGCGGCTCAGCGAGCTGGTGGTCGCCGTGCGCGAGCACGTCGGGCTCAGCCCGAGCCTGAGTGTCGGACGCCACGCGGCCTGCATCGAGTGCTCCACGATGAGATCGAGCTGCAACACCGCTGGGGCGTGGCCGGCCGTGCCCACCTGGATCGCCGCGCCGGCGCGCGCTGGCCGGGCGCCCGTGCCGCTGGTGGCGCCCGGCGGCGAACTGCGGCGCGTCGCCTGACGACGCTCGCGGCCCCGCTGGCCTCTTAGTACACGAAGACCGCGGCTCCATAGTTCATGAACGAGAACACCCACGGGGCCTCGGGCATCGAGATGCGCACGCAGCCGTGCGACGCCGGGTAGGCGGGCACATCGGGATAGCCGTGAATCCCGTCGCCGCCCGAGAAGAAGCTCGCGAAGGGCATCCAGTCGTGGTACTGGGTCGACCACCAGTCGAGCGACTTGAGATAGATGCTGAAACGGCCCGCCGGAGTCGGCAGGCTCGGCCGTCCGGTCGAGCAGTGGACCACGCGCACGACCCTGCCGCCGTTCACGCACAGCAGCACGCCCAGGCTGCGAAAGACCTCGGCGTAATTGCCCGTCGCCGACTCGGGACGCGGCGTCGGCCTTGACGCGTTCTCGAGCACGGCCCTTGTCTTGCGGCCGTCGAGGCCGTCCCGCGACAGGCCGTTCCAGGCCTGGAAGGCCAGCAGCGCCTGCTCGGTGCGGTAGTCGTCGCGGCCGCTCACGGCGCCGTGGGCCGGCAGATAGCCGAGCGCCGCCAGACAGCGCTGCACGTCGGCCGTACTGGCGATCACCCAGCTCACGACCTGCAGATGTCTTCTGCCAACCCTCGACTGGACGTTGCCGGCCATATCGCGGGCGCTCACGACCCAGGTATACGTGCCACGCGCGAGATTCACCCGGTAGTCGGCGAGGCGCCGGGAGTTCACAGGCACGCCGCTCAGGCGGATGGTCTTCACGACCGTCCGGCCGCGGTAGATCTTGATCGTCACCGTCGCCTTGCCGCAGCTCGGCTTGGGGTCGCGCACGCGAAACGAGAGCTTGACGAGCGCGCCGCGCCGCGCTACGACATCGGCGGTCGCCAGGCAGACGGGCCGGCCGCTGTCGATGTTCACGTAGCCGCCGTGTGCGACCTCGACGTTGCCGGCGACATCGACCGACCAGTACGAGACCGAGTGCGAACCCGCGGCGGCCAGCACGAACGGACCCGTATAGGTGTGTCGGGCGCCGTGATCGAGCACGAAGTAGGTCGCAGCCACACCTGAGCCCCCGTCGGCGCCGGCGAGGGTGACCGTCTGCGCCTTGTTACGCCAGCCCGAGCGGCCGTTGATCTGCAGGCCGGTCGCCGTCGTGACCGGGGCGGTCGTGTCGGGGATCCCGGCGCTCACGGTCTCGAGGACCGTACCGCCCGCTCCCACGACCCAGCCGCGGGTCGCGCTGGGGAACACCACGGCGCTCAGATCGGCGACCGTGCCCGCGGCCTGCAAGCTCCAGACTGCGCCCGCGTCGCTGGTGTGCAGGATGGTGCCGGCGGCGCCCACGACCCAGCCGCTGTCGGCGTCGGCGAAGGTCACGCCGGCCAGGTTCTGCTGGGTCGCACCCACTGCCTGCGCAGTCCAGTCGGCGCCGCCGTCGG
>PLTW01000176.1:14172-14309 GCA_003164655.1 Actinomycetota bacterium
TCGGTGGTGTGCAGGATGGTGCCGGAGGCGCCCACGGCCCAGCCGACGCTGGCGTTGACGAAGGCCACGCCGGCGAGGTCTTGAGTCGAGGCCGGGGTCGCGCTCTGAGCGCTCCAGTCGGCGCCGCCGTCGGTGGT
>PLTW01000194.1 GCA_003164655.1 Actinomycetota bacterium
TGCCCGAGTTGCGCTCCACGGCAACAAGAGCCTTGAACTGCGCCATCGTCAGGTCGAGCCGCAGCAGGGTCGGCAGGCCGAGCTGATGCAGGCCGGCGTAGACGGTCCGCAGGTCTTCGACGATGTTCTCGACGCGAGGGTCTCGATCGTTCATGTGTCCTTGGCCGGCGAAGGACGGCCGGCGGCGCGGGGCCGGCAGGCCGCCCGGGGTGAGCGGAACGCTCGCCAAGTCTAGGCGAGACCTATGTTGATGGTCAATCTAATTGGTGATGCAAAACCAACGTGAGCCCGGGAGCGCCGGCGGTGCCTACCGCTGTGCCCGCGCGCCGTCCTTGAGGAACTGGCTGTAGGTGCGCGAGAAGTACAACGGGCCGGTGCCGTCATTGCGGCCGACGTAGTAGAGGTAGTTCACTTTGGCGGGCGCCGCCGCGGCAGAGAGCGTCGCCAGGCCGGGGTTGTCGATAGGCGTCGGCGGTAGACCGTAGTGCAGGTACGTGTTGTACGGCGAGGCGACCTTGAGGTCGTTGTAGGAGAGCACGTCCTTGTGCCTGCCCAGGGCAAAAAGGACGGTGGCGTCGATCTGCAGCTTCATGCCCTGCTTGAGCCTGTTCCAGATCACGGCGGCGATCTTGGCGCGATCGCCGGCGGCCCGTGCCTCGCGCTCGATGATCGAGGCGATGATCACGACGTCGTAGGGCGTGAGATGCGCTTTGGCCGCGCGCGCCAGGTCGATCTGCGAGAGGTTCGCCCGAAAGGCGGCGAGCTGGAGGCCGATGAACTGGCGCGGCGTCACGGTGGGCAGCACGTCGTAGGTGGCGGGGAAGAGGAGCCCCTGCAGCGTCTGCCCGCTCCTGTAGCCGCTGACGGGCGCCGTGCCGGGGTAGTGTCGCGAGAGCGTCAGATACTGGCCGGCCGAGAAGCCGGGGATCGCGCCGGCCAGACGAGCGGCTGTCTGGGCGATCGTGAAACCCTCGGGAATCGTGACCTTGATGGTGCGTGGTTTGACGCCGGCGACGAGCGCCGCCGTCAGCGCCTGGTACGGCTCGTTGACGTGCAGGACATACGTACCGGCCTTGAGCCGGGAGCCGCGGCCGTCGAGACGCGCCCGAATGACGAACGCCAGCGAATGCGGCACGACGCCGCGCTGGGCGAGGATGTCGGCCACGGTCGAGAGACCCGAGCCCGGCGGAATGGTCACCGTCACCTGGCCGCCCTCGGGGCCGGTGTGGAACAGGTAGGCGGTCGCCGCGACGCCGAACGCGAGAAGCGCGATCGCCAGCACGAACGCAACGACGACGGCGCGCCGTCGTCGCACCCTCGCCCGGTTCTGTCTGGGCCTGCCGTTCTGATGTGACCTGTCACTACGGGGCGACCTGTCGCTGCGGGGTGACGTGTCGCCGCGGGGTGACCTGTCGCTGCGGTGTGAGGTGTCGGGCGTCATGTCCTCGTGGCGGTCGGGGCCGCGCGCTTGCGCACCCTGGATCATTGTATATAAACTAGGTCAACTTACTTGTAAAAGCCGCGCCCGAATGCTAGTCCGACGGGCGGCGGGTGAAGTACCATCACGGTCACGACGCGTTCCTGCGAGTGCGAAGTGACGATAGCACATCGGCGCCGCGTCCCCGGCGGGCGGCGCTCGTACGTTCACTGCGGCGAAGGAGCCCCGATGAAGATCTGCTGGCATCGCTCTCCCATTCACCACCTCGCGCTGTGGGCGGTGGCCGCGTGCCTGGCCGTCGGGCTTGTGGGCGGTCTGTCGGTGGCCGTGGCCGCCACGCCCAGCCCCTCATCGTCGGCCGGACAGGCCAAGCTCATCCTGCACGTCGGCTGGACGCGCGAGCCCGATAACCTCAACCCGTTCGTCGGCTACTCGGCGACCGACTACGAGATCTGGCATCTGCAGTACGACCTGCTCACCGGCTACGACGCCGCCACCCTGCAACCCAGGCCTGAGTTCGCGCAGAGCTGGTCGCACTCACCCGACGGCCTGGTGTGGACCTTCAAGATCCGCCCCGGCATGACCTGGCAGGACGGCCAGCCGGCGACCGCCCACGACGTCGCCTTTACCTTCAACTACATCATCAAGAACCAGATGTCGTCGTTTACCGGCTACACCGACGGCATCAGCAAGGTGGTGGCGCCCAACGACACCACGGCCATCTTCTACTGCTCGCGGCCCAAGGCCAACATGCTGGGCATGTGGGTGCCCATCCTGCCGGCCCACGTGTGGAGCAAGATCAACCCCAAGCTCGCCGGCACCACCTATCCCAACAACCTGCCGATCGTCGGCAGCGGGCCCTTTCAGGTGGTCGAATGGAAGCACGGCTCGTTCATTCGTCTCGTGGCCAACCCGCACTACTGGGCCGGCCGGCCCAAGGTCGACGAAGTCATCTTTGAGACCTACCAGAACGCCGACACGATGGCGCAAGACCTGAAGACGGGCGCGCTCGCCGCCGCCTGGGGCATTCCCCCGGCCGAGGTGCAGAGCCTGAACAGCCCCAGCGTGAAATCGATCTCCTACACGTCCATCGGCTTCGACCAGCTCACCTTCAACTGCGCGCCGGCGCCGGCCACCGGCAACCCGGTCCTGCGCGACCCGGCGTTTCGTCAGGCGCTCAACTACGCCATCGACAAGCAGACGATCGCCACCATCGCCTACAACGGCCAGGTGAACCCGGCGACCAGCATGATCCCCGCCGGGCTCTACCCCGCCAGCCTCGACTACCACTGGCAGCCCAGCGCGGCCCAGCAGTACCCGTTCGATCTGGCCAAGGCCAGCGCCGCGCTCACGGCCGCCGGCTACCCGCTCAAGAACGGGGTGCGCGTCGACAAGCAGGGCAAGCCCATCAAGCTGCGTCTGCTGGCCCGCGCCGAGTCGATCATGAGCCAGGCCAGCGGCAAGCTGATCACCGGCTGGTTCAAGCAGCTCGGCCTCGACATCAACTTCCAGACCGTCACCGAGGACACGCTGAGCGGTCAGGTCTACAACACCGTCAAGGGCAGGACCGAGCCCAGCTACGACATGTTCCTTTGGGGCTGGGTCGGCGACGCCGACCCCAACTTCCTCGTCTCGATCCTGACCAGCGACGAGATCGGCATGTGGAACCAGTCGGCCTGGACGAGCCCTGCCTACGACAAGCTCTTTCAGCTGCAGGGCCAGCAGCTCGACCCGCAGCAGCGCAAACAGACGATCTGGAAGATGCAGCAGATCGTCTACGACCAGACGCCGTTCATCCCGCTGATCTACAACCGCGACCAGGAGGCCTACAACACCGCCGACTGGACGGGCTGGGTCAGCTCGCCGGCCAGCCACGGCGGCGTCATTCTCTGCGGAGAGGACCAGACCGACTCCTACCGCCTGGTGCATCCCGTAGGCGCGACGACCACGAGCACTTCGGGCTCGCGGCTGTGGATCGTCTGGATCGTCGTCGCGGCCGTCGTTGTGGCGCTCGCGGCCTTCCTGGTCGCGCGCTCGCGCGGCCGCCACGCCGAGGAGCTCTGAGACCGCGGCCGGCGGGCGATACCGCCTTGTCTGAGACCGGCCGGGCGGCCGGCGAGGCCAGTGCCTCGCCGGCCGCCGCCGACGGCCCGGGTTTTCCGCGAGAGTCCGGGCTGCTGGCCGGCCTGCCGGCTCCCGACCGCTTCCTGACCGTCGACGAGCTCGAGGCCTCGACCGATCGCCAGCTCGCCGATCTGCCCGGCGTGTGCTCCTGGGTCTGCGGCCACGACGCCGACGGTCGCGAGATGCGCTGCCTCGAGGCCGGCGACGGTCCGCGCCGGCCGCTGCTGCTGGGCCACGTGCACCCGGAGGAGCCCGTCGGCACGCTTCTGCTCGAGNNCGAGCCCGAGCTGCCCTATGTCGACACGCTGGGCGACGGCATCTACGGCGCCGTCACCGTGGCGGCCGAGATCGACTACCTGACCAGCCAGCTCGGCGGCTCAGAGGTGCCGGTCTCGGCCGGCTGTGACGCCGACGAGTACGCGATGAAGCGCTGGGGCAGCCACGTCGTGCTGGCCGAAGTACCCTGCTTCACCAGCGACCAGGTGGCTGACACCACCCCGGCCGGCCTGACCCGCGGCGAGGCCAAGCTCGCCGGTATCGCCCGCGAAGAAGAGCTCGTGGCCTGGCTGCGGCCGCGCTACGAGCAGGCACGCGGTCTGCTCGAGGCCGGCTCGCCCTGGCAGCGCGCCGTGTCCGGCTACCTGGCCGACGCCGCCCGCGACCTGCCCGCCGAGACCCAGCAGGCGCGCAGCGAGCCGGCTTTTGGCGGCGAGGCCACCGTGGCCCAGTGCTTCGACTCGCTCTACAACCGCGAACTGCTGGCGCTCTGCCGCCGCGGACAGTTCGGGCGCATGGTAGCCGTCGAGGCCGGTCGCGACGCGCGTCTGGCGGCCCTGGCCGGCGAGGTCGACGCGCGCCTGGGCGAGCGCCTGGCCGCCGTCGTCCAGGCCGCCGCCTTGCGCCCCGTGGCCATCCGCTCCCGCCTGCAGATGCAGCTCGGTGCGCTGCTCGCCTCGATGGCGTACGTCGCCGGGCGGCGGGCGGCGGCGCGGTCGTAAGAGTTCGGGGCCTCCGCCGGCGACCCGAGCCTACGAGCTGGTCGCCGAAAACCAGCCCGCCTGCTGCATGGCCCGCGCGGCGGCGCGCGCGCTGCGGGCGTCGCCGCGGGCCACCGAGACCGAGACGTTGTCGCCCACAGCGGCGGCGATCTCGGCCACGTCGCGGTGGGTGTGGCCGGGACACAGAAGTATGGACTGCACGCCGTCCTCTCCGACCAGATCGCGGCACACCTGCAGCGACTGCTCCTGGTCTTTCACGACGACGGCGAAGAGCCTGTAGAGCCCCGTGTCGACCAACGCCCGATGCTGCTCGGGGTCGGCGTCGGGAGCGTGGGCGATAAATGCGGCTGTGAACGGCATGACGATCCTTTCGTCGGGGGCGTTCTACCTTTGGCGCGGCCCTTGCCCGTGGCGCGGGCCGTGGTCGCCAACCGGTGCGAGTAAAACACTACGGTGATGGTGATAATTAATTCACAATGACCGGGGCTCAGCGCTACCGGTAGCAGTATGACGGAGGGTATCGCATGAATCGCAGAATCGTTGACTATCTGGTGAGCTCGGCCGGCCTTCTCATTGCGGTCGTGCTTCTGGCTGTCGGTGGCCTGGCAATCTGGGGTCACGTATTCATCGACCACCAGGTCCATAACCAGCTCGCCGCCCAGAAGATCTTCTTTCCGCCCAAGGGCAGCCCGGCGATCGCCGGAGCGCAGTTCGCCGCCATGGGCAAGTACGCCGGTCAGCAGCTGACCACCGGCGCCCAGGCCGAGACCTACGCGAACCACTTCATCGCCGTGCACCTAAGTGAGGTCGCCGGCGGCAAGACCTACTCCCAGGTGAGCGCCGCGGCGCTGGCCGACCCCACGAACGCCACGCTGAAGACCCAGGAGGCCACCCTGTTCCAGGGCACAACCCTGCGCGGCATGCTGCTCAATGCCTACGCCTTCGGCACGATCGCGACCATCGCCGGTATCGCGGCGATCGTGAGCTTCGTCGGAGCCGCCATTCTGCTCGTGCTGTCCGGCATCGGCTTCGCCCACGGACGTCGCGTCTCTATTGAAGCGGCGCGCACGACCGCGGTCGCCGCGACAGACCAGGCCGACCAGCTCAAGGCGGCCTGACCGGGCGCCGTCCGCGCCGACAGACACCAGACAGACCTGGCGAGGGGCGCCGCAAGGCGCCCCTCGCGCTGCTGGTGCGTGCCGCCTGCCGAAAGCCCGAGAACATCGGGGCGACGCCCCCCATGCCGCCGTGTGAATGCCTGGCTCTGGGCCGCCATGCCGCGGTGTGAACGGCTTGGCCCGCGGCCGCGGGCGCCCGGCGCCGTAACACAGTCTTAACCGCCGCTGCGCGCACTCTGCCAAGCGGCGTGGTAGAACGGGCTCCGGCACCGCCGCCTCTGGACATGGCGGAGACCGCGGCTTACCGCGGGCGGGGGCTTCGTGTACTGTCCGCCGCCCCATTCGTCGCTGGACCTGGATGGAGGGCCATGGCCGGCACGCCGATGGGAGACAGCCCTGATCGTTCCGGCGCAGCGCGATCGGGCCTAGCAGCGCAGCCGGGCTCCGCAGCGCGGCCGGGCTCCGCGGCGCGGTCGGGCCTAGCAGCGCGGCCGGGCTCCGCGGCGCGGCCGCCACTGAGCGCCTGGGGACGAGGGCCACGTCGGGCTGTGTTTGCGCTGGGCGAGACGCTGCGGCCCCATCGCTGGGCCGTGCTGCTCTTTTGCGTCCTTGCGGAGGGCGCCGTCCTGGGGGTCCTTGTGACATTGCGCACCGAGGACGCCGCGCTGGGGATCGCCGTCTCCTTCATGGCGCTGACCGCCGTTGTGGCCGGAACGCTGGCCGGGGCCGAGGTCGGCGTTCTCGCCGCCCTGGCCGGCGGCGCCGTCTTCTTTGTCACGGTGGCCGACTTCGGCGCCGACGTGTCGCCCTTGGCGACGGCGATCTCGACGGCGATCTGGGTCGCGGCGGCACTGGTTTCCGGGATCATCGCCGAAGCGCTGCGCGAGCAGGTCGCCAGACGAGAAGAGGCGGCGATGGCCCTGACTCATGCTCGCGCGGCCAGCGAGACGGCGGAGCATCTGCTGGCGGCGACGGCCTCGTTTCGCGGCGGCGAGAACCTGCGAGCGGTGGCCGACGACATCTGCCGGACGGCGCTCGACTTCTTTGCTTGCGAGTCGGCCGCCCTGCTTCTCGTCGAAGGCACGACGCTGCACACGCTGGCGGCCGCTCCGCACGCAGCGGCCGCTCCGCCTGTGGCGGCGGCTCAGAATGCGCCGGCCTCAGCGGCTTCGGCGGGCGCGGTCCGGTTCTCGCTGGTCGACCACCCTGGTCTGGCAGGGCTCGTCGCCCTCGAGCGCCCGGCCTTCTTTGCCGACACCTCGCCGACCGGTGTCCTGGGCCGGGAGATCGCGCAAGCGTTCGCCTGTCTTGCGCCCGGTCGCTCCGCCGCCTTCGTGCCGGTCCGCCCCGGCGAGGAGCCGCTGGCTCTGCTGGTCCTCGGCTGGAACCAGGCGACGGAGCAGCCCGACGACGAGCGCCTGGCCGTCATGCAGCGCTTCTCCGACCAGGCCGCGATCGCGTTGCTCGAGGCACGCCGCGCGCAGGCCCGCGCCGAGGCGGCCACGCTGCACGCCACTCTGGAGGCGGCGCTCTTGCCGGCAATGCCCATCGATCACCCTGCCCTGGAGATCGTCACCGCCTATCGGCCGGGCGAGGACCGCCTTCTGCTGGGCGGCGACTTCTACGATGTTCTGGCTCTGCCCGATGGGCGGCTCGCCCTCATTCTGGGCGACGTGACCGGCCACGGACCCCAGGCGGCGGCGCTCGGCGCCCGGCTGCGGGCCGGGTGGCAGGCGCTCACGCTGAGTGGCGCCGGCGCTCCGGCGATCATGAGCAGCCTCGAGAAGGTGGTGGCCATGCAGGGCAGCCCCGAGGTGTTTGCCACCGTCGTGCTGGCCTGGATCGATCCCGCCTCAGGCAGTGCGGCTCTCCTGTGCGCCGGTCACCCTCCGCCGCTCCTTCTGGACGGAGGCGTCCACCGCGTCCCCGTGCGGCCGTATCTGCCCCTGGGCGTCGGCAAGGGTGGCAGTCCCCGGCCGGCGACGTTCAAACTGCCGAGCGCCTGGACGCTTTTCTTCTACACGGATGGTTTGATCGAGGGTCGGGCGGCCCCGGGATCGCCTGAGCGCTACGGCGAAGACGGGCTCATGCGACGGCTCCGCCACGACCCGGCCGAGCGCTTCGACGCGGCGGCGCTCGAGAACGTGCTCGCCCAGATCGAGATCGCCAACGGCGCCGCCTTCGACGACGATGTGGCCGTGGTGGCCGTCTCGGCAAAGCAGACAGACGAGGCGCTCGCGACTGCCTGAAGACGACGCCCGGGAGTCGCCGGCCGTCAGGCGGCGGTCGGACAGCCGGTCGGCGGGTGCGGTCGTTTTACCGCGGGTGCGGTCGTTTTGCGCCGCCGCGGCCGCCCCGCGCCGCCGCCGCCGTCCGGCGCTCGCTCCTTGGTATACTGACTCTTCGGACAGCACCATCAGCCGCAGGGGGTCAGCCGCGCATGGCCGAGAAGATCGAGTTCGTGACCAATTACTCCGACCAGTCGACCGACAACGGCTTTCAGTTCGAGTTCAGGTGCAACCGCTATGGCAACGGCTACAAGACGCCGTTCAAGCCGTGGTCGCTGGGCTCGGTGAGCCAGGTGGCCGACGGCGCCGGCAGCATGCTCGGAGGCCTGTTCAGCCGCGCTGCCGACGTCACCCAGCGAGCCAAGTCGGCCGCTTGGGAGAAGGCCCGCGACAAGGCGCTGGTCGCCGCGGTGACCGAGATGAAGCCCGATTTCGCGCAGTGCCCGCGCTGCAGCTCCTGGGTCTGCCGCCAGCAGTGCTGGAACGACAAGCGCGGCCTGTGCAAGCGCTGCGCCCCCGATCTGGGCGTCGAGATGTCGGCGGCGCAGTCCGACCGCTCGGTCCAGGAGGTGTGGGCGCGCGCCGAGATGAGCGCCGAAGACAAAAAGCTGGCCGCCGGCGACTGGCGCGAGACGATCGTCGCGTCGTGCCCCAAGTGCGGCGCGCCGCAAGAGGTCAATGCCAAGTTCTGTCCGGAGTGCGGCGCCGACCTGAAAGCCGGCGCCGTCTGCGCGCAGTGTGGCGCGAAACTGCAGCCCGGCGCCAAGTTCTGCCAGGAGTGCGGCACGCACACCGCGTAGCGCCGGCGACAGCCCTGCAAAGCAAAGAGCCCCGCCGGGGCGGCACCAACGGTGCCGCCCCGGCGGGGCTCGACTACGACCCGGCAGCGCCGCCGGCGGCGGCTGTACGCCGCCGCCGCGGAGCTGCTCAGCGCACGGTCAGCAGGTTCGTGGCCGCCTTTGCCGACGAGTTCGCGGCGCCGTCCCAGGCGGTCACGAAGAACCGGTACTTGCCCCGCGGGAGCTTGCAGCGGAAGCGCAGCGAGTCGAGCTTGCCCGACTTGTACCAGGGTTTCGGCATCAGAGTGAGCTTACGGTGGCCGCTCAGGGTCTTGACGGTGATGACGGCCAGGCACGAGCCGTACGACGGCTTGGGGTCGACGAGCTTGAACTTGAGGGTCGCGTAGGCGCCCCTCCGCGCCGTGGCGCTGTGCGGCGCCTTGGCTGATGGCCGGCGCGTGTCGATCCCCAGCGTGAAGCTCTGCGGGCTCTCGGCGTTATTGGCGTTGTCGATGGAGCGCAGAAGGAAGGTGTGCGAGCCGTCGTTGGAGTGGTTCGCCGGCGCCGGCACCGTGAACACGGTGTTGGGGCCCCAGACCACCCAGCCGTGGTTATCGAGGTTGAGCCCGGTCTGGGCGACTCCCGAACCGCCGTTGTCTGTGGCGGTAAACCGGAACGTGCAGGGCTTCTTGTTCCAGTAGTTCAGCTCCTGCGTGTGGGCCGGGATCAGCGTGGTGGTCGGCGGCGTCGTGTCGATCGGTGCCGAAGCGGACGTGAAGGCCTTGAGGCAGACATTGGCCTGCGCGAAGCCGCCGATGCTGGTCAGGTCGGTCCATGTCGTGCCGTCGGTGCTTACGTAGCTCTCGCCTGCCGCTGCGGTGGCGGCGCTCGAATAATCGGATTCGGGACATTCGACGGGGATGGGATAGTTGTAGCCCGGTGTTGTGAGCTGCACGGCCACGACGAACGGCTGGCCGGCCGTGAGCTGTGCGGGTGAGCTCAGGGCCACGGTGTTGTAGCCGGCCGAGACGGTTCCCGAGCCTTCGGGGGTCATCGGCGACCCTAAGCCTGCGCTGACGTAGACGGCGTACGTGGTCCCGGGCGTGGCGGCGTAAAAGCCCACGGCGGCGAGCTGGCTGTTGGCCGCTGCCGTGAAGTCGTTGGCGCACCAGTCGGTGGGTGTGCCGTCGCCGTAGCTGACGACCCAGCCGAGGGGGTCGTACTGATAGTTGACGCCGTAGTTGTTGGCCGACTCGGCATCGTCGAACGAGACGTTCAGCTGATAGGCGAAGTTGGTGTCGTAGTAGGAGACGTAGAAGTAGCCGGCAGCGCCCCAGCTCGGCCCCCAGCTGTTGCGCACAATGAACGCGCCGGGGCCGGGAGGCGTGGTGGCGAAATTGGTAACAGCGTAGTTGTCGTCCCAGCCGACGATGTCGACGGCGTGGTCCTGCTGGCCGGCCGCGCCGGTGGAGTAGTAGGCGGCGCTGGCCGGGTTGTAGTCCGGGCCGCCGAAGCTCATGTCGTCGGCGGCGTACAAGCTGGTGTACACGGCCCCGTGGTTGACGATCGCGTCTTTGATGGCGTCGTTGTCGAGAGCGCCTGTGCGCGGGGCAATGTAGAGCGCGTCCTGCACGTGCTTGGCGTCGGTGAGGCCCGGTGGTGTGTACGAATCATCGAAGGCGTCCTGGCTGGCGGCGACCGGTCCGCCCCAGCGGGCCAGATACGCGGTGGACATCGGTGCGTTGCCGCCTGAGTTGCAGGCATTGGCGGCGCCAGCGAGAGAGCTATCGAAGCCCGAGTTGAGGACCAGGTTGTCTTCGGAGAAGGTCTCGGGGTCGGACGGCAGAAGAGATGACTCGAGCGAGCCCATGGTGGCAAAGGTCCAGCAGCAGCCGGTCTGGCCCTGGTCCTCGATGGGCGACAGCTTGCCGAGGGTGCGCAGATCGTAGGCGCTCGGGTAGGCCGTTGCCTTGAGAGACCTGCGTGCGCTGCGCAGGTAGGAGAAGTCGATCGGCGTCGGTATCAGGCCAAAGTCGTGCTTCTCGTTGCCGGCGCGCAGCGGACCCAGGGTGCGCAATCTGACGTAGCGCGTGAAAGCCGGGTTCAGGGGCGACATGGAGCCACGAGGCGCGCCCGCTGCGGTCGCCGCGTGGCTGGCGAGGGGCGAGCGCGGCGCCGCCAGGGCGGCCTGACAGATCAGGCCGCACCCCGCGAGCGTGGCCAGAAACGCAAGCAGAGCGATGGTCGCGCGGGCTCGGTGAACTCGCCGTGCGGTGTGCGGCGGTCGGGGCTCGTGACCCCCACGGCGGCCAGATGTGCCCCCCGCTGTTCGTCGGTCATGACGTCCCCCCCGAAAGAGCTGACAGTTCAGCGGCGGGCCAGGACTGCGTTTGGCGCACCACGAGAGTACTATCCTATCTTGCGCAACCAGCGTCAACGTAGTAGCAGTAGTAACGACGACCATGGCCCGACTGGGCCGCGACGCAACGACGAGGGGGGGCGATGGCCAGTTCGCGAGGTGCGCCGCGCGCCACGCTGCTGTTGAGCCTCGCGGTCGCCGTCGCCACCCTCGCCGCCGGCCTCGCTCTCGCGGCCTGCGGGCGCTCGGCGCCCGGCACACCCCCGGTGGCGGTGGGCCATGTCGTCGATACGCAGAACTCCAGGCGCGCCTGGTCGGAGAGCGTCTCGGTTCCCGCCGGCGTTCAGGTCGTCATATACGAGTCGGAGAACCCGACCACCGGCTATCGCTGGTCGCTCAGGCTGCCGCCCGGCGTCACCCAGGTCGGCAGCTCGTTCACCGCGCCGAGTCCGTCGGCGCCGGCGGTGATGGGGGCGGGCGGCGTACGCACATTCACCGTCAGGGCCGACCAGGCCGGCCTGTACCGGCTTACCGGTCTTTACATCCGGCCATGGGAGCCTGCCAAGCCCGCGAGGAGATTCACCCTGGGCATCTACGCGAACCTGCCCTCGCAGCCCATGCCGCGCGCGGTCTTCACCCAAAAGGAAAGTCCCGGCACGCTGGGCACCGACGTGGGCGCCGTCATCGCCGTCGTTCTCAAAGAGAACCCGTCGACCGGTTATTCCTGGGCCATGAAGCTGGGCCCCGGTCTTGTGAGTCTCGCGGACCGGTTCGTAGCGCCCGGGGCCGTGACGCCGGCGCTCGTGGGGGCGGCCGGCCAGCACATCTGGCTGGTCAAGGTCCAGCGCGCCGGCACCACGACGCTGACCGGCATCTACGCGCGCCCGTCGCAGGCCGCCGCCAAGAATGCCGCGAGCTTTTCGCTGACGATCACGGCCAGGTAGGCCACCGCCGCCTCGCGCCGGTGGACGCCTCGCGCCGGTGGACGCGGGGCGCCGGCGTGGCTACCATGATACGGTGCCGGTGCTCCCACAGCTTCAGTCGACGGATGGGCCGGGTCGGCAGCCCGGCGGGCCAGGCCGGCGACCCGGCGGTGCGCGGCGCAAGCCGGCGCTCGCGTTGCTTGTGGTGGCGGCGCTCGTCGTGGCGCTGGCCGTCGCGGTGGGCGTGGTGGTGGCGGCGCGGATCGCAGACCGCCCCGCGCCGGGAGCGCGGCACGCGACGCGGGCTGCGGCGACGCGCTCCAGCCCGGTCCCGGCAGCCCGTCACGGCGATCCCCAGCCGGTGCCCATTCTCATGTACCACCACGTCGCTCGCGGCCGCGCGGGCGCGCCGCTGCTCTGGGTGCGCCGCGCGCAGCTACGCGGCGAGCTCGCCTATCTGCGCGACCACGGCTACCACGCCGTCACCATGCAGCAGGTCTACGACCGCTGGACACAGGGCCGGGCGCTGCCGCCGCGGCCCGTCGTGCTCAGCTTCGACGACGGTTACCTCGACCAGTACCGATACGCCGCGCCGCTGCTGCGCCACTACGGCGATCCGGGCGTCCTCAATCTGATCGTGCGCAACCTCGGCCGGACGCTCACGATCGCCATGGTCGCGCGCATGGCCGGCTGGGGCTGGGAGATCGACTCGCACACCATCACGCACCGCGACGTCACGCTTTTGCCGCCGGCCACCGCGGCCTACGAGTTGAAGGGCTCGCGCGATCTGCTGCAGCGCTACTTTCACGTGCCGGTCAACTTCTTCTGCTATCCGGGCGGCTCCTACGACAAGGCGGTCGAGGCCGCGGTCCGGCGGGCCGGCTACCTGGCGGCCACCTCGGTGTGGTTTGGCCTGGCGCGGCCCAGAGATCTCTATGGACTGCCGCGCATCGTCGTGTTCGGCGGCGAGCCTCTGGCGGTGTTCGCCGCGGGTCTGGAGGGCTCGCGGCGCGCCGAGGCGGACGCCGACCGGGTCGAAAGCCGCAGCGGTTCGGGCGCCTGAACCCGGGTCGGCGGAGCCCCGGCGCCGGTCTCAGCCTTCTTCTATGGCGGCCTCCTCGACCACGAGGCCGACATGCGCGGCCAGGGCGGGGCAGAGGCTGAGGAGCTGCAGGGCGTCGATCGTGGCGCCGCGCAGACAGCCCGCTCCCTTGAGGTCGGCGAGCTCGTTGTCGCGCAGATCGCACCCCTTGAGGTCGACGTTGAAGAGCTGCACACCGGTGAGGTCGCAGGCGGCGAAGCGCAGCTGACCGAGGTCGCTCTCCATGAGCAGCGCGCCGCGCAGGTCGCAGCCCGTAAGGAGCGCGTGCGGGCGCCCCAGATGCGAGAGCTTGGCCATCTGCGCGGCGCAGTCGCGCAGCAGGACGGCGGAGAGCCTGCCGCCGGTGAGGCTGGCGCCGGTGAAGCGGCAGTCGAGAAACGCGACCTCGTTGAAGTCGCAGTCGAACCAGCGTGTGTTGGCAAAGTCGCAGGTCTCGAAGACGACCTGGGCGCAGTGCAGACGGCGCAGCTCCGCGCCGGCGAAGCGGCAGCCCTTGACGCGGGCCGCCTCGAGCGACAGTGCGGTCAGGCGCTCGGCGCAGAGGTCGAGGTCGACCAGCTCGACGTCGGAGTGCTCAGGCTGCGCCCGCAGGCCGGCGGCGTCGAGCGGGTCGAGTGCCGGCGGCAGGGCCGGCACGCCGGGCTGGGGCTGCCGGCGCCGCGCAGGGCCCCGCCGCCGGCTCAACGCGCTCACCTGTGTTACGCCGCCCTCGACCCGCCCTACGGCGTGGCGCCGGCGGTGGTGGTCGTCAGGACGTTGCCGTTGTCGCCGGCCACCCAGCCGTGCGTTGGGCTCACGAAGCTCAGAGCGTTCAGACCGACGTCGGTGCCGACCGGCTGCTCGGCCCAGGTGACCCCGCCGTTCGTCGTGCGCAAGACCGTGCCGTCGCCCACGGCCCAGCCGTGCAGGGCGTCGGCGAAGACCACGTCGCGCAGGTCGAGCCGGTAGTCCATCCCGAACGGGTAGACCTGCCACGCGGCCGGCTGCACGAACCTGGTCCAGGTCTTGCCGCCGTTGGCCGTGCGGAAGATCTCGCAGGCGTTGTCGTCGGAGCCCACGGCGACGAGGTGTTTGGCGTCGATGCAGGCGATGGCGTGCAGTACGCCGCCGCCCGTGTTGCTCGTCAATGGAGGATAGTAGGCGAGCTGCCTGACCCAGGTAGCGCCGCCGTTGGTGGTGGCCAGGATCAGCGAGCCGAGGTATCCGCCGCCGTCGTCGAGCACGCCCACCGCCCAGCCGTGCAGGGCGTCGGCGAAGACGACGTCGTTGAGGGCGGCTTTGGCGCCGACGAGCGGAGTGGTCTGTTGCGTCCAGTGCAGGCCGCCGTCGCTGGTCGCCAGGAGCACGGCGTTCGTCCCGTCGATTTCGATCGAGTAGATGCTGGTACCGACCGCCCAGCCGTGCTGGGCGTCGACGAACGTCACGCCCGACAGGTTGTCGACCACGCCCGAGGTCTGCGCCGTCCAGGTGGCGCCGCCGTCGGTCGTGTGCACGATGACGCCCTGGTCGCCGACCGCCCAGCCGTGCTGGGCGTCGATAAACTTGAGGGCGCTCAGATTCTGCGTGGTGCCCGAGGCCTGGGGCGACCAGCTCACGCCGCCGTCGGCGGTCTTTACGATTTCGCCGCCGGCGCCGGCGGCCCAGCCGGTGGTGGCGGCGACGAACTGCAGCGCGGCGAGGTTGGCGGTGCCGGCCGGCGCGTGCGTGCTCGACTGCCAGGTGGCGCCGCCGTCGAAGGTGCGGCTCAGCTCGCCGAGGCCGTTGCCGAAGATGCCGTCGCCGACCACGGCGTCGGCCGGCGTGAGCGCCACGACCCAGGAGCCACTCGGAGCGCCGGCCGGCCGCAGCCAGTGGGCGCCGCCGTCGGTGGTGTGGTAGATGGTGTCGGTGGAGGCCGCCCAGCCGTCGTGCGAGTCGGCGAACGAGAGCGCAGTGAGCGTGCGCACGGTCGCGATCTGGACCGTCCAGTGGGCGCCGCCGTCGGCGGTGTGGATGATGTCGGCGCCGCCGGCTACCCAGCCGTTGCTGCGACTGGTGAACCTGATGGCGTTGAGGTGGTCCTCGTGAGTACCGGTGTGAGAACGCCTCCAGGTCGCGCCGCCGTTGATCGTGTGCAGCAGCGTGTCGGGGTTGCCCGAGACCCACGCCTCACGCGGGCCGAGCGCCTGCACGCCGTTGAACCAGTCGTGCTTGCCCATGCGGAGGATGGCCCAGTGCGAGCCGCCGTCGACGGTGTGCAGCACGGCGTTGCCGCAGACTGCCCAGCCCACCTTCGTGGTGGCAAAGCTCACGGCGGTGATGATGCCGGCTCGCCTGATGCGCACGCGGCCCCACGACTTGCCGCCGTTGACGGTGCGATAGACGATCGCCGGGCCGCCCGCATGGGCCGGGCCGCCGACCGCCCAGCCGTGCCTGGCGCCGACGAACGTGATCGCGGCAAAGGCGACGCTGGCACGGGCCTGCACGGTGAGGGTGACGCCGCCGTTCGAGGTGTGAAAGATGTCGCCGCCGCTGATCAGCCAGCCGTGCTCGGCGTCGGTGAAGTAGCCGCCGGTGTAGCGTTCGCCCTGCGGCAAGGGGCTCTGCCACCGCCAGCCGCCGTTGCCCGTTGAGATGGCCAAGGCGGGGCCGCTCAGCACAAGGACCGCCAGACAGGTCGTGGCCAGTGCGACAGCGAACCTGAGCAGAGCACGTTTCATGAGGACCCCCTTCTGGTGAGCGCCGACCATGACATCCTACGCCTCTCAAAGTGCGTCACGCTTTCGGCTGGGAGTG
Source organism: Actinomycetota bacterium (assembly GCA_003164655.1). GTDB lineage: Bacteria > Actinomycetota > Thermoleophilia > UBA2241 > UBA2241 > Bog-752. The sequence goes on from PLTW01000194.1 coordinate 15,905, forward strand.
GCCTATGATGGGCAGTGCTGTCCGCTCAGCGGCTCTTCGCGGCGGCGCGTCCGGAACCGTTCGTATCGGAGATTGAGTGTCTGGTGATCTGCAGAGACGTGGCGGAGGTCGACTGAGAACGCGGCCGCGCCGGTGGTTGGTGACGGCCGTAGTGATCGTTGTGGTCGTCGTCGTGGTGTGTGGCGCCCTGGCGGCGGCGGCCGTGCTCGCCTGGCCTCATGCGCGCCTGGGCACAAGCGACGACGCGCTGGCGCGCGTCGTGCTGCCGGGCTACGCCGGGCGGGTGACCGCCGTGGCTGCGCGCTCGGCAGTCGAAGGACAGGTGCCGGTGGATCTGCGGCAGGGCAAGCTGTGGCCGCGGGGCCGGCTGGCCGTCGGCGAACGGGTGACGGTCGAGCTGACGGTGCGGCGGCCAGGCTGGGTGGGGTGGCTCGTCGGCCACGTTCAGCGGCGCAGCTTTACGGTCGAGACGCCCAGCACACACCTGCTCGGCCGCTGGCTGCAGGTTCAGGCCGGCGCGCCGGTGACCGTGGCCTTCGACGCGCCGGTCGCGCTCGTGTCGCTGGCGGGAGCGCCGGCGCGCTCGCTGCCCGCGCCGCGGGCGGTCGTGCCCGTCGGTCTGGTCGCGCGTGGCCCGCACAGCGCCGGGGCGATCGAGATCGCCGCCGCCGCCCGTTCCTGGGAGCGCCTGCCGGCGCCGGTACAGGTGATCTGGTTTCCGGCGCGGCCCTATGCGCAGATGCTCGCCCAACCGAGACCCACGGCGCCGCTGGCTCCCGCCCAGCAGCTCACGCTGACCTTCTCGTCGCCGATCAGCGACGTGCTCGGGACCGCTCGCCCGCGCCTCTCTCCGGCCACGCCGGGCCGCTGGCGGGCGCTGGACGCGCACACGCTGGCCTTCCAGCCGAGCGGGTACGGCTTTGGGCTCGGTCAGACCGTGCGCCTCGTGCTGCCGTCGGCCGTCCACCTCGCCTGGCAGGGCGGCGCCGGACTCACGCACACACTCGTCTGGCGGGTCCCGCAGGGTTCGACGCTGCGCCTGCAGCAGCTCTTTGCCCAGCTCGGCTACCTGCCGCTCGCCTGGCAGCCGACGGGCGCCCGCGTGCCGGCCTCGACCGGCGCCCAGCTTGCAGCCGCGGTTGCGCCGCCGGCCGGACGGTTCACGTGGCGCTACCAGAACACCCCCGCCGAGCTGCGCGAGCTGTGGAGCGTGGGCCGGCCGAACGACATCATCCGCGGCGCCGTGATGATGTTCGAAAGCACCCACGGCCTGGCGGTCGACGGCTTTACGGGGCCGCAGGTCTGGCAGGCGCTTATCGGCGACGTGGTCGCCGGCAAGGTGCGCACCAGCGGCTACAGCTACGTCTACGTTCACCGCACCCTGCCGCAGTCTCTCAACCTCTGGCACAACGGACGCCTGATCCTGAGCTCGCCGGGCAACACCGGCGTACCCGCCGCCCCCACGCAGCTCGGCACCTTTCCGGTCTTCGAGCACCTGGCGTCGGGCACGATGAGCGGCACCAACCCGGGCGGCTCCCACTACAACGACCCGGGCATCCGCTACATCAGCTACTTCAACGGCGGCGATGCCATCCATGCCTTCAACCGCGCCTCGTTCGGCACGCCGCAGAGCCTGGGCTGCGTCGAGTTGCCGCTGGCCTCCGCCGCCAAGGTCTGGCCCTACACGCCGATCGGCACGCTCGTCACGATCGAGGGCTGAGCGGCACGGGAGCGTGCAGGGCGCGCGCAACGACGACGGAGGACGACACGATGTCGCGACCGTGGTTTGGCCAAAGGAGGGTCGGCTGGGGCTTGCGGCCGGTCTCCTGGCAGGGCTGGGTGCTGACCGCGCTCTATCTGTTGGTCGCCTACGCGGCGGCCCGCGCGCTGGCCGCGCACCACGTGGCGCTCTTTGTGGGCGCCATGGTCGCGCTCACGGTGGCCTACGTCGTCGTTGCCCTGGCGACCAGCCGCGGCCGGTAGGGCGCGCCGCGGCGCCTCGCGCGGCCAGACTCGCGGCGACGCGTTTCGAGGAGCGGCGCCACGGGTAGGCGCTGAGCGCGACTGGGCCGGGCAGGACAGGCTGCGGCGTCGGCCGACAGATGGAGGGCGATATGGATCCCGATGCACGACCGTTCGACCAGAGAGAGCGCGCCAACGGGGCCGCTGAGGGAGCCGACGCTGCCGCGCGGGGAGCGGACGCTGCCGCGCGGGGAGCGGACGGCGGCGCGACCGAGGTCGTCGCCGAGACGCGCAGCGCGCGTTTTGCCCGCAAGGCTCATCGCACGCGCCTGTATGTGTATGCCGGCGTGGCGGTGGTGCTGCTCGTCTTTCTGATCGCGCTGGTGCTGGCCAACACGGGCCGCGTCAAGGTGAGCTGGGTGTTCGGCCACTCGTTGGTCTCGCTGGTCTGGCTCGTGCTCTTTACCGCCATCCTCGGCCTGTTGCTGGGCATGGTCCTCGGGGCGCTGTTTCACTGGCGCACGCGACGGCCGCGCGGCTGAGGGGCGCGGTCGATGATCGCTGCCCGTCCCTCGTTAAGGAGCGCGCCGTGAGCAAGCCCGTCCTGCAGATCGTGATCGCCAGCACCCGACCGGGCCGCGTTGGCCTGCCGGTCGCCGGCTGGGTCTACGAACGCGCCGTAGCTCACGATGTCTTCGCCGTGGAGCTCGTCGATCTGGCCGTCGTCGACCTGCCGCTCTTCGACGAGCCGCAGCACCCCATGCTACGTCAGTACGAGCATGAGCACACGAAGCGATGGAGCGCCACGGTCGAGCGCGCCGACGCCTTTGTGTTCGTCATGCCCGAGTACAACTACGGCTTCAACGCGGCGCTCAAGAACGCCATCGACTATCTGCACGCCGAGTGGCGCTACAAGGCCGTCGGCCTGGTGAGCTACGGCGGCGTGGCGGCCGGCACGCGGGCCGTGCAGATGCTCAAGCAGGTGGTCACGGCGCTCAAGATGGTGCCCATGACCGAGGCGGTCAACCTGCCGTTCGTCGGCCAGTTCCTCGACGAGCAGAATCGCCTGCAGCCCAACGAGACCATGACGGCCGCCGCCCATGCGATGCTCGACGAGCTGGCGCGCTGGACGGCGGCGCTGCAGACTTTGCGGCAGCGGCAGTAGGCGTCGCGACCCCGGTCGGGCGCCGGGCTCTACGGGGTGTAGTACAGCAGTCCGATCCGGTACCAGAACGTGTCGCTGCCGTTGCCGCTGACGTCGAGCCAGTACGTCGTGGGGGTGGTCACCACGGGAAGGCTGAGCGTGCCGATCTCGTAGTCCAGTGTGGATGGGGTCTTCGTCAGCGGACTGCCCTGGGCGTCGCACACGTTGACCCTGACCTCGTGGTTGGTCCAGTCGCCCATGAAGAAGGCCGTATAGCAGTACTCGTTCGCAGGCACGGTGACGGAATACCAGTCGTGGTCGGCCGCCGGCGAGATGCTGTGGAGCTGAAAAGCGCTGCCACAGAGGTTGTAGAGGTAGATGCCGCTGTTCTGCCAGCCCGTCAGGTCGAACACGTGCGGGGCAAGGACGGTGCCGCCGGCCAGGGTGTTGTCTTTCGGCTCGTAGGCGTCGGGCTTGACCGGTGGGTAGGCGCTGCTGATGAGGCGCAGTCCGAAGGCGGCCCCGGCGCCGGCGGCGTTGTAGGGACGGATGCGAATGGCATAGGTGGTGCTGACGAGGGCCTTGACGGTCACATATGTGGTCGCCGCGCCATCCACGCTGTACTCGGCCTCGGCCTGGTACCACTTCTTCCGGGCCCTGTCGTTGCGGAAGAACGTGACCTTCGTCCAGCGACCATGTCTGGTCTTGTCGGCCCCCAGGACCTTCAGCACGTACGTGACGCCTTTCTTGGCCGAGAACTTGACGTACATGACGGCCTTGGCGGAGTGGAAGGTGTGCATCTGCGTGGCCGTGCTGACGACGTCGGTCGAGATGCTTAACGGCGTCGCCGTCGCCAGCGTGGAGCCGGGGGCCGCCTTGCGGCCGGCGGCGTAGGCCGGGGCTGCCGCCAGCAGCACCACCAGCAGGGCCGTCGCGAGCACTGCTCCGCGTGCCTTGGTCCCCCTCATCGAGCCCTCCTGCGAGTCCGTTGACGTAGCGCAGCCCCATGCGCGCGTCTCATACTATCAAGCTTCGGGGTGCTCCTCGCGGACTGCTTCGTCGAGCACTTCGTCGAGGGCCGCGCCCCGCTGCACCGAGACGGCGCGCTCGGCGTCCTGTTCGGCGGCGAGCTGCGGGTCTGTGGATCTGTCGATGTACTCCTGCACTTCGGGCAGGCGGGGAAACAGCCAGCGGGCGAGGAACCACAGCCAGGTCGCAAAGACGGCGATGAGGGCGGCGATGCCGACCCAGGCGGGCCTCGCGACGAAGGCGACGACCACCAGCGCGCCGATGGCGATCAGGGTCGCCGTGACGGCCCACGGCGGCATGTGCCTGGCGATGCCCCAGTTGGCGCGCACGGCCACCGCGATCAGCACCAGCGTGAGCACCCACGCCGCCGCCGCCACAATGGCGATGGTCGGCGATCGTGTGCCCGCGGCAGACGATGCCAGGGTAGCGCCGTGTGTGGCGGCTGCGCCGAACAGGGCCAGTATCGTCATGTCGTCTCCCGGGGCGTGGTGGCCGCCTGTACTGGCGGCATCGTACACCCGGGCCGGCACGGCGGGGCGCCGTTGAGCCGCGGCGCGCCGCGTCCAGGGTGGGGCAGCGGCGGCCCGCCGCCGTCGGCCTGACTTACAATGTGCTTTTGCAGAGTCAGGGGCGACGTCGCCGGCGGCAGCGGGCGGGCGGCCCCAAGCCAAGGCAGGGGAGCGCGCACAGATGGCGACAGAGCCTCGGGTGGAGTTTCTCAAGACCCTGACAAGGGAGCTTGCCCCGCTCGGTCAGACCGCCGCCGAGTTGACGGCGCAGCTCTCGGGCTGCAGCGCCGGTCTGGGCTTGCGGGCGCAGTTCTTCGTGCTGCCGACGATGGTGCAGATCATCTACGAGGAGTTCGGCGAGGAGCGCATCGCCTTCGTGCCGGTGCCCAGCGGCACCATCGACCTCGAGACTCACGCCCTTCTGGAGAGCATCGCTGTCGATGTGGGCAAGGGCTGGATCAGCCCGCAGGCCGGCACCGGGCGGATCGCGGCGCTGGTCGCTCAGCGGCCGCGCTTCTCGCTGGGGCTCCGTCTGCTGGCCGGGGGACTGGGGCCCGCCGCCCTTGCGCTGCTGCTCGGCGGGGGCCCGCGCGAAGCCGGCGCGGCGCTTGCCATAGGGCTCGCCGTGTCGGTCTTTCATGGCCTTGCCCGGCGCAGTGGACGCCTGGAGGGGCTGCTCGAGCTCTCCTCGGCGGCCTTCGCCGCCTGTCTTGCGCTGCTGCTGGGCCACGTCCTGCACAGGTTCGACGCGACCACCGTCGTACTGGCTTCGATCGTGCAGCTGCTGCCCGGCCTGCGCATCACCCAGGGCGTCGCCGAGCTCGCCGCCGGCGACCTCGTCTGCGGCACCGCGCGCCTCGCTGGGGCGGGCATGACGCTGCTCAACCTGAGCATCGGAGTGGCACTCACCTGGACCATCTTCCACAGGCTTCACGAGTTTCCGTTGCTAGGCCGCGCCCACGGGGCCACGACGCTGATGCTGGTGCTGGCCGTCGTCGGCGCGGCGCTGGCCTTCTCGGTGTCAGAGAACGCCCGCCGCCGCGACATGGGCTGGGTCTTTGTCGCCGTGATCATCGCCACGGTCGCCAGCCGCTTCGGCGTCTGGGCGCTGGGCACGACCCTGGGGGTCGGCATCGCCAGCCTGGCCGTGGGTCTCGCCGGCAACATCTACTCGCGCTATCTGCACCACCCCAAGGCGACCATCACCGTGCCGGGACTGACGGTGCTCGTGCCGGGCGCGCTGGGCTTCAACGGCATCTTCAGCCTGGTGAGCAAGGGCGGCGTCAGCGGCGTCAACGTTCTCGTCACGACTCTGCTGCTGGCGGTGGCGCTGGTGGTCGGCTCGACGATCGCCGAGGCGATCGTGGCTCCGCGGACCGTGGGCCAGCGGGTCAGCGAGCCGATCGCCCTGCCGCCGCGGCTGCCACGCCTGGGACGGCGCGGGCGGCCGTAGGTGCCTGGCGGCGGCCGTGACCCGAGCCGGCGGCAGGTGTGAGCGCGACCCTTGCTGGGTAACGAGACGACGGCGCGCACCAGGCCGTGTTGCGTGGGCCCGGAGGCTCCGCCAACCGCCAGTGGCCTCGTTCAAGGGGGGACAATCGTGGCACAGTGGTGCAGGGATGGCATCGCCATCAACGAGCAGGACCTCGGCGATCTCGCGGCCGGCGACGGCGAAACGCTCTGCGAGTTCGGCGGTCGTCACTTTCGCTTGACCGCCGAGACGATCGAGCGGCAGCCGGAGCACCCGGCTCCCCCTGGCGCCGCCGCCGCCGTGCTGACCCTGCGTCAGATCGACCGTCCGCAGGCGGAGGACTCCATCTACCTGGTCGAGTTCGCCGACGCCGGGCTGCTGGATTCGTCGCGCTGCGAAGCAAGTCAGTACGGGCACCTCGCCGACGCCATGAAGATCGCCGACCGCACCGCTCGCCACTACGTTTGCGCCGAGCTGTTTCGCCGGGCCCAGGACCTGATAGGCGGCGGCCGGGCCGCCTGAAACGGGAGCGGCCCTCCCGAAGGAGGGCCGCTCCCGGCGTCGCGGCGGCGCCNNCGGGCTCGGCGATCGGTGGTTCGGCGGCTGCCTCGGGGCCGTCTTCCAGCTCTGCCTCGAGGGTGAGCTCGTCTACGGCCTTCTCGGACGGGTCGCTCATGGTCGCTCCTTCTTCGTGTGTGTGCGGGACGAATGCGACCACGTTCTACGCCCCCGCCGTGAGCGCCGCGCGAGTCGCGGGTTGCGCGACGGTGAGACGTACGCCGGCTTGTCGGGCGGGCGGCGGGCGGCCCCGTACGGGGCCGCCCGCCGCCCGCCTCACCGTTGACAGGCCTATGCCTCACCGCTATATTTCTGTGTGAACTATGACACGGTGGAGGACGCCCATGCCTCACGAGAACAAGACCAGGTACGCCGTGCTCGGTCTGCTCAACACGGCGCCGATGACCGGCTACCAGATGCGCAAGGCATACGAAAGCAGCCTCGGCCACTTCTGGAGCGAGAGCTACAGCCACCTGTACGCGATCCTTAAAGTGCTCGAGGTGGACGGCCTGGCGACCTCGACGGTCGAGCCCGGCCACGGCCGGCCCGACCGGCGCGTGTACGACATCACCGACGCGGGCCGCGAGGCCCTCAGGGACTGGCTGGCGAGCCCCGCCGACGAGCCGCACGAGCGGGTCGAGGTGCTGCTCAAGGTCTTTCACGGCGGGGCGGTCGGTCCGGCCGTCACAGCCGAGCACATCCAGATCTGCCGCGCCCAGCACGAGGCGTCGCTGGCCCGCTACTCGCTGTACACCGGCGAACTGCGGGCGCACCTGGCCGACGACCCCAACCATCCCTACGTCCTGCTGACGCTGCGCTGCGGCCAGGCGATCAGCACGGCGATGGTCGCCTGGTGCGACGAGACGCTCGCGACGCTGGCCGGATTCCCCGATGTGGGGCCCGGCCCATCGGCCAAGGACACTCCGCCACAGGAGGGATCGTGAACGCTCTGATCATGGACGGCACGGCCGCCGGCGACGCCGGCGCGGCCGCCGTCAAGGCCGTGCTTGTCGAACATCTCGGCAACGCCGGCTGGCAGCTCGACGACTGGGTGCTGCGCGAGACGCGCATGGCGCCGTGCGACGGCGACTTCGGCTGCTGGATCAAGACGCCGGGGCAGTGCGTCCACGCCGATGCCGGCCGTGACGTGTCGCGGCGCATGACGGCCGCCGATCTGGTCGTGCTGTTCACGCGGGTCACGTTCGGCGGCTTCTCCTATGAGCTCAAGAAGGCCGTGGACCACGCCATCCCGGCGCTCATGCCGTGGCTGCAGGAGCAGGGCGGACAGACCGGCCATCCGATGAGGTACGAACATGAGCCGGCTCTGCTCGGAGTCGGCCTCGCGGCCGGCGACGACGGCGAGCCGGCCCGCGTCTTTGCCGCCCAGGTCGCGCGCATGGCGAGCAACCTCAGTCCGCGGCGCCACGGCGCTGTCGTGTGTGACCCCCGAGCCGGCGGTCAGGAGATCGGCAGGCGGCTCGACGCGGCGCTGGCTGCCGCCGGCCTGGCGACGCCCGCAGCCGCCGGCCTGGCGACGCCCGCAGCCGCGGGTCCGGCGGCGGCCGCGGCCACAGGTCCGGCGGCGCCCACGGCCCCCGACGGCGACAGAGTGGAGGTGGCCTGATGGAACGCCGCCAAGCCGTGCTGCTGGTGGGCAGCCCCAAGCCCGGCCGCAGCTCGTCGCTGGCCCTGGGCGAGTACCTTCTCGACGACCTCGAGCGGCGTGGCTGGGGCACAGAGACGGTCAATCTGCGCAGGGTCATGAACGACCCGAGTGCGCTGCTCGTCGCGGCGGNNCGGGCCGCGCCTGGTGACGATCGTCAACTGCGGCTTTCCCGAACACGCCCACAACGACCTCTCGACCGAGATGTGCCGGCTGTTCGCGGCCCAGGCCGGCTGGCACTGGTCGGGGGCGCTCTCGCTGGGCGGCGGCGGGGTGATCGAAGGCCGGCCGCTGCGTGAACGTGGGCCGCTCGCCAGGTCGGCGCGCCGCGCTCTCGAACAGACCGCGGCGGCGCTCCACGACGGCCGCGACGTGCCCGCCGAGGCCGTCCGGCTCATGGCCAAGCCGATGATACCGGCGCGCCTGTACCGCTGGATGAGCAACTACGGCTGGCGCCGCATGGCGGCCGGCAACGGCGCCGGCGATCGGCTGGACGACCGGCCGTTCGTAACCCCGTGAGCGGCGCCGCGCGGCGCGCTACTCGTCGTCAGGCGGAGGGCTGCCTGTCGTCGCCGGCGGCAAAGAAGACGACGAGCTGCACCGACCAGTTACCCTTGGGGTCGAGCGCTCTGACGTCGCCGGCCAGCTCGGTCAGGCGCGCGAGGTAGCGCCGGTAGTCGGGCAGCTCGAAGGCGCTGCGATCCTCGTCGAACAGCGCCCGCCAGACGCCGGAGTCGAGCGGCGCGTAGCGCTTGGGGTAGCACAGCGCGAGTATCGCCGAGGCCACGCCGATGCCCACGCCGGGCAGCAGGCGCAGGATCGTCAGCCGCGCGTCGAGCTCGAACGCGGGGTCCTTGTCTTTGCAGGCAAAGGCCATCTCGGTGGTGCGCTTGATGCGCTTCTCGGAGCTCGACTCGATCAGGCGGGCGGTGCGGCTGTACTGGTCGCGCAGCTTCCAGCGGCAGATGCCCAGAAACTCGTCGCGCGACAGGTAGAAGGGGACGCGCCGGTCGCGGGCGTGGGCCAGGCGCGCCTTGAGACGCTCGGCCTCGGTGAGGTCGGGATCGTCGGAGTGTTTGGCCGCGACGCGGCGCTCCTTCAGGACGGCGGCGGTGATCATGAGGGCAACCTCCCGGCTCGGTCTGGGGACGGCGGCTGCCGCCCTCGATGCCCGCGCTCGCGCCGCGGGCCGTCGCTTCTTCAGAAGCTCAACAGCACCCACGGGTTGGGCGTCTGGGCCGCGAAGGTCTGCAGGCCGAAGACCGCCAGCGGGCCGTTGTCGGCGGCCCAGGTGGGGTTGGCCCTCAGGAATTTCTCGGCGCTGAAGGGGTCGCCGTCGGGGTGTCCCCAACGGGCCCAGACCTGCAGGCCGTGCAGTGCCATGTCCTCGGTGCAGACCTTGGCGTCGTAGGCGCCGCCGTCGTAGTCGCCGCTGTAGGGGACCCCCGCCGAACCGTTCTCGGGTTCGCCGCAGATCGTGCGCTCGTCGGGGCAGATCTTGCGCAGCCAGGTGTCGTACGTGTCGGCCTCCATCGTCTGTGCGACCGGAGCGTCGATGTGACCGGCGTAGCGCCTGGCGAGCTGCTGCCAGCGCACGTAGCGGGCGTAGTCGTCGTTGGCGGGCTGCGGCGGGTCGGCCTCGGCGCCTTCTTCGCGGCGCGTGGCCTTGCCCCAGTCGTAGTTGCTCGAGCCAAAGAAACCGCTGCGGGTGACGTGCAGGTCGTGGACGGCGCAGCCCATCTGCAGCGAGGCGATCTCGCCGTGACGGTCGCCGATGAGCCACTCGTTGCAGTAGGCGCCGTTGTTGGCGTTGAGCAGTGTGCGCACGGCCTGGCCGACGGAGGTCGCGTACTGGGCGGCCTCGCGGGCCCTTACGAAGACCGGCACGCCGGCGCGCCGGTAGCTGGTGTCGGCGAGGGTCGTTTCGGTGAGCAGCAGGCCGGCGCTGTTCGCATACCAGTCCTGGCCGCTCCAGATCTGGCCGCCGGCCGACTGAAAGCTGAAGGCGCGGCCGGTGCTCGGGCGCACGAAGTACATGACGTTGTACATGAAGTTCTGGTCGTAGGCCGACCAGGTGTTGTGACCCATCACGGGACGGCCGTCGCTGGTCGCCTTGCCGGTGGCGATGAAGGCGCTGCAGCCGCCCTTGCGGGCCCTCGCGGCCGGGCCGTCGGCGAGCCGGGTGGCGGCCAGGGGCGCGTGCAGCAGGCCGGCGTAGCAGTCCTGGTCGGCCCAGTCGTTGGCGGCCACGACGTCCCAGAGGGTGTCGCGGGGGTAGCCGGCGGCGTGCAGCCCGGCGGCGATGCCGGCGAGCTCGAGCCGGTACTGCCGGGGGATCTTGTGCCAGACGACTCGCCGGGCGATCAGGTCGCCGCTGCGGCGCGCGGCGCCGCCCGGTTTGCCGAGGTCGACCTGAATGAAGTAGTCGGCCGACTGGGCCGTGAGGTAGCCGTTCTGAAAGCCGACCTGGTAGGGCGTGCCGTGCAGGTAGGCCACGATCCAGCCGGCCTGGGCGGTGACCCGCGAGTCGCGCAGCAGCGCCCTGGTCAGCGCGCTCTGAGGCTGCGGCGGCTGGGGGGGAACCAGATAGGGCGCGTAGGCCGCGGTCCCGGTCGCGCCGGCCGACGCGGCGGGCGCCAGAACGCAGGCCACGGCGCAGACCAGCGCGCACGCCAGCGCAGCCGCCAGTGCGCCGGCCGCGACCCCCGGACAGGTCATCCGTGCCAGTGCCTTCATCAGAACCGCCCCCTTGAGCCTGGTCGATGCGCAGGTTCCGCGGCGCCGCCGCTCATGCTGCAACCTACTGCAGACCACGACGCGGCGCCAGCGGGTCGCGAGCCGGCGCCGGCGGATCGTGGCCCGGCGCCGGCAGGCCGCGGCCTGACGCCGCTCGTCGCACACTGCTGCCGGCCTGATGTAGAGTCAGGCGGTAAGCGACTGCCGGAGGCTCGCCGTAGACCCTGACCCGACCATTCCCGCCGCCGCGCCCGCCTCGCCCGTCTACGCTGCCGCCGCTCCCGCCGAGCTGGGTCGCGCGGTCGCCGACCAGGTGGGGCGCGTCATCGTCGGCAAAGCCGACCAGACGCGCCTCATAACGGTCGCCCTGCTGGCCGACGGGCACGTGCTGCTCGACGACGTACCCGGCGTCGCCAAGACCCTGCTGGTGCGCACGGTGGCCGCCGCCCTGGGCCTGAGCTTTTCGCGCGTGCAGTGCACGGCCGATCTGCTGCCTGCCGACGTGACCGGCTCGATGGTCTTCGACCAGAAGCGCGGCGAGTTCGAGTTTCGCCCGGGGCCGCTGTTTGCCAACATCGTGCTGGCCGACGAGATCAACCGCGCCACGCCGCGTACCCAATCGGCCTTTCTCGAGGCCATGGAGGAGCGCGGCGTGACGGTCGACGGCGTTACGCACCCGCTGCCGCGGCCGTTCCTGATGCTCGCCACGCAGAACCCGGTGGAGCTCAAGGGCACCTTTCCGCTGCCCGAGGCGCAGGTCGACCGGTTCCTGGCGCGCCTGCGCATGGGGTACCCGAGCCACGATGAAGAGACGCTCATGCTCGAGCGCTTTCGGGGCGGCGACCCGCTGGCCGAGGTGCAGGCCGTGGCCGTCGCCGAGGCGCTGCCCGCGGTGCGCGAAACGGTGCGCGCCGTGCACGTCGCCGGCGACATCGCCGACTACATCGTGGCTCTTACGCAGGCCACCCGCGAGACGCCGCTGCTCAAGCTCGGCGCCAGCCCGCGCGCCTCGCTGTACCTGCAGCACGCCGCCCAGGCGGCGGCGGCTCTGGCCGGGCGCGACTACGTCACCCCGAACGACGTCCAGGACCTGATCGCGCCGGTTCTGGCGCACCGCCTCATGCTTTCGCGCGACGCCGTCATCGACGGCCGCGACGCCGACGACGTGCTGCGCGAGATTACGGCGACCGTGCCCGTGCCGGCTGAAGCGGGCGAGGACTCAGCGGTCACCGGCTGACCCCGGGGACTGGCGTGCGGCTGAGATCCATCGCCTGGGCCGGCCTCGCCGGACTTGCGGTGGCGGCGCTGCTGCATTCGAGCGCGCTCGAGTTCGCGGTGCTGGCGGCGGCGGCCCTGGCCGCCCTGGTGGTCACGACGCGCCGCCACATGTTCGCCGCCGTGGCCTTTGAGCGGACGCTCTCGCGGCGCGTCGTGGCCTGGGGCGGCGAGATCGAGATCACGATGAGCCTTGCCAACGCCAAGCTGCTGCCGCTCATGTGGATGCGCGTGCGCGACCACTGGCCGGCGGGCCTGGAGCCGCTGGGGCTCGTGCTCGGGCCCGTGGATCTGCGCGGCACGCAGGCCTTTACCCAGACCGTGTCGGTGCGCTGGTACGAGCGCCTGCGGCGACATTACCGGGCGCGCTGCGTGACCCGCGGGCTGTACCGGTTCGGGCCGGTCGACCTGCAGGCCGGCGATCCCTTCGGGATCGCCGGCGTGGCCCGCACCCTGGAGGCCCGCGAGGAGCTCGCGGTGCTGCCCAAGGTGCTCGACATCCCCGGCTTTGAGCCGCTCAGCGGCCACCCTCTGGCCGAGGAGACCGTGACGCGCTCGCTGGCCCACGACCCTACGGCGCTGCGCGGCATACGGCCCTACCGGCCCGGCGACGCGCTGCGCGCCATCAACTGGCGGGCCACGGCCCACTGGGGGAGCCTGTACACCAACGAGTTCGAGCCGGCCTCGCTGGCGGCGGTACGGCTGCTGCTCGACGTGGGGGTGCTGTGGAACGCCTGGCAGGCGATCGACCCCGAGCGTCTGGAGCTGCTGTGCGTGGTGACCGCCTCGCTGGCCAGTGCCTTTGCGGCCCACGGCTTTGGTGTGGGCCTGGCCGCCAACGCCCGGCTGACTCGCGACTGGCGCGCCGTCGACATAGAGCCGGCCGCCGGGGCGCTGCCCCAGGTGCTCGAGACCCTGGCGCGCGTGCAGTCCACGGCCCGCGACTTTGGCCTGGTGCTGGCCGCGGAGCTCGCCGACGAGGCCGCCACGGCCGACTGCGTGGTGGTCACCGCGGCGCTGCGGGCGAGCGTGCGCGACTCCGTCGCTCGGCTGCGCGCCGAGCGGCCGACTACGGTCGTGTACGTTGGTCGGCCCACAGACGACGAGGCGCCGCTGGTCGACATCGTCGTGCCGAGCGAGTTCGACTGGAGGACGAGCAGTGCGCTCCCGCTTCGTTCCTGAGCTGGCCGGGGTGGCCCTCGGCGCCGCCGCCGAGGGTATCTGGGCCGGCGCTCTGGCGGCGGCGCTCACGGGGGCGTCGGCGGCCGTGCTGATCGTCTTCGCCTTCGTCACCGTGCTCGGCGCCGCCCTGCTGGCGCGACGCTACGGCGCGGCCGAGGGGCCGGAGCACGCCGCGGCGACGGGGCGGGAGCCCGCCGTGGAGCGTGCCGCACGCATGGGGCGGGAACGCGCCGCGCTGCGCGCGGCGCGCCTGCGGGCGCTCGTGCTCATCGCCGTCGCGGCCGGCGTGCTGCTGGTCGCCGGCCGTGCCTGGGCGCACCCGCTGGTGTTCTGGCAGATCGCGCGCGACATCGTCTACGCCGGCGGGCTTGCTGCCCTGGGACTGTCTCTGGGCAGCGACCCGCCGGCGCCCGAGGCGGCCGTCAGGCGGGCCGTGCGGGCGTTCGCCCTGCTGGGCGCGGTCCTGCTGGTGGCCGCCCTGGCGGGCTCGCGACCGGGATGGGCCGCGTGGGCGGTGATCGCGTCGCTGCTGGTCGGCGGACTTCTTGTGGCGATCGTGCGCTACCAGGTGCTGACCGACGTGGTCGACCCCGTCGAACGGCTGCCCGCCTGGCCCTGGCTGCTCGCGGTGCTCGGCGTCGTGCTGGTCGTCATCGCCGCGGGGGCGCTTCTGAGCCAGGTCCTGCGCGTGGACGTGCTGCTCTGGGGGCTCGCCGCGCTGGCCGGCGTGCTGCGCTACGGGCTGGCGGGCGTGGCTTACCTAGTGGGCTACGCCGGGGCGGGCCTGCTGCGCGCGATCGGCTGGTTGCTGGGGCTGGTGCACGTGCACGCTCTGGGCTCGGTCCGGCGACCGATGGCGGCGCCCACGACGGCCGTGCTACCGCGGCACAATCCGGCAAGTCTCACGGTCTGGAAGAGGTCGAAGCTGATGTTCACGGCGGTGGCCGCCGTGGCCGCCGTGGCGCTCGCGGTCGCCCTCGTGGCGATAGCGCTGCGCCGGTTTGCCCGCAAGCCCCCCGCCGCGGTCCTGGTCGTGGAAGAGCGCGAGGCGCTGGGTTCGCTGCGGTCGGCGGCCGGAGCGTTTGGGGCGCGACTGGGGCGGCGGCTGCGCCGCCGCCTGCCGGCGCGCCGCGTCGAGCCGCGCACGCCCGCCGAGCTCGTGCCACGCCGCTACGCCGAGCTGGAACACCGGCTGGCGCGCGCCGGCCGGCCCCGGCCGACGGGGGTGACGGTGCGTGATCACCTGGCGGCGGCGGCTGAGGCGGGGCAGACCGGGAAGGCCGCCGACCTGGCGGCAATGGCGGATGCCGCCGACCTGGCGGCGGTGGCTGAGGCGGCCGCGCCCGGGGCGGCCGCCGACCTGGCCGCCATCTACGAGCTGGCGCGCTACTCGGCTCACGCCGTCGAGGCCACGCAGGCGCACCGCTTCGAGGCTCTGGCCAGGGCGTTCGCCGTGTGAGGCACACAGGCCGACCGGCGCCCGACGGCGTCCAACGGCGTGTCCGCTCGCTTTCCCGCCTTACCGGGTACTTTAGGTAGCGTGAGCGACGTCCCGACCAGTCCGGCCCTTGCGACCACCTGTCAGATCATCATCGCCGATGACCTGGAGCTGTTTCGCCACGGCCTGCGCAGCCTGCTGGAATCGGCCGGCTACGGCGTCGTCGGCGAGGCCGCCAGCGCCGCCCAGACCCTCG
>PLTW01000251.1 GCA_003164655.1 Actinomycetota bacterium
CGCCGCGACGTTGACCGGCGGCCGGCTCGCTCCGCGCGCCGCCTACTCCCGGAGCTTGTGCCACGCGGCGGAGCGGCCGCGCCCAGAGCAGTCCAGGTCGCCTGCCTGCTTCATCTCAGCCAGCGCCCGGTTGACAGTGGGCCGCGCGATTCCGGGGCAGGCGTTGATGAGCTCGCCGATACGGAACGTCGGGGGGAGCCGCCGCACGCAGTCGGTGACGAGACGGCGCTTTGCCCCACGGGCGCGTGAGAACGAACCCACGCGCGACTCGAGCTCCTTGTACGAGGCGATCAGAACCCCAAGGAAGTACTCGAGCCACGGCGAGATGTCGTGCCGGCCCTCGTGCCAGCCCTGCGACGAGCGTAGCAACGACTCGTAGTACGTCTCCTTGGAATCCTCGATCGTCTTCTCAAGGCTCACATAGCGCCCGACCTCATACCCTGACTGATAGAGCAGCAGCAGCGTGAGCAGGCGGGCCAGTCGACCGTTGCCGTCGAGAAACGGATGGATGCACAGGAAGTCGAGAACGAAGGCCGCCATGGCGACCAGGGGCTCGATGGCTGCCGCGGCGCGGACCTCGTCAAAGCGTTCGGTCAGCATTCGAACCGCATCAGGGGTGAGATGAGCCGGGACGGGCTTGAAGCGCACAGACGGCGTGCCGTCGGCGAGGAACTCGACGACGTCGTTGTCGGCCGGCTTCCAGTGCCCGCCCTCGCTCGGAACGTAGGCGTACAGGTCGCGATGAAGCTGCAGCACGACGTTGGGCGTGAGTGTGATGTTCGCAGCGTCGGCGGGGATCGTGGCCAGCACGTCTCGGTAGCCGGCGATCTCGCCTTCGGAGCGGCTCTGTGGCGTGGACTTGTGTTCAACGAGCTCGCGAATGCGTCCGGGAGACGCGACCACCCCTTCGATCCGGTTGGAGGCCTCGGTGCTCTGGATCACCGCGATGGCCCTGAGGCTCTCCAGCATCGCGGGGAACTGGCGGTAGAGGCTTTGGCGGCCCTTGAACTCGCCGATGGTCCGGACGGCTGAGAGGTTGGCCTGGCTGAAGGAGGCCTTTTCGAGGAACCCCGGCACGAACGAGCCTCGGTGCAGCGAAGTGCTCATGTTCTTAATCTATCACCATTCGACCAAATGAGAAGATTGTCACCTCGCGAGGAGAAGATCGTCACCTCGTAGCGGCTTAAGATACTTGCGCTCCGACATGCGGACCACCATCTGCCTGCCCAAGCATTAATCTATCATGACGTTCCTTGGTGAGATGATTATCGCCTCGTGATGAAATGAGCAGCGGGCGGGCGGGCACTCGCGAGATCGGCACGAGCGAGGGAGAGAAGTGACGTGCCTGGCCGTCCTGCGACGGACGTGTCGTTGACCTCAATATTTCCTAAGGCTCTCATGTTCCCTGTCGCAGGAAGCAATCAATGTCAGGAAACACTACGAGCCGATCCGACCCGATACAAGTAGCAGCGCCGGCAGAGCGAGCAGCAGTTTCGAAGTGCGAAGTTCAAGCCTGAGCCATCAGCGGGCCCTCAGCCGATCGCACCCGGGACGCACAATGGAGTGGGCGGCGGAACAGTTCGCTCAGTCCCCCGAGAGATGAATCGCGGCGACACCCCTGGCTTCGTCGCGGCAGGCGATCCGCACGGCGGACCGGCGCTGGGGGTCTCGCAGATCGTCCTGCAGAGTCTTACCGTCGCCACGATCGGCCCGCACAAAACCCTCGAACAGAGCCGCCGCCTCATCCGGCGGCACCCCCGCCGAGCAAACCGTGTCGTTCCACTCCTCGAGAAGATCGGCCTCTTCGAAGACGTGGGCCGACGCTTCCTGGAGCTGGTAGGTCGGCACCTCGTGGCGCGTCAGCCGCCAAATGAAGCGCTGCTGCAGAAGATTCACGCCAAACGGGGCCAAACAGGCCAGGCGCGTGCCGGCCGTGAGGTCGGTGGTGAGCGCTTTGCCGATGTCGTCGAGGCGAGCGACCCACATCTTGCCCGCGTCCACGAGATCCGGCAGCGGCATGAGACCGTAGTGTCCCTTGGCCCACGCCCCCCGGCTGACCTTGGCGCTTCCCGTCACGGCCGCGACCAGCACCCGCGGCTCGAGCTGAGCGTCCTTGCCCCTCATCGAGCAGGGATGGCCACGCCGGCCACCACGTCTCCGGTGAACAGGGGGCGCAGCGGATTGACCTCGTCGCCGCGCGCGAGATAGAGGTCGTCCGGCGTTTCGAACGTCTCCAGGCTCAAGGCCGCTCGGTGGTCGCCGGCCGAGTACCAAGCTCGCCGTCGGGCGCCAAGAACACCTCGTAGTCTGACCGATAGCGCTCGCGCCAGTCGGGCTGCCAGCTGTTGAGCACTGCCTCACCGGTCGAATGACTGCCGGCGATGTCGACCACATCCTGCAGGCGACCAGCGACCGCAAGGTCGATCGGTGTCACGGGCGCTTCAGGGACGATCGGCACCTCCATCCAGGACGCGACGTCGCTCACGAGGTGGTCGTCGCGCAAGGTCTCCACGAGCGCCACGATCCGCGCGATGGCGAGACGGTTGGGGCCGGTCGAGGGCTCTCCCAGTCGCCAACGCCGGACGGCAGGAACGGAGACTCCGGCAAGGGCCGCGATGTCTCGCCAGGCAAACCCACTCTCTGCCAACTCGGCCAGCATCTCGCCCACGCTTCGCTTGGCGATCGTCTGTGCCTTGGTCTCGAGTTGTGTCGCAACAGCTCGCTGATGGATCTCGCTGACTCGGCGGCTGGTCGCGGCCACGTCCTCTCCGAGAAGCCGCGCCCGACTCCGAAGGTAGCCGCTGGCCGCGACCAGCTCGTCGATCGTCCTGGTCTGGGTGACCTGCTCTGGCGAGGTCGTCTCGGTGCCGGTGATGAGGGTCGGGCGAGAGGTGGTGGCGTCAGTCATCGGCAGGCTCCTTCATGAAGACGTCGCGTCGCAACTTGTCGGTGACCGCGAGGTCGAAGAGCGTCCGAACCGGAGCCCGCAACGCATCGCACGTCTCAATCAGGACAGTGGCGTCGAACTCGGGGATGTCCGCGGGCTCCCAGAACGAGTCGAAATCCAGCACGAACAGCGGCCCCGGCGACGGAGCGGAGGGGCGATTCAGGACCCCACGCGGCTCGACCCCGTAGCCTTGACGGGCGCCGTACCGCAGGACCAGGCTGCGGTTCGTCCCAGTGCCGTAGCGAACGGCCCCATCCCAGGCCGCGGGCTCGTACTGCTCGCTCACCATCGCGTCGAGCTTGGGGGGCAGAAGCGATGGGTCGAGCCATTCCCGCCATGCGGACGGCCGACTCGCGTCGATCCCGGGCGCGCGGATCTCGTCGATGTACCGCATGCCGACCCTTGAGACGCCGTCGGGCCGCAGGAGCTCGGCGGCAGCATCAAACACGCGTGCCAGAACAGCGCGAAAGTCGAGGTAGTGCCGGTACCTGGTGGTCTCGATGGTCAGGCTCGTGTCGGTGATCGCGACCGACAGCGTACGGTCGCGCACGGTGAACCTGGGCACAACGGTCTCGCGCACGGTCTGTGAGCCCGGGACTCCGGGCCCGAACGCGACATCGAGCTGCTGGACCTTGTGGGACTCGATGACCCAGCCCTCGCCGAGAAGGTCGCGGAAGGACCTTTGGAGGGTCATTGGCAGAGGCCGCTCACTGGACGCTTCTGGAAAGCGAATCTCTACGGCGACCAATGCCAGCGGGGCGTTCGGGTAGATCTCGTGCGTGTCGGCCATCGAGCTCCCTTCGCCAACCGGAGTGAAAGCAAAAGTGTAAGCGAAAGGTATCATTGCCGGAGGGCGCGCCACAAGGCCTTCGCCACTTGAGTGCGAGTGGGTACTGCCGATCGTCAAACGGCTCACCAGTCTCTCGCGTCGAGATCGAGATACCGACGATACCCCCACCCGCCCGAGGGCTGAAGACCAAGACGGGTGGACGTTCCGTCGCGGCGCCGGCGGCCGCGACTACGCCGGGCCGCCCGGAGCGGCGCGGTCCCCGACCGACGCCGCAACATTGACCGGCGGCCGGTGCGTCATTGGAGCGACTCGAGGTACGGGCGCATGACGTTGGCCGCCCGGAGCCGACCGGCACACTGCCACAGCTCGTCGACAGTGGCGAGTTGCAGCCGGCGGCAGTCGCGCAGCGCTTCGAGGGCGACGTCGAGGCCGACCTTGTTGCGATAGCGAAGGCAATCGACGACGGTGCGTGCCGGCGAGGTGATGCGCACCGGCACGCCGTCGACCACGTGTTCGTCGACCCCCACCGTGAGGGCCGCACCCGAGAAGCGTATGAGGCGCACGTCGACCTTGAGTCCCAGCGGCGGATGGGCCTTGGGATCGATGCCCAGCCAGACCGCGAACGGGATCTGAGCGGTGAGCTCGTGGAAGTTCAGCGCCGAAAGCAGGCAGATCACCCCGTTCGGGGCCAGCTTGGCCACCTCGGCAAACGCATGGTGAGCCGTCCAGTCGGCGGCGGCGACCTCGTAGAGCCCACGGCCGACGCGGAGGGAGCGCGCCAGGCTCAAGTGGCCGAGCCCGCCTGCGGACAGAAGTTGCCACAGGCAGCAAGAAGTGTGGAAACTCCTATCCGCTCAGTCTTCGTCCGCGCCCTCGGCTTCGACGACGACGCCGGTCTCGGCCAGTTTCGCCTCCTGCCACTGCCCGTAGGTCTGCGTGCCGCCCTTGATCTTCCAGAGCTTGCGGCCGTTGGCGTTTCGGGCCATCACCACCGAGGCGGCGGCGCTCGGACTGCTGAAGGCGACGTCCTCAGCGAACACGAGACACGCCGGTTCGCCGCCTTCGACCAGGGAGTGCTCGGCGACGAGATTCTCACGCAGATGCTTCGTATACTTCCAGGAGTCCACGCCCTTCTTGCGCGCGGTCGACTTGGCCATCACGACGAACTGGCCATCGATCTCCTGGGCAGTCGCCAATGCGCCAACCTGACGCAGCGCGAAGAGCGGTGACTTGTCGCCTGCCAGGCCGCCAGCGCCCACGCGCGGCTGCGTGAAGTCGAACCCCAGTACCGGCAGGATCAACTGCACTTGGTCGATGAAGAACTCCATGTCGGCGAC
This sequence comes from Actinomycetota bacterium, assembly GCA_003164655.1. Lineage (GTDB taxonomy): Bacteria > Actinomycetota > Thermoleophilia > UBA2241 > UBA2241 > Bog-752. Next base: position 5,075 of record PLTW01000251.1, read on the forward strand.
GTCGGGCTCGGGCAGCGAAGCCGGCTCGGGCGTGGTGTCGTTGGTCAGGTTCGCGCGCCGGGCGTCCCGAGCGAGCCTGATCAGCCGGCTCTCCAGGTATCTCACGTGCGACTTGGTCAGGTTCTCGTCCTTGCTGACGATGACGACCGTGCGCTCCCAGAAATCCTTGACCTCGTTGCGATTGTGGCTGGCCAGTCGCTTGAGGACGTTGTCGGTCTCGCCGACGTAGACGAGCTGACGCGACGGGTCGTTGGGGTCTGGGCCGACGAGCAGGTAGACGCCGGTGCGGCGCACCTCGTCGCGCTTGCCGAGCTGGGCGAGCTGCGAGCGCGGCGCGACGATCACCTTGCCGGTCCAGTTGCTGATCTCGGCCAGGAGAATGCCGGTCGGCTCGCCGTCGGCGAGGAAGATGCGGATGGTCTTGCCGTTCATGAGGCAGCTCCCAAGAATGTCATCTCCCGGCGTAGAGTTCGGCCTTGCTCCGCAGATTCGCCGGGTATTATCGTCGCCTGGACCTGACCAGCGCATCGCAAATCTGGGGGCGACTGATGGGGTTCGCGGAACGCAAAGCTCTCTACGAGGGAATCGAAGCCAAGCGTGACCATCCGCTGATCGCTTACGTGACCAGCAGTCGCCCCAACGCGCAAGCGCAGATGGCCTCAGACGTCATCCCGCGCATCGCCGAGCAAGTTCGCTGTGTCGGGTCCGAACACACTGCGGTCGACCTTCTCATCGTGAGCAACGGCGGCGATCCCACGGTCGCCTGGCGCGTCATCAGCGTGCTACGCGAGCGGTTCTCGAGTGTCGCTGTCCTGCTACCGTTCTCGGCATTCAGTGCGGCGACTCTGCTCGCCTTCGGGGCCGACGAAGTCGTGATGCACCCCTTCGCGAACCTCGGGCCTGTAGACATGCAGCTCAGCCAACGGCGGCGCGTTGCAGGGCCCGACGGCCGTCCTACAGGCGAATACGAGGAAATCGCCTTCGGCTCTGAAGACGTACGGCACTTCCTCGAGTTCCTGCGCACCGACGTCGGCATCACCGACCAGGGGCCGCTCGAAAAGGCCTTCGAGCTCGCCATCCGCGACGTGGGCGCCATCGCGGTCGGCACGGCAAAGCGCGGCACCAACCTGGCGCTCTCAATGGGCGAGAAGCTGCTCGGTCTGCACATGGACGACAAGAATCAGGCCAAGGCAATCGCCGAGTCGTTCAACAGCGCCTTCTTCCACCACGGCTATCCGGTGGGGCGCCGCGAGGCCACCGAGGCGGGTCTCAACGTCGTCGAAGCCGAGGACCTCGAGTTGGCCGACACGCTCTGGTCGGTCTGGACCGATGTCAGCACCGAAATGCTGATGGATTCGCCGTTCGATCCGGTCGTCGAAGTCATGAAGGACTCCGAAATACGCAAACGCCTCACGACCGTGCCGACCCTCAACGTGCCCGTCGACCTGCCCCCGCAGATGGCGCAGCAGCTCTATCAGCAGGCTATCGTTCAGCTTCAGGTGACCCCGCAGGAGGGCGTCGACTATGAGTTATTCCTCGCCTTGGTGGAGAGCACGAGGTGCCGAAGCGAGTTCCGCGAGACCGGCAAGCTCAACGCCGTCCGGCTGCCGGACATGAATCTCCAGGTCACGAGGATACGAACCGATGTAGGATGGCATACTGAGAGCGTCAAGCCCGTCCGGAGCGGGCGAAAGCAATCAAGAGGGGACTGACGTGAGCCCGAACTTCTTGTCAGACGCCGAACGCAGCGTCCTCAGGCCAGCCGGGCCCCATCTCATCGAGCAGTCATCCGACTCCCCCGCGCAGAGCGTGACTCGCTCCGAAGTGAGCGTGATTCGCCCGTACACGGCAACAGTCACGGTCACTGTGCCGGCGACACCTGTTCAACCCGAGCCGCACCCGTCGGTCTAGCTCGACCGACGGCATTTCGCTCTCTGCCTGGTCAGGCCTGCCCGACGTTTGCGACGGCATGGGCATCAGTAGTCGGACTCGTGCCGGCCGGGTCTGACGGCCCTGCGATCGAGGTCGCTCTGAACGAGCTCGGGTTCGATCTCGAGGAGGCGCGCAGTTCAAGCTCCTGACGGGCGACCGCCGACTACGCCACTCACGGCTTCTGCAACTCGTGGGGGCCGACTGCAGACGCCCTGGCTAGCAGCTCGTCCAACCGTTCGCCATCGATGAGCTGAACGCCGCGATGCTCGCCGAACCGCAGCGCCTCGGCGGTGAACCCGCTGGGGCACACCACCGCAGCACGACCGCCCGTGTCCTCCAAGGGGACGATGCCGGCGATCGCTCTGACCGCCTCAACGCCAATGGGGCTGGCGTGATTCTTGCACTGGACGTAGAGCGTGGTCGTCACGCCCACCACGTCGTCCCGGCGGGCGATCACGTCGACCCCGCCGTCACACGACTCCTGAGTCAGCTCTGTCTCGTAACCGAGGTCGTGCAGCAAGGCCTCCACGAACACCTCGAACTGCCGTCCGGTCATCTCAGCGAAATTCGGCGACCTCGCAGCCGTGGCGCGAGCGGTTTGCTTCTGCGGAGGCCTCAACCCGAACAACCCAAAGAGTTCCTCAGCAGACAGGACGCGGTCGAGGTCCATGCTGACTTGATCGACGACCATGTCGAAAAGGCGCTGCTTGGCCTCGAGTAGGGCGGCGATGCGCTCCTCGATCGTGTTTGAGCACGTGTAGGTATAGACATCGACGGATGAGGTCTGACCCATGCGATGGCTGCGGTCTTCGGCCTGCTTCTCGCTGGCCGGGTTCCACCAGCGATCGAAGTGCACGACGTACGACGCCTCCTGGAGGTTGAGACCCTGCCCACCGGCCTTCAGGGACAGGATCAGGGCGCCATGATTGGCATCGCTCTTGAAGCGACCAACGGTGCCGTGGCGTTCCTCTTGCGACATCGACCCGGTGTAGGCGAGAGGGCTGAACTCCGAGAGTCCGCGCGCGATCGCCGCGACGCCGAAGGAGTCGTCTGTGAACTGCGTGAACACGAGCATGCGGTGGCCCTCGGCGCGCAGCACCGTCATGCGCTCCATCAGGTCGGCCAGCTTGGCAGACTCCCCCGTTGACGGGCAGAAGTTGCAGATCTGTTTGAGGCGCGTGATCAGACTGAGCACATGCGTGATGCTGATGGTCTCGCCGCGGGCCTGCAGCTCTACGATACCCTGCTGCTCGGCCTTGTCGTAGGCGTGACGCTGGGCAGCGGTGAGGTCGAGCATCACACTATGAAGCCGCTTGGGTGGCAGCTCAGTCAGGACGTCGGACTTGCGACGGCGTAGCTGGAGCTCGCGATGGCGGTCGAGGAGGCCGCGGTCGACCGCCAACGCGGGCACGGTCTCGCCGGCCACGTTCGACTGCAGGAACTCCATGATCGAGGCAAGGTCATCGATGGAGTTCTCAAGCGGAGTGCCGGTCATGGCCCACGACCGCAACCGGGGAATCGACTTACAAGCCGCACTCGCCCCCGTGTCGCGGTTCTTGATCTTCTGGGCCTCGTCTAAGACCACGACTCCCCACGTCTTGCGTCGTGGCCCGCACAGCGGGTTGGCCGTGAGGTCGGAGCGCAGGGACTCGTAGGTCGTGATGAACACGTGAGCTGGATTGGCCCAGGCTACGGTGCGCTGCTGTGCCTGGCCTCTCACCGTGCTGACGCGCAGCTCGGGAGCCCACTTCTTGATCTCACCACGCCACTGGTAGACGAGGCTCGCGGGCGCTACCACGAGTGCAGACTCGATGGTGCGCTCGTGAAGGAGAATGCGCAGCGCGGCGATCGCCTGGATCGTCTTGCCAAGGCCCATGTCGTCGGCAAGCAGGACCTCGGGCTTAGAGACGAGAACACGGACACCATCCAGCTGGAACGGAAGAAGGTCACCGGGCCACTCCAGAACCGAGGGGCCGGCAGGCAGCAGCGCGTCCAGGGGCGGCGACAGCAGGAGGCGCAGGCGGTCTCGGAGCGAGGGGCCGGCCGCGCCGCTTGTGCCGGCC
>PLTW01000242.1 GCA_003164655.1 Actinomycetota bacterium
CTAGATGCGGTAGACGCACGTGCGGTTCTTGCCGAGACGCTTGGCGTGATACAGCGCCTTGTCGGCGTTGGCGACGAGCTGATCGCCGGTCGAGGCGTGATCGGGAAACGTGGCGACGCCGACGCTCACAGAGACGCCGCCGGCAAGCCCGCCGGCGGTCTCGAACGTCTGCGCCTGGGTCGCCGTGCGAATGGCCTCGGCCACCGCCACGGCCGGTCGCCGCCCTTCGACCGAGTCCTGCAGCCGCTCGGCGGCCGCGGCGGCGTCGCCGACGCCGGTCTCGAGCAGCAGCACGACGAACTCCTCGCCACCGTAGCGCGCCACAACGTCGACCTGGGCGCGCGTCTGGGCAAGCAGCAGGTCGACCAACGACCTGAGCAGCCGGTCACCCTCGGGGTGGCCGAAGGCGTCGTTGAACTCCTTGAAGTTGTCGACGTCGATCATGAGCAGCGTGAGCGGCTTGGCGAAGCGCTGGGCACGGGCCACCTCGGCCGCGAGGCGCTCCTGAAAGAAACGGTGGTTGTACAGGCCGGTCAGACCGTCGGTGCGCGACTGCTCTTCGAGCTCGCCGTAGGCACGCTGCAACTCGATGTTGCTGGCCGCCTTGCCGGCGAACACCTCGATGAGCCGCACGACCTCCTCGGTGGGCCGCTGGCGGTCCTGAGGGTCGTACGCCTCGACGTAGCCGATCAGCTGATCCCTGCGGCCGAGCATCGGCACGAACAGCGAATCGAAGCGATCCCACTCGCCCTCCGGCCGCTCGCCGACGAGCTCCTCGCCGGGCAGAAAGTAGTTCTCTTCGTCGCTCCAGGTGTGAAGCTGGTGATCGACGAAGTACGAGTGCGAGATGATCCGGGCCGAGTCGATCAGCCCGCTCATGACGCGGGCGGGAACCGGCGTGGCGGCGTAGTGTTCGTCGATCTCCGGTGTGCCGCCGAAAGCCTTGACCGCCCGGAAGAGCTGCGTCTCGGGCTCGTAGAGGTAAATCACCCACTGATTGAACTCGAGCGCGCCGTGCAGGACCCGGCCCAGCAGATCGATCAGTTGCTCCTCGGAGAGCAGGCCCCGCATCTGGCCCGACAGCTCGGCAAAGGCCGACAGGCGTCGGTTGAGGCGCGCCAGGGCGACCCGCTCCGTTTCGAGCCGCTCGTAGGCGCGGGCATTGTGAATGGCGACCGCGGCTTGAGCGCCGATCGCCTCAGCCAGACGGACCTCGTCGGCCGTGAAGCGCCGCGGGTAGCGCGACTCGGCGACGTCGAGCACGCCGAGCACCTCGTCGCCGCAGATGAGCGGGACCGTGAGGGTGGCCTGCTCGCCCCAGACCGCCATGCCGACGAAGTCCTCGAATGAAAGGCGGGAGTAGTCGTAGTACATGGTCTGCGGGCGTCGCGTGTGCACCGCGGCGAGGCCCTCGGGCCACGACGCGGCCGTGAGACGCCGGCCCAGCCAGTCCGCGTCGGGGGGGGACCCCGGGAACCTGGTGGAAGGCGATCACTTCGAGCTCGTCGGTGTCGGCGCGGTAATCGTAGATGTCCGACCAGGCGACGCCGAGCGTCTGGACCAGACGCTGGTTGATGGTCGAGAGGGTCGCGCCCAGGTCGGCGCTCGCGGCGATCGCCGCCCCGGTCTCCAGCAGCAGGCGAAGCTCCTGGTTCTGGGTGTCGAGGCGATCGACCGCGCGGGCGCTGGCCACGGCGACTCCGGCCTCGCCCGCCAGGCGGCCGGCAAACGCCTCGTCGGCCGGCGTGAAGCGGCGCGCATGGCGTCGCTCGATGGCGCCCAGAAAGCCGACCACCTCGTCGCCGACGACGATCGGCGCATACATGACTGCGCGCTGTCCGCGGGCGACCATCTCGGCGCGTTCTTCGACCGACAGCTCGAGGTCGTCGTCGCGGGCCACGGCGATGCGGCGCTCGGCGGCGGCCCTCGCCCGCACCCCGAGCTCGCCCAGACCGTAGACCGGCTCGGCGGCGGCCCCGGCGTCGTCGGCCGCCTGGTAGCGGGCCACCACCTTGGCCGCCCCCGACCCTTCCCGGCGGACGAGCACGTCGCAGTGCTGAACCTCGAGGCCCTCGGCGAGGCGTCTGGCGATGTCGACGAGCGTGTCTGCGGCTGCACCCCCGACGGCGGCGCCCTGACCGCGGCCGTCGGGGTCGGGCAGAATCTCGGCGGGCGGTCGGAACCCGTCAAAGGCCGGCACGTCGGCCGCCGCCCGGGAGATGACCGCGTAGACACCCTGGGCCAGCACCAGCTCGGCCGACGAGTATCGCCACTCCCGGTGACCGGCGAGCAACTCGATCATGCCGATGCTCTCGCCGCGCACAACCAGCGGCAGCGCCAATCGGCCCCACTCGATCTGGGCGGCCGGACCGGCCATCCGCGCCGGGCCGCAGGCGCCGGGATCCGCGGTGGCCAGCAGTGGCTCCTGGTCGGCGATCACGCGGGCCGCGGTGGCATCGCCGGCGAGGGAGCGAGAGCCGCGTACAGCCGTACGAACGCCGCTCACATCGTAGCCGGCCACCGACTCGAGGGTCTCGTGGCGATGATCGACGAGCGAGAGGACGGCGGTCGTGCAACCCATGGCACGCAGCAGGCGGGCGCAGATCAACGGCAGCGCCTCGTCGGGGCCGAGCTCGTCGATCGCCCCCGGGGCGGCGTCGACCAGCGCCAGGAGCGCCTGGGCGCGCAGCTTCTCTGCCTGGGCATCGACGAGGAACCGCTCGGCGGCATGCTCGTCGCGTGGTCGACCGGCCATCGCAAGTCTCCGCACACGCTTCGTGCGCGAGGCGTCGACCGGCGAGCCGGTCGCCCCACGACCCGCTCGCCTTCACCTTTATCCGCGCACCCTGTCTCTGCCCAGATACTCGACAAGCGCGCGGCGAAACATGAAAACCGAGGCTAGAACACGTGCGAGACCAGACAGGTCGGGCCGCCGTCGGCTCTGGTGAACTGGGAGAGGTCGAGCTCGACGACACACGGCCGCGGCCGGCTACCTTGACCGGGAATTCAACGGATGTAGAGTTTCTTGTTCCATGAGGTTGCCGTCGACGTCGTCGCGGCCCGACACTCCGGCGTCGGACGCCGCTCGCCGGACGTCGCTCGCCGCGAGAGAGGAGCAAGCCGTGTGGGCCATCGTCGTCAAGGAGTTCCGCCAGTTACGGCGCGACCGGCGCACGCTGGCACTGCTGTTCATGCTGCCGATCCTCTTTCTGGTCGTGTTCGGCTACGCGGCGAGCTTCGACGTCAAGCACGTGCGCACGGTGGTGGTCGGTCCCCTGGCGACGGCCGTCGCCACGCACCTGCCGGACCAGTTCGACATCGTCTCGACGCAGCCCGGCGGTGGGTNNCCAGGTGCAGGCGACCACCGGCGGCAAGGCATCCCCGGGGACCGTCCCGCCGGGCACGACGGCGACGCTGCCGGCCGGCTCGCCGGTCAGCGGCTCGAGCGCCGGTGGCATGTGGCTGCCCACGCCACAGGTGCTCTTCAACCCCGACCTGCGGACCTCGGTCATCATGATCCCGGGGCTGTGCGGCATCATCCTGGTGTTCGTCGGCACCGTGGCGACCGCCCTGGGCGTGGTACGCGAGCGTCAGGCCGGCACACTCGAACAGCTCGCCGTCATGCCGTTCCGGCCGGCCGACGTGTTCGTCGGCAAGATCGCGCCCTACTTCGCGATCGCCACGATCGACATGGTGGTGATCGTAGCGGCCGGCATGGCGATCTTCTCGGTGCCCTTCCGCGGGTCGGTGGCGGCCTTCGCGCTGGGCGCCCTGCTCTTCCTGTTCGTCACCCTGGGCATCGGCGTCCTCATCTCGACCGTCTCACAGACGCAGGGTCAAGCGATCCAGCTCGCCATCATGACCCTGCTGCCGCAGATCCTGCTGTCGGGCCTCCTCTTTCCCATCGCCTCGATGGCCGCCGGCGTGCGCTGGATCTCATACCTGCTGCCGCTCACCTACTTCGTAAAGATCGCCCGCGGCATCATGGTCCGCGGCGAACCGCTCGGCGCGCTGTGGTCTTCGTTTCTCATGCTGGCCGTGCTGGGCGCGGCCGTATTCGCGCTGTCGGTGCTGCGCTTCCGCCGCGAGCTGGGGCCGGCGCGGTGAGCGCCGACGAGCCCACGGCCGAGCGCAGGCATGGCGGCGCGATCGACGAGACCGCCTCACCCGACGAGACCGCCGCTGTCGACGAGACCGCCTCGCTCGACAACGCGCTGCCGGCCGCGCCGGATCCAGCGGCCGACTGGGGCGTCCACGACCTGACCGTGCGCTACGGAGCGCTCCTGGCCCTCGACGGCGTCGAGCTGCCCGTCCCGCGCGGCCTGGTGACCGCCGTCGTGGGCGGCGACGGCGCCGGCAAGACGACTCTGCTGCGCGTGCTCGCCGGCGTGCAGACGGCGAGCCGCGGCGCCGTGCGGCGACCGCCGCCTCGGCAGATCGGCTTCGTCGCGGCCGGCGCCGGCGTCTACGACGACCTGACCGTGGCCGAGAACCTCGAGTTCACCGGCGGCGCCTACGGCGTGCGCGGCGCCACGCTGGCCGCCCGTGCCGCTCCCCTGCTGGCCCGCACCGGCCTCGCGGATGCGCGCCCGCGGCTGGCCGGCAAGCTGTCGGGCGGCATGCGCCAGAAGCTGGCGTTCGTCCTGGCGGTGCTCCACCAACCGCAGCTGCTCATCCTCGACGAACCGACGACCGGCGTCGACCNNTCGACCCGGTGAGCCGCGCCGACCTCTGGCGGCTGATCGCCGCCTGCGCGGCCGACGGTACCGCCGTAGTGCTGGCCACCACCTACCTCGACGAGGCCGAACGTGCCACGCAGGTGCTGCTGCTCGACGAGGGCCGCACTCTGGCCGCTGGGCGGCCCGAGCAGATCACGGCCGCCGTGCCGGGGACGGTGGCCGAGGCGGCCGCGGCGCCTGGCGGCGTCGCCGCCTGGCGGCGCGGTGGCACCTGGCGGGTGTGGCTACCGCCCGGCGTCTCGGCGGCCGGAGCGGCGCCGG
>PLTW01000203.1 GCA_003164655.1 Actinomycetota bacterium
CGATGATCAGCTCGCGCTGCCCGCGACCGATGGGGATCATCGAGTCGATGGCCTTGATGCCGGTCTGCAACGGCTCCTTGACGCGCTGGCGCTCGACCACGCCGGGCGCCTTGAACTCCATCGGCCGAAAGTGCTCGGTCTCGATCGGTCCCTTGTCGTCGAGCGGGTTACCGAGAGGGTCGACGACGCGACCCACGAGAGCCTCGCCGACCGGCACCTGCAGCACCTTGCCGCTGCGCTTGACGAGGTCGCCCTCTTTGACGAGCGTGTCCTGGCCGAGCAGCACGGCGCCCACATTGTCTTCTTCTAAGTTGAGCGCCAGGCCGGTCACGCCGTGCGGCAGATCCAGCATCTCCATGGCCATGGCGTTGCGCAGGCCGTAGATGCGGGCGATCCCGTCGCCGACCTCGAGGACCGTGCCGACCTCTTCGACTTCGACCTCGGCCTGGTAGTTCTCGATCTGGCTTCTCAGGACCGAGGCGATCTCTTCGGGACGAAGCTTCACGTCTTGCCACCTCTCACGTCTGCCGTTCTCAATCTGTCGTCGAGCTGCTGGATGCGCGCCCGCAGGCTGCCGTCGACCAGGACGTCGTCGACGCGCAGCACGAGCCCGCCCAGGATGCCGGGATCGACCCGCTTGGTCAGCCGCGGCTCGCCGCCGGTGGAGCGCCGCACGCGCTCCACGATCAGGCGCTCGACGTCGGGCTCGACGGGCACCGCCGTGGTGACTTCGACCTCGATGACCCTGGCCGCCTGATCGACGAAGCGCTCGTACTGGTCGGCGACTTCGCCGCAGAGCGCGATCCGGCCCTTTTCGAGCAGCACCGCCAGCACCCCGGCCGCCAGGTGATCGGCGGCGCTGGTGAGCTTGGCGAGCACCCGCATCTTGGCCTCGGGCTCGATCTGCGGGTTGAACACGGCGTTGGCCAGCGGCTGCGATTCGTCGAGAGCGCGGACGAACGCGCGCAGGTCGGCGCCCGTGGGCGCCACGCTACCGGCCGCCGTCGCCGCCTCGAACAACGCCGTGGCGTACACGCGCGCGATGCCCGTGTCGCTCACCGGCCGCTCCCCAGTTCGAGGTCGTCGAGATTGGCGGCCCGCAGCGCTTCGTCGATCAGGCGCCGGTGATCGTCGTCGTCGAGCGACTTGCCGACGACGTGCTCGGTGGCCAACAGGGTGAGACCGGCGATCTCGCCCTTGAGCTCCTGCAGCGCCACGCGAACGTCGCGCTCGAGCTGCTCCTGAGCCTTTTCGACGGTGCGCTGCGCCTGGCGGCGCGCTTCGTCTAGGATCTCGGCCTTGGTCGTGTCGCCGGCCTTGCGGGAGCGCTCGAGGATCTCCTCGGCTTCGGCGCGCACCGAGCCGAGCGTCTCGCGGTACTCGTTCAGCAGCCGCACGGCTTCGGCGCGCGTCTCCTCGGCGGTCTCGAGGCTTTCGGCGATGCGCGCGCGGCGCTCGTCGATGACCTTCTGCAGCGGGCCGAATGCGAAGCGCCACAGGACGAAGACGGCGATGCCGAAGGTGATCGCCGTCCAGATCATCAGCCCCGGGTTGATGCTCAGCATGTCAGGGTCACTCCTTGCTCGCCGGGACGGCGCCCACTACTTGACCACGAACAGGAGGATGAGGGCGACCACAAGCGCGTACAGCGCCAGCGCCTCGATGATGCCGATGCCGATGAACATGTTCAGGCGGATCTCGCCCCTCATCTCGGGCTGCCGGGCCATGCTCTCGATGGAGCTGCCGAACAGGACGCCCATGCCTACGCCCGGACCGATGACTCCCAACCCGGCGGCGAGCCCGGCGCCGAGCAGCCGCAGACCCGTGTCCGATGACACCGCGGCGATCGTGGCGGCGCTTACGTCCATGTGATTCCTCCTTGATGTCTACCTGGTGACAGCTTGCTGCAAGCGGCCACCCGCCTCAGTGCTCCTCTTCGAGCGCCGTGCCGATGTAGACGGCCGAGAGGATGGCGAAGATGAACGCCTGGATGCACGCTACGAAGATCTCGAACATGAACACCGCTACCGAGCCCACCTGGAGAACAACGCCCAGGAGGTAGCTCTGGAACACGAGCACCATGGCGAAAAACACGGCCAGGATGAAGTGCCCGGCGATCATGTTGGCGAAGAGTCGCACCGACAGCGAGACGAGGCGGAACATCTCGCTGATGACGTCGGACACGAAGATGAACTGCTTGAGCACCGGCGGCGCCGGGATGACCCAGCTCTTGATGTAGCCGACGGGGCCCTTTTTGCGGACGCCCGCGTAGTGCGTGAAGACGAACGTAAAGACGGCCAGCGTGATGGTCACGTTGATGTTGCCGGTCGCGGCGTAGAAGGCAAGCTGGTGGCCCACGCCGAAGGGCAGCGGGATCAGACCCACGAGGTTGCACACCAGGATGAAGACGAAGGCGCCGCCGATGTAGGGAAACCACGTGTCGGCGCCGCCGCCCTTCATGACGGCGCCCGCGATGCCGTCGCGGGCGAGCTCGTAGATCCCCTCCATGGCGACCTGCAGGCGCCCGGGTTTGGTCTTGAGGCCGCGGTTGACCAGGGCCGCGAAGAGGCAGACGACGAGCACCGCGATCCACAGGTAGATGACCGGCTTGGTGATCGAGAGGTCGAACGGTCCGACCTTCGGCAGCCGGATGATCGGATGGAGCAGGAACTCGCCGGAGACGTCGAAGGTCGACTTGGACCCGCCCGGCAGCAGGACCAGCGCCACGAGAGCCGCCAGGGCGATGACCAGCCAGGCCCAGAGCGGCAGGCGCTTGAGGGCCTTCACAGGGAGTTGCCGCGGTGGCTGGTGGGCAGATGGCCGCTCGCGCGATCGGCCCTTGCTACCGGGTAACGCCAGAGGCGCACGCCCAGGTAGATCGTGTACACCACGACAAACGACACGAGCGCCTCGACGAATCCGGAGCGATCGACGAGAGCGACGATCACGAGACCGCCGACGACGATCGCCAGACGGAGTGCCGTGCCGACCAGCGCGACCGCCATGGCCCACTGGAACGACCCCCTGCGCCCGACGCGCATGGCGAGGCGCTCGATCGCCCAGTAGGCGACGACCAGCAGCGCCCCGATCAGCGCCGTGACGCTGTCGCGCGCCGCCAGGGCCGCCACCACCGCGCACCCCGCCGACAGGGCGAGCAGCAGCAGCAGTACGGGTTCGCGCCGGAGGTGGTTCAGAGGGTTGACGGTCATCGCCTCGCGCCCGGATTCAGGTCGGCTGAAGGCTTCTCACTTCGTCTCAAGAAACACCCCATAGAGCGCGATCCCGAAACCGGCGAACACCCCGACCACGGTGAACGCCGGTGTCGTGTGCAGCAGGCGGTCGAGGCCGTAGCCTGCCAGCAGCCCGAGCACGATACCCGCGAGGACCGTGAAGGCGATGGTCTCCGCATATCCCAATCCGCCCTTGCCGTGGCCATTGTGGCCATGGTCGGACCGGTCGCGGCTCAAAGTATATGCCCCCTTCCCTTGCCCCGGCAAGAAGCGCCGACCCCTGCCGCGCCGCCCATGGGCCGTGCCCGCGACGGGCCCTGGCGCCCGCCGCGGCGCCCTGGACATCTTGGCCATATGAGCCCGCTCAAGGGTCCGATGCCTCGCCGGCGCGTCCGTCGCCCGCCCGGTAGGCCAGCAGCATGCGGGCCATCGACGCCGTCGCTGCGGCAGCGGCCAGGCCCAGCACGACGATCGCCACCGTCAGATGGAACCTCATGGCCAGCGCCAGCCCGTTCAGAAGGAGGCACCAGCCGTAGAGCAGCAGCACCGACGTGCGCTGCGAGAATCCGGCGACGAGCACGAGGTCGTGGTGCACATGATCGCGGCCGCTGGTGTAGATGGGTACCCCCTTGCGCAGCCGCCGGAACACGACCAGAAAGAGGTCGGCGAAGGGCACTCCCAGGACAAGCAGCGGGAAGATCAGGGCGACGGTGGCGGCGCCTTTGAGCACACCCTGGATGCTGATGACGGCGAGCACGTAGCCGAGCAGCATCGACCCCGCGTCGCCCATGAAGATGCTCGCCGGATAGAAGTTGAAGCGCAAGAAGGCAAAGGCCGCCCCGGCGAGGATGGCGGCCGCCACTCCGGTGGTGCTGCGGTCGAGCGACAGGGCGATGACCGCGAAGGTGAGGGCCGAGATCGCGCACAACCCGCCGGCCAGCCCGTCGAGCCCGTCGATGAAGTTGACCATGTTGATGATCGTCGCCACCCAGAGGACGGTGAGCGGGATCGAGATGATCGGCTGCAGGGTCACCGTGATGTTCGTGAGCGGCACCGACAGGTGGTCGATGCGCAGGCCGTAGGCGAGCAGCGCCACGATGGCGGCCATCTGCCCGGCGAACTTGAGCAGCGGCTTGATCTCGGCGAAGTCGTCGATCACGCCCACCGCCGCCACGATCGAACCGCCGACGAGGATCGCCATCGTGGCGGCGTCCTTCTTGACCAGCACGAGTGTGGGGATCATGACGCCGAGGTAGATGGCCAGGCCGCCGAGCAGCGGCGTGACCCGGGCGTGCATGCGCCGCGGGTCGCTCGGGCGATCGACGACCCCGGTGCGCCGCGCCAGACGGGCCATGACCGGGGTGGCGAGAATGACGATGCTCGCCGCGAGGATGAAACCGAGGATGGCCAGCTGGACCGCGCTCGGCAGCTCCAGCAGTTCGCTTATGGGAGATCCTCCTTGACCACGACGACGCCGGCCTCGTCGAACATGCTGCGCGACAGCTCGTCGGGGTACCCCTCGGCGTAGTGGATCTCCTGCACGCCGCAGTTGATCAGCATCTTGGCGCACAGCACGCAGGGCTGCAGCGTCGTGTACAGCGTGGCGCCCTCGATGGCTACGCCGTGCAGGGCCGCCTGGATGATGGCGTTCTGCTCGGCGTGGATGGCGCGACAGAGCTCCTGGCGCTCACCCGAAGGAATGGCGAGCTGGTCGCGCAGGCAGCCGATGTCGAGGCAATGCGACACCCCTCGCGGGGCGCCGTTGTACCCGGTGGCCAGCACGCGACGGTCGCGGACCAGCACGGCGCCGACCTGGCGGCGCAGACAGGTCGAGCGCGTCGCCGCCTGACGGGCGAGCTGCAGGAAGTATTCGTCCCAGCTCGGCCGTGCGCCGGCCGGCTCAGCTGGCGGAGTCGGGCGCAAGGCCGTCGATCAGGGCGACGCGGTGTTCGTGGCGGCCGCCCTCGAAGGGTGTCGCCAGCCACGCCTGGATCACGGCCCAGGCCTCGTCTTCGTCGAGCAGGCGGGCGCCGACACACAGCACGTTGGCGTCGTTGTGGCGGCGCGCCAGATCGGCCATCTCGACCGTCACGCAGTCGGCCGCCCGCACGCCGGGGTGACGATTGGCGGCCATGCACATGCCGATCCCACTGCCGCACACCAGCAGCCCACGCTCGGCCTGCCCGTCGGCGACCTGGGCGGCGACCGCGTGAGCGAAGACGGGGTAGTCGACCGAATCGGCCGAGGCCGTGCCCAGGTCGACAACCTCATGCCCGGCGGCGCGCAGGCGCGCGATCAGCACCTGCTTGAGGGCAAAGCCGGCGTGGTCGGCGCCGGCGGCGATCTTCACTGCCATGGTGTCCTTTCGGTCGCGGTCGGTGCGGGCGCGCGAGACGCGCCCGGACGCCGGGCGCCCGGCGCGCCCCACCCCGACCGGATTCTACCAAAGACCCCGGCGCCTCAGAACGTGAGCTCGCCCGTCATGACCGGCACGACGCCGCCGCCGACCAGCACGTCGACGATGCGCGTGCCCTCAGTGGTCACCGACAGCGTGAGGCGGCTGGGGCGGCGCACGTGCCGGCCCTGAGCCAGCACCCGCGCCGCCCCCGGACCGAGAATGCCGGCGCGGGCCAGGTAGGCGGCCAGCGGTCCGGCGGCGCTGCCGGTCGCCGGATCTTCGACGATGCCCGAGAGCGGACCAAAACAGCGCGCCTCGGCGAACGGCTCCTCGTCGCCGGTGAGCGCGAACGGGTACAGCTCGGCGTAGCGGCGCTCAAACTCGGGCAGCAGGTCGAAGTTAAACCAGGCCGCGGCCAGCGAGCGCGTGTTGCGCAGCGGGATGATCGCGTAGCTCAGACCGGTCGACACCACGCGCGGCTCGAGCTCCTCGTCTAAATCGCTCTCCTGCAGGCCCAGGACGGCGGCCGCCACGTCGCGCGGGATGTCCTCGCCGAACGCCGGTGGACCCTGATGCACAACGCCGGCCACAGCCTGGCCGGCGCGCACGGTGACGTCGACCACCGTCGGGCCGACGTTCAGCTCGAGGGTCACCTCGGTGACCGGTTCCTGGGGCGCGACAAGCCCGTCCGACACCAGCGTGCAGGCCGTGCCGATGCTGGGATGGCCGGCGAACGGCAGCTCCATGGCGGGCGTGAAGATGCGCACGCGGGCGTCGCCGCCCGCTGCGGCCGGCGTGACGAACGTGGTCTCGGAGAGGTTCATCTCGGTGGCGATTCGCTGCATCTGCTCGTCGGTCAGTCCCTCTGCTTCGGGAAAGATCGCCAGCGGGTTACCGGCGAGCGGCCGCTCGCTGAACACGTCGACCTGGATCATGCGCAGGCTTTTCACAATGCTCCCGGTCCTTGCCTAGCTTGCCAGGATAGCCGCGACCTCGACGACGCCGAGCGCTCCGGAGCGCACGACGCGAAAGCCCCGGCCCGCTTGCAGACCGCTGAGATCGAGCACGGTTGACGATACGCCACCTGTCGGCCCCCCGTCGAGGAGCAGGTCGCAGGCCGCGCGCACGCCGGGCGCGACGCTCGACAGATCGGCGGGGTCGCTGCCGCCGCTCGGATTGGCCGACGAGCCCAGCAGCGGGAAGGGCAGCCGGGCCAGCGCCCGCGCCGACGGCGGCCAGTCCGGCACGCGCACGCCCAGCGTTCTCACGGTGACCGGCGGGCCGCCCGCGCCGCCCGCGCCCGCCGGCCATTCAACGGCGCCGGGCGGCGGAAAGACCGTACCGTCCGGATACGGCACGAGCAGCGTGAACGGGCCGGGCAGCAGGCGGCGCGCCGCCCGGGCCACGACCGGTGCCAGGGCGACGGCGGCCAGCAGCAGGCCCAGGTTCGGGTAGACGACCTGCAGGGGCTTGCCGGCGGCGCGGCCCTTGACGCGGGCGATCGCCGCCGCGGTGGCCGGCGTCACGACGCCGCCGATGCCGTAGACGGTGTCGGTCGGAAAGCAGACCAGTCCGGCGGCGGCGATGGTCGCGGCCAGGTCCGTCTGCTCGTCCCCGTCGAGGCGGGCGAGGTCGAGCGTCCGGCTCACGCCCGACCGGCGACGCCGCGACGGCGGCGCGCGTCCACGTCGGCCGCCCTGCGCCAGACCGCCCCGCGCGCGGCGCCCGACCTCATGGCGTCGCCCGCAGACGCACCGACCGGGCGTGAGAGCGCAAGCCCTCGCGATCGGCGATCGTCGCCACAGGCCCGGCCAAGGCGGCGGCAGCGGCGGCGTTGAGCTCGACGACCGCCACCCGCTTGACGAAGTCGCTCACCGACAGACCCTGACCGAAGCGCGCCGTGCCACCGGTGGGCAGCACGTGATTGGTGCCGGCGGCGTAGTCGCCAAAGGCCGTCGCGGCCCGCGGGCCGACGAAGATCGCGCCCGCGTTGCGCACCTGAGGCAGCAGCGCGGCGGCATCGGGCAGGTGGAGCTCGAGGTGCTCCGGAGCAAAGGCGTTCACGAGCGCCAGGGCGGCCGCCCGGTCGCGGCAGGCCACGACGGCGATGCGATCGGTCGGCAGGCCGAGCTCGGCGGAGAGCTGGGCGACCGCGTNNACGCGGTCGCCCAGCTCTCCGCCGACGTCGAGCAGCGCCGCCATGGCGCCGGCGCCGTGCTCGGCCTGAGCCAGCAGGTCGGCCGCCAGCCAGTCGACACGACCGCCGGCGTCGGCCACGATGAGCACCTCGCTGGGCCCGGCCAGGCCGTCGATGCGCACCTCGCCCATCACCTGCCGCTTGGCTTCGGTGACATAGGCGTTGCCCGGTCCCACGATCACGTCGCAGCGCGGCACGGCGGCCGTGCCGAACGCCATCGCGGCCACCGCCTGGGCTCCGCCCACCGGGTACAGGTCGGACACGCCGAGCAGCCCGCAGGCGGCGGCGACGCCGGCGGCCACGCCGCCCCCGGGCCTGGGCGGCGAGCAGACCACGATGCGCCCGACACCGGCCACCTGCGCCGGGATGGCGGTCATCAGCACCGACGACGGATAGTCGGCGAGGCCGCCGGGCACATACAGACCGGCCACACCGAGTGCAACGATCTCCTGGCCGACCACCTGACCCTGAGTCAGCGTCGCTCGCCAGGCGAGCGGCATCTCCTGCGCATGGTAGGCGCGGATGTTGGCGGCAGCGAGCTCGAGCGCGGCGCGCAGGTCGGGTGCGGCGGCCTCGAGAGCGGCGCTTACGTCGCAGCGCGCCAGGCCGTAGCGCTCCGACAGCTCGACGCCGTCGAGCCGCTTGGTATGGGCGCGCACGGCGTCGTCGCCGTGGGCGCGCACATCGTCCATGATCTGGCGCACCGCGAGCTCCACGTCGAGCGCCGGCGCCAGAGACTCGCGCAGCGCGGCCACCACCCCGGCCGGGTCGTCGTGCAGGACCAGCCGCCTCACGGCGTGTCACCGCCGGCGGTCAGCTCGCGCAGGCGGGCGACGAGTGTCCCCAGCTCGGCGGTGTGCAGCACGCGCGCGCCGCGGCCGGCGACGAGCCGGACGCTGCTGGCGGCCACGACCCCCTCGACCGCAAGGCCCGCGAAGCTCGCCTGCCCGGCACCTTCGGGGGCGGCGGCGATGAGCGCCACCACCCCGTCGGCGAGTCCGTCGGCGACGGCGCGGTCGAGGGCACCGACGACCTCGACGACCGCGACCTCGATACCGCGCTCCGCAAAGTACGAACGTGTGAGGCGCGGATGACGGGTGGCGATGCGCAGACGGCCGAGTCGCTGCGCCCGCAGCGCCGCGCCCGGCGCGGCGGCATGGACGAGCAGCGCGCCGCCGAACCGCAGGTCGAGCAGCTCGCAGAGCCCGGTCGCGCGCTCGAGCAGCGTGTCTTTGGCCACCAGGCCGGCGTCGGCGGCGCCGCTGCCCAGATACGAGGGCACGTCGTCGGCGGCGATCACCGTGAGCCGCGCGTCGAGCGTGGACTCGGGGCTCGGAGCCGTGGCGGGCTCGCCGCCGGCCACACCGACCGCGGTGAGGATCTCGAGGGACGGCGCCCGCAGGGCGCCGTCGGGTACGGCAATGCGCAGTGTCACGATCTCACCGGGCGGCTCACCCGGCTCCCAGGGCGCGCAGCACGTCGCGCCACGAGCCCCGTGTGGTGCCCGACAGCGTTTCGAGCACGAACTCGCCGCCGATCTCGCGCAGGCGGGGCTGAGCCGTGGCGGCTTCGGCCGGCAGGGCGGCGACGGCGACGCCATGGCGGCGCAGCTCGATGACGTGCTTGGGATCGTCGAGCCCGCCGGCATACGACAGCGCCGGCGGCGCCACCGCGGCCACGCCGGCGCCTTCGTCGACCAGGGCCTCGTGCAGCCGGTCGAGGTCGATGGTGAAGCCGACGGCCGGGATGGGCCACTCGAAGGCGGCCAGCAGACGGTCGTAGCGACCGCCATGACCGACCGGAAAGTCGACTCCCGGGGCGTAGGCTTCGATGACGATGCCCGTGTAGTAGTCGAGCTCGGGCAAGAGGCCGAAGTCGAAGCCGACCAGGTCGCCGTAGCCGGCGTCGTCGGCCAGCTCCTGGACCGCCACGAGCCGCTCGACCACCTCCTCCATGCCGGGACTCGAGGCCAGCTTGCGGGCCGCGGCCAGCGCCCCCTTGCCGGGCGACAGGTCGAGGGCGCGCTCCAGGGCCCGGCGTCCGTCGTCGTCGATACCGCGCCGCGAGACGATCGTCTCGAGCAGCGCGTAGTCGCGGTCGGCCAGGGCGTCGAAGACATCGTCGCTGTCGTCGGGTGAGAGCCCCAGCGCGGCGACGAGCTCGCGATGAAAGGCCACGCTGCCGATCGCCAGGCGAAATCCCTGCAGGCCGGTCGCCGCCAGGGCGTCGCAGAGCAGCACGACCGTCTCGGCGTCGGCCGCGGCCGAGCCCAGCCCGAGTAGCTCGGCCCCGAGCTGCACGAACTCGCCCTCGCGGCGGTGGCGGCTGGCCTCGGTGCGGTAGACCGGGCCCTCGTACGAAAGGCGCAGTGGCAGCGGCCGTTCGCGCAGGCGGTCGGCAGCCAGACGGGCGACCGCGGTCGTCAGGTCGGTGCGCAGCACCAGCGCCCGGCCGCGCTCGTCGTAGAGGTGGAACCCCGACGACAGCAGGTCGACCCCGGTGCGCTCCATCGTCTCGGGGTACTCGAGCGCCGGGGGGCGCACCTCGCCGTAGCCGTAGGCGTGGAACCGGGCCAGCACGATCTGCTCGATCGCGCGCAGCTCGGCCGCCTCGGTCGGCAGCACGTCGCGCATGCCTTCGGGGATCACGGTTGTCAGACCTCCCATCGCCGGGCGCCGCTCGAGCGGCGCCTGAGAACCGCAGTCTAGCCACTGCCGGGCTCGTCGTGAACGCCCGGCCGTTGCGCGCCGGCCAATAAGGCCGGCGCCGGACCGCTAGCGTCCGATACGCACGCAGCTCTCGCCGAGAAGTCCCTTGAGCTCGGCGTAGAGACCGCTCACCGGTTCGACCCGGTACCTGTTGCCCACCTTGAGGCGATGCCTGCCCTGAGCCGTCGTCAACTGCAGGACGACCGGCACCTCGCCGGGAAACGAGCCCAGGATCGCTTTGAGCTCGTCGAGCATCTCCATCTGGACGCTATCGGCGGCCACCACGAGGGTGAGCGGCCGCGTGGCGCTGACGCCGTCGAAGACGCGCAGCTCGAGGGCGATCAGCTTGACGTCGTCGTCGCTCTTGCGGTCGAGCCGGCCGCGCACCAGGACGATGGCATCCTCGGCCAGCAGATCCTGATACTGCTCGCAGATGCTGCCGAAGGCCACCACCTCGATGCCGCCGTCGACGTCGTCCAAGCGGAACACCGCCATGGTGGCGCCGCTGCGCGTCTGGCGGCGCGTGAGTCCGGAGATGACCCCGCCGGTCCAGACGGTCTGGCCGTCGCGCAGGTCGGCGAGCTGGCTCACGGTAGCGTCGATCTGGTCGCGCAGTTGAGCGCGCAGGCCCTGCAGCGGGTGCGACGAGACGTAGAGGCCCAGCGCCTCTTTTTCGAAGCGCAGCAGGATGTCGGAGTCGAACTCCTCGGCACCGACGGCCGGGTGGTGGACGACCTCGCTGGTGGTGTCGGCAGCCAGAACGTCGAACAGCCCACCCTGCCCCTGAGCGCGATCGCGGCGCCGGCGTTCGCCCGACGCGGCCGCCGCCGGCAGGGCTTCGAGCATGCCGCGGCGCGTGCCGCCGGTCGAGTCGAAGGCGCCGCTCTTGATGAGCGCCTCGAGCGTGCGACGGTTGACGAGAGCTGAGTCGACGCGGGCGCAGAAGTCGTAGATCGAGCTGAACCGACCGTCGGCGCGGGCCGTGACGACCGACTCGATGGCGCCCACCCCGACCCCCTTGACCGCGTTCAGTCCAAAGCGGATCTTGCCCTCGACGACCGTAAAGCCGACCTCGCTTTCGTTGACGTCGGGCGGCAGCACCTCGATGCCCATCTCGTGGCACTGGTTCACGTAGAAGGGCACCTTGTCTTTGGTGTTCATGACGCTCGACACGACGGCCGCCATGTACTCGACCGGGTAGTTGGCCTTGAGAAAGGCGGTGCGGTAGCTGATCAGCGCATAACAGGCGGCGTGGCTTTTGTTGAACGAGTAGTCGCCCGTGGCCTCGAAGTTGCTCCACAGCTTGTTGCAGACGTTCTGCGGCAGGCCCTTG
>PLTW01000157.1 GCA_003164655.1 Actinomycetota bacterium
TGTGCGTGGAGAGCAGGACGTCGAGGACGTCGGCCTTGTCCTGCTTGTACATGGACACGACACGCTGCGAAAGAAGCTGGCGGGCGACGAGCAGGTTATAGCGCGCGACGATCAGCTCATGCTCGTTTTCGTGGATCCGGCCCTGGACGTCGGTGAGCCGCTGGGTGGCCGCGTCGTAGGCCTCGACGGCGACCTCCATTTTGGTATTGAGGGCCGAAACCTGCTGGGCGATCTGTCTGGCCTGGGCCTTCTTCTGGGCGATCGTCGCGCCCGAGGCGCGTCCGGGCGTGAGCGCGCCGCAGACGATGGCTGCGAGGATGAGTAGGAGGGCTGGAACGAGTAGCCTGCGGTGCATGCCGTCGCCTCCTTTCGGGACTCACTCTTCGTGCCAACGAGTCCCTGAGGTGCGCGCGTGAGTTCGTGCGCTTCGCTTCCTTGCCGGGCCTGCACCCGTGCCGGGGCGCGAGCCCGGGGACCCTACCACAGTCCCGCGACTCGTTCAACCTGACCGGAC
Source organism: Actinomycetota bacterium (assembly GCA_003164655.1). Lineage (GTDB taxonomy): Bacteria > Actinomycetota > Thermoleophilia > UBA2241 > UBA2241 > Bog-752. The sequence continues at coordinate 515 of PLTW01000157.1, forward strand.
GGGCGGTGTTGCCTGACTCGGCCCGCCGCCGGCCCCTTGGCGCAGGGCCAAAGACCGGGCGACGCCTGGTCCTTTGCGCCTGCATGCTGGTAGGAGAGTTCGCGCTCGCGCCCGGCTCACCTTCACAGGGCGCGGGACAACGGTTCTCGGTCGCCGCCGTCGCCACCAGCCGGCCACCATCGCCGCCAGCCGGCCGGCCGCGCCGCTCAGACGGGCAGCTCGGGGTAGCTCGACGGCCCCGTCGGAAACGCGACGACGCGGTTGCGGCCGAGTCGTCTGGCGACGTGCATCGCCCACTCCGCCTTGTCGAGAAGCTCCTCCATGGTGAGCCCGTCGCTGGGGAACGCGGCGACGCCGATGCTGATCGACAGAGGCTCAGGGCTGGAGCCGACCCGCGTCTCGTGCACGCGCTGGCGGATGCGCTCGGCGACGTCCACGGCATCCTCGGCGTCGGTCCCGATGAGCGCCACCACGAACTCCTCCTCGCCGTAGCGCGAGGCGAGGTCGACGTGCCGGATGGACTGTTCGATGATATGTGCGGTCGAGCTCAGGGCGTCGTCGCCGGCGTCGTGTCCCAGAGCGTCGATGAGCTCCCGCAGCTCGTCGAGCTCGCCGAACAGCAGAGAAAGCGGCGCCGCGAGCTCCTCGCTGCGTCGCAGCTCCTCGCCGAGTCGCTCGTTGAGGTAGCGGTGGTTGTAGAGGCCGGTCAGGCCGTCGGCGACGGCATTGATCTCGGCGCGGTTGGAGCGCACCGCGGCCGACTGCAGGATCGAGGCCAGCGCCTCCTTGCCGGCGGCTCGCAGGCCGCCCTGTTCGGCGCCCACGAACGGTGGCAGGCTGGCGACCACGATCGCGACGAAGTCGCCGCGGGCGTCGCGAATGGGCGCCACGCCGGTGACCCACACGCCGAACTGATCGGCGAAGAGAGCGTTGACTCGAGGTCGCGCATCCGAGGGTATCCGCGGGAACACCTGGAGGACCTCGTTGGGAAAGAGGTCGGTGCCCAGCGGCGAGTGTTCGCCGGGATCCTGCTCGGGGTCGACGACCATCACGAAGCGGCGTTCCAGCCGGGCCTGTGTGGTGAGGTGCATCGTCGGCGGGTTGGCGTCGCGCACCTCGCGCAGGATGGCGGCGATCGCGGCGTAGTCGGCGCCGGCCTCGTCTCGGGGCAGGCGCAGGCGCAGGTGCGTCTCGGGGTCGATGCGCGCCGCCGCCTGGGCGGCCACGTCGTCGGCGGCGCGGCGGCGCGCGTCCAGATCGTCAAGCACCTCCAGAAAGACGGAAGTGATGGCGGGGTCGAACTGCCGGCCGCTGCAGCGCCGCAGTTCCTGAAGGCAGGCGTCGGCGTCGAGCGCCCGCCGGTAGGGCCGCAGGAACGACATGGCGTCGTAGGAGTCGACCACGCACATGGCGCGCGCGATCACGGGGATCTTCGCGCCGCTCAGGCCGTCCGGGTAGCCGGCGCCGTCCCAGCGTTCGTGGTGGTGGCGCACGCCCAGCACGAGCTCTTCGGCGAACAGCGTGCGGATGATCTCGGCGCTGAACACCGGGTGCTGTCGCATGAGCTCCCATTCCTGGGCGTCGAGTTTGCCCGGCTTGAGCAGGACGCGGTCGGAGATGGCGATCTTGCCGATGTCGTGGAGATAGGCGGCTTCTTCAGCGCCGCGGACCAGAGCCTCCGGCCAGCCGAGCTTCGAACCGAGCAGCACCATGTAGGCCGACACGCGAGCCGCGTGGCCGATGGTGTAGTAGTCCTTGGCGTTCAGGGCCGAGCTCAGCGCCCGGAGGTTGCTGAGATGCATCGCCTTGATATCCGCGTACAGGCGGGCGTTCTTGACGGCGAGGGCCAGGTGAGTGCTGACGCGCTCGAGCGTCCGCGTGTCGAGCGCGTCGAAGGCGTCGGGATGCGAGTCGTGCAGCACGAGACCGCCGGCCAGGCTGCCGTCGACGACGAGAGCCACCAGGACGACCGCACCGCTGCCGACGAGCTCAGGGTGAGTGTGAGTCAGCGGACTGTCGCCGGGCAGGCGCAGGACGGTGACGGGTCGCTGCACCAGAGCGTCGCGGAACGCTTGTGGCAGGGCGGCCAGGGGAAGGGTCTCGAGATGGCGGGCGGACAGGCGCTCCGCCTCATCGGCGTAGGCCACGTGCAGGCAGTCGTTGTTGACGAGCAGCATGAGGCTGCCCTCGAAGGGCACGATCTGCCGCAGGCGCCCGGTCGCCGCGCGCGCGATCTCGCCGACATCGAGACTGGCTGCCGCCTCGCGAGCGATCGCGTTGAGCATCTCGGTCTCGTGGTTCGTCGCCGCCAGGCTGTCGTAGAGATCGGCGTTGTCGATGGCCATGGCCGCGACCCGGCAGATGGCCGTGGCCGTGTCGATCTCCTGCTTGCTGAACGTGCGCTCCCGGCGCGTCTCGACCAGGTCGACGACGCCGATCACCTTGTCCTTGGTCACCAGCGGTACGATCAGCCAGCTCTTCTCGCCGTGCGCGCGATTGGCGGCCCGGCCTTCGGCGGTGAGCCGGGGGTCGTCGAGCGAGGCGACGATCACGGGCTCGCGCGTCTCGAGCGCCTGGCGCAGGGTCGGGTACAGCGCCAGGTCGAATGGGGTGGGGACCAGGGCGGCCTCGACCGCCTCGCCGATCACGTTCATGAGCCGGTAGGAGGGGCCGTTGTCGAGCACGAGGTCGATGTCGCAGTTGGGCACGTCGACGGCGGCGCTCAGGCGGCGCCCGACCTTGACCAGCGTATCGCGCAGATCGAGCGACGACGAGAACTCGAGGCCGGCCTCGGTGACGAGTTTCATGCGTGCGGCCGCCTCCTCGAGCGCGGCGTGCAGCGCGGCGTTGGCGAGCGCCTGGGCGGCGACCTGGGCGAGCCCGTACAGCACCGGCGCGTGGTCGAAGTCGCGCAGCGCCTCGTCGAACACCTCGGCAAAGCCGACCACCTCGGCGCCCGTGATGAGCGGTACGACAAGGCCGGAGCGATAGCCGAAGCGGCGCCACTCCGTGCGCTCGAGCTCGCTGGCGTGCTCGTCGGTCTCGATGTCGGCCACCGCGACAGGCTGGCGCCGCTCCAGGGCGAGGCCCGTGATGCTCATGTCGGCGATGCGGTAGACGGTCCCCACGAAGTCGAGGTCGGCGGAGTCGTCGGCTTCGATGCTGGTGAGGCCGACCTCGACGTCGCCCCGGTATGAGTAGATGTCGCAGCACGTCGCCTCGGCGGCGGTCCGCATGCGCGTCGCCACCGAACGGAGCACCTCGTCCATCTCGAGGCTGGAGCCGAACTCGAGGCCGGCGTCGACGAGCTGGCGAAGTTCGCGGTTGCCGGCCTCCAGGCGCCCGAGCAGCAGCGTCTTTTCGAAGGCGCCGGCGAGGAGCTGGCCGACGCTGCGCATGAAGTCGACGTGCTCGGCGTAGTCGCGCTCGCGGGAGTCTGCGATGCCGATCACGGCGACGGCTTCGCCGCTTACCACGAGAGGTACCGAGAGGCTGCTCTTCAGCCCCCGGCGTCGATACGACGTGGTCTCGACGGCCGACAATCGGGGATCGTCGAGCGAGCCGATGACACAGGGTCCGCCCTGCTCGAGCGCTTCGGCGAAGCCGGGAAAGCTCGCGATCGGCGCTCGCCGGCCGCTGTCGCCGGCCAGGCTTGCGGGCCCGACGCCGGCCAGTTGCACCAGCTCCTCACCCTCGACCCGGTACACTTCGCAGGAGGCGACGTCGAGCGTGGCGAGCAGTCGCCCCGCCGCCAGGCGCAGAAGCCCGGCGAGGTCGGTCTCCTGGGACGCGATCTCGCCGAGTCGCACGAGGTCGCGGAGCTCGACGTTGCGCTGCCCGACCTCGCGCAGCAACAGCGCGTTCTGGGTGGTGCGCGCCAGCACCGGCGCGAAGCCCCGCAGAAAGTCGGCGAACTCGACGAAATCGCGCGGAGCGGTGTCGAAGATGTCGAGGAAGCCGATGGCATGGCCGTCGACCACGAGCGGCACGCAGATCTCGCTCTGGTATTCGAACTTGGAGTAGCGCTCGCGCTCGTAAGCGGAGAGCCGTGGGTCGTCGCGCGAAGCGACGATGAGCGTCTCGCCACGGGACAGCGACGCGGCGCAGGTGGGATAGTCGTGGAGGTCTCCGGTCCAGCCGATACGCTCGACCGCGCCCTCGCGGTCGAAGCCGGCCAGCAGCTCGATGCGCTCGCCCTGGAGCGAGTAGAGCTCGCAGGTGTCGGCGTCGATGGTCTCGATCAGCCTTGCGCCCAGCGAGCTGAATGCGGCGCCGACGTCGGAGACCGCCGGCACGATCGCGCCGAGCTCGACGAGGGCGCTCATGAGCTCGTTCTGCCGGGCCAGGTCGGTAAGCAGACGGGTCTTGACCAGCGAGTCGGCGACGATCTGCCCGACTCCGTTGATGAGATCGAGGTACTCGAGAAAGCCGGCCGAGTCGTCGTCGAAGATGTCGAGGATGCCGACCATCGTCTCGCCTGAGAACAGCGGCAGGGAGCACTCGGCCGCCAGGCCGCGGTCGCGGAAGCGCCGCGCCTCCGGGCCGGTGAGCCGCGGGTCGCGCGAATCGGTGAAGACCAGCGGCTCGCGGGTGGCGATGGCCAGCGTCGCCGCGGGGTGCTCGGCGAGCTCGTACGCGGCGCCGAGCAGCGCCCCGTTCTCCGCGCCGCGCCGCGCGCTCGCCACGACGACCAGCCTGTCTCCGGCGATGCCGTAGATGTCGCAGCCGCTCGCGGCAATGGCGCTGGAGAGACGGCAAGTGACGCTGCGCAGCAGCTCGTCGCTGGCCGTCGCCTGCGACGCCAGGCCGCTGACGGCGACGAGCTCGCGGGCGGCGCGGTCGCGGGCGGCGAGCTTGCCGACGAAGGCGGCCACCCCGAGGGCTTGTGCGGCGATCTCGGCGAACTCGCGCACCACGCCGATCTCGCGGTCGAAGTCGCGCACCGCGACGTCGCTCAGCTCCACTGTGCCGGCGAACTGCCCGTCGACCATGAGGGGCACCACGAGCAGCGAGCCGCCGCCGCGCTCCTCCAGCAGCCGGCGTCCGTCGGCCGGCAGGTCGGCTTGCGTCGCGCTGAACACCGCGAAAGGCTCAGAGCCGGCCGCGGCCGCGGCCGCGGCCGGCAGGCGGCGCGGCTGCGGGTCGAGGACGACGCCCTCGCGAGCGCTGCGACGGCGTCCGTGCTCCACGCTGGCGATGACACGCAGCACGCCGCGCTCGAGCGTGGCGACCTCGCAGGTCGGGATGCCGGTGAGCGTAGCCAGCTTCTCGGCGACCAGTCGCGGCACGCTCTCAGGGTCGTGCAGCAGCAGCTTGACGAGGTCGCGGCCGGTCGCAAACGAAGCGTCGAGGGTCGCTATCTGGCGCCGCAGCGCGACGACGAGGTCGGCGTCGGCGGGCGATCGCGGCCATGACCTCGTCGTGCCGGTAGCGCCGATGCCCTCCGGGACTGCGAAATGCGGTGAGGAGGCCGCCGTCGGTCCAACGGCGCACCGTGTTGCGACTTACGCCGAGCAGCCCCGCCACGTCGCCGACACGCAGCCAAGCGGAGCCCGCGGCGGGCGCGGGCATCTGCGGCAGCCCTTGCTTCACGGCCCTTCCTCTCCCTGGCGAAGGACTTAAGAAGTTAACCAAAGTTCCCACCGGCAGTGAAGCGTTTGCCCGCGCGCGAAGCGCGCCGCGGGCCTCGCCGGGCCACGGCCGGCGTTCGTGAGGGTCGCCGCAGGGCGCCGTCGCGCCGCAGCCGGCAGTCTCAAAGGCTGCCGCGCGGTGCTGTCGTGGCGGGGCCGCCGGGCAGGTGATACCTTGGCGGCGGTAGTGACTCGCAGAAACGACGCCACAGCCGACGCAAAGGGGGCACCTCACATGGAGCGCAGGGGACGACTGGCCGGCAAGGTGGCCCTGATCACGGGCGTGGCCAAGCAGGACGGGATCGGCTTCGCCACGGCGCAGGTCTTTGTCGACGAAGAGGTCGCCGGGCTCGCGGTGGTGGACATAGCCGACGCCGTGCATGCCTGCCCCGCGCGTCTGGGAGCCCACTGCACGAGCCACACTGCCGATTTGACCAGCGCGGCCGACGTGCAGCGGGTCGTCGACGAGGCGCTCGCCGCGCACGGCCGCATCGATGTTCTCGTAAACAACGCCGGCATGGTCGTCTTCGGGCAGGACGAGGACTTCGCCGCCTTTCAGGACTTGAGCGAGCGCCAGTGGGACTTCGGCATCGCCATCAACCTGAAGAGCCAGTTCCTGGTGACCCGCGCCGTCGTGCCGCAGATGATCGCGCGCGGCTACGGGCGCATCGTGAATGTGTCGTCGGCGACCGGCCCGGTGGTCGCCAACCCGCAGGAGTCGGTGTACTGCGCCGCCAAGGCCGGGGTGCTGGGCATGACTCGCGGCCTGGCGCTCGATGTGGCCGGGCACGGCATCACCGCCAATGCGGTCGGCCCGGGCTGGGTGGCGACCGGCTCGCAGGCCGAGGGCGAGGACGTCGGCGGCGCCAACACGCCGCTCAAGCGCTCCGCCCGGCCCGACGAGATCGGCCGGCTGATCTGCTTCCTGGCCTCCGACGACGCGAGCTACATCACCGGGCAGCTCGTCGTGATCGACGGCGGCAACACGATCCAGGAGTACAAGGGCCCCAGCGAGCTGTACTACTGAGCCCGCGGGCCCGACTCCCGCTCACGGTCGCGGCCACTGTCAAGTGTGCTTGGCCCCGTGTAAGCTACCGGCGTCCGGCGGAGCGGCTCTCGCCCCGGTCGCACCGTTCCTGCCGGGCAAGGGGTGCGATCCGGGGCTGCGCAAGGGGGTGCCATGGCCTCGGAGTTCGAGAACAGGGTCGTCCTTATCACGGGGGCGGCGGGGGGCATCGGCAAGGCCGTCGCCCGCCGCTTTTTGGCCGCCGGGGCGCAGGTCTTTGCCGCCGATCTGCGCGCCGACCTGCTGGCCGCCGCGGCCGAAGAGCTCGGCGCGACTCCCGGCGCCACCATCTACCCTATCGAGGCCGACGTCACGGTCGTGCGCGAGTGCGAGCGCCTGGTCGCGGTGACGGTCGCCGGAGCCGGCCGCCTCGACACGCTGGTGAACTGCGCCGGCGTCTGGGTCGAGGGTCCGAGCGAGACCATGACCGAGGCCGACTGGGACCGGGTCGTCGCGGTCAACCTCAAGGGCACGTTCTTCTGTTGCCGCTACGCCATTCCCGAGCTGCGCAAGACGCAGGGCTGCATCGTCAACATCTCCTCGGACGCCGGGGTAGTCGGCACGCCTGAGACCGCGATCTACACGGCCTCGAAGGGCGGCGTGAGTCTGCTCACGAAGTCGCTGGCGCTCGAGCTGGCCCCCGACCTCGTGCGCGTCAACGCGGTCTGTCCGGCCGACGTCGTGACTCCCATGCTGCGCTACCAGGCCGACACGTACGGGCGCGGCGATCCCGAGGGCTACTACAGACGGTTGCTGGGCTGCTATCCGCAGGGCGAGCGCGCCCGGTTCATCCGGCCCGACGAGGTGGCCGAGCTGGTCTGCTTCCTGGCCGGCGAAAAGGCGGCGCCCATCACCGGCGCCCTCCTGTCGATCGACTTCGGAACGAGCGCGGGCTACGGCTACGCCTGAAACTCCTCCACCGACCGCCCGCCAAGAACGCGAGGCAAGAAAGCGAGCGTCCCAGATGGCAGACAGACCGTTCGTCCACCCGTACATCCCCAATGCGGTGCCGGCCACCAAGGAGGCCATGCTGCGCGAGCTCGGGCTCGACAGCGTCGAGGAGATCTACGCCGAGATCCCCGACCGGCTGCGCTTCAAGGGGCGGCTCGACATCCCCGAGCCCATCCTCGCCGAATGCGACCTGCGACGCCACGTGAAGGGCCTGCTCGACCGCAACACGAGTTGCGAGGAGAACCTTAACTTCTGCGGCGCCGGCTGCTGGCAGCACTACGTGCCGGCAGTCGTCGACGAGGTGATCAACCGGGCCGAGTTCCTCTCCGCCTACTGCGGCGCCAACTACTCCGACCTGGGCAAGTACCAGGCGCGCTTCGAGTTCAACAGCCAGCTCGGTGAGCTGCTCGACTTAGACGGCGTGGCCAACCCCATCTACGACTGGGGCGACGTGGCCGGACGCAGCTTTCGCATGGCCCGGCGTATCACCGGCCGCGCTCGCGTGCTCGTGCCCCGCACGATGAGCCCCATGCGGCTGGCCGAGGCGCGCACGCTTTGTCAGCCCGAGGTCATGCCCTCGCATGTGGCGATCGACCAGGTCGACTACGAGCCGGCGACCGGGCGCCTCGACCTGGCCGACCTGCGCGCCAAACTGGCGGACGACGTGGCCGCCGTGTACTGGGAGAATCCGGGCTACCTGGGGACCATCGAAGACCAGGGCGCCGAGATCGTGCGCCTCGCCCACGAGCACGGCGCCCTGGCCATCGCCGGTGTCGACCCGATCACCCTGGGCGTGCTCACGCCGCCCGGCGCGCTGGGCGCCGACATCGCCTGCGGCGACATCCAGACGCTCGGCATGCACATGCACGCCGGCGCCGGCTGCTCGGGCTTCATCGCCTTTCGCGACGACGATCCGGTGTACGCGCAGGAGTGTCCACTCGAGCTCTACTCTCTGCTGCGCACCGAGACGCCGGGCGAGTGGCAGGTGGCCGAGGCGCTGCCCGAACGCACGTCGTACGGCGCCCGCGAACAGGGTAAGGACTGGGTCGGCACGGCGTCCGGCCTGTGGACCATCGCGGCGGCCGTCTACATGACGGTCATGGGGCCGCAGGGCTTCCGCGAGCTGGGCGAGACCTGTATCGCCCGCTCGCACTACGCCGCCCGGCGCCTGGCCGAGCTGCCCGGTGTCGAGGTCAAACTCTCGCCGGCCTTCTTCAAGGAGTTCGTGGTGAGTTTCGACGGTACCGGCCAGACGGTGGCCGAGATCAACGAGCGGTTGCTCGATCACGCCGTCTTCGGCGGCAGGGACCTGTCGGCCGAGTTTCCCGAACTGGGTCAGAGCGCCCTGTACTGCGTCACCGAGTATCACAGCGAGGCCAACATCGCTGAGCTCGCCATCGCCCTGAAGGAGGTGCTGGCATGAGCGCCCGAGGCAGCGACGAGGTTCAGGCCAAGCTGGAAAGGCTGGGCAGGCTGCGCCGCGACGGCGGCGCCCTGCGCGACTACCAGGCGCCGCGCTGGAACGAGCCCCTGATCATGGAACAGAGCGTGCCCGGCGAGCGCGGCGTGCTGGTGCCGCTCGCCGAGGACGAGATCAAGGCCGAGGTCGGCGATCCTCTGCAGTACGTGCCGGCCACCATGCGTCGTCCGGCGGCGCCCGAGCTGCCCGAGATCTCCCAGCATCAGGCGCTACGTCACTACCTGCGGCTCTCGCAGATGACGCTGGGCATGGATCTCGGCTCCGACATCTCCGAGGGCACCTGCACCATGAAGTACAGCCCCAAGCTCCACGAGGAGCTCGTGCGCTACCACAAGCAGGCCGAACTGCACCCCTGGCAGGACGAGAAGACCCTGCAGGGGCTGCTGCGCATCGTCTACGACTGCGGCGAGTACCTCAAGGCGATCTCCGGCATGCAGGCCGTCACCCTGCAGCCGGGCGGCGGCTCGCACGCCGTCTACACCAACGCCTGCGTCATGCGCGCCTACTTCGCCGCGCGCGGCGAGCTCGGCCAGCGCGACGAGATGATCACCACGATCTTCTCGCACCCCTGCGATGCCGCGACCCCGGCGGTGGCGGGCTTCAAAGTCATCACGGTCATGCCCGACCAGAACGGCTATCCCGACCTCGAGGCCTTCAAGGCGGCCGTCAGCGAGCGCACCGTGGGCTGCATGATCACCAACCCCGAGGACACCGGCATCTACAACCCGCAGATCGACAAGTACGTCGAGGTGCTTCACAAGGCCGGCGCTCTGGCCTTCACCGACCAGGCCAACGCCAACGGCATCCTGGGCATCGCACGGGCGCGCGACGCCGGCTTCGACGCCTGCCACTTCAACCTGCACAAGACCTTCTCGAGCCCGCACGGCTGCGAGGGCCCGGCGACCGGCGCCTACCTCACCTCCGACACGCTCGCGCCTTACCTGCCGGTGCCGCTTGTGGTCAAGACCGGCGACACGTACCACCTCGATTACGACCGGCCCGAGTCGATCGGCCGCGTGCGCGGCTTTCTGGGTAACTGGATGGGCGTGGTGCGCGCCTATGCCTGGATTCGCGGCCTGGGCCCCGACGGTTTGCGCGAGGTCGCCGAGATCAGCGTGCTCAACAACAACTACCTCGACCGCCTGCTGATGGGCGTGCGCGGCGTGAGCCGGCCCTACGCCGAGGGCCATCGGCGGCTCGATCAGGTGCGCTACAGCCTCGAGTCTCTCAAGGAGGAGACCGGCGTCGGCACCGAGGACGTGCGCGACCGCATGGTCGATTTCGGCATTCAGAGCTTCTGGATGAGCCACCATCCCTGGGTGGTGCCCGAGCCGTTCACGCCCGAGCCCTGCGAGACCTATGCGAAAGCCGATCTCGACGAGTGGGCGGCCGTCGTCAAGAAGGCCAGCGACGAGGCCTACACCGACGCCGCGTTCGTCAAGGCGTCGCCACACGGTTCGAGCTCGAGCCGCATGACCGGCCTCGAGGCGCTCGAAGACCCGAAGCAGTGGGCTTTCACCTGGCGCGCCTACAAGCGCAAGATCGCCGCGAACGGGTAAGCTGTCGGGCGGCAAGAGAGACCACACTCGACCACAGGGGGTGCCGGGCATGCGCATGAAGACCAAGGTACGCGGGGCGGTCGGAGGGCTGTTCGGTCTGACGGCGCTGGTCGCGGCGCTGATCGCCTTCGTGATATTCGTGGTGGTCGCGCTGGCCACGCTGGCCGTCGTCGCGTCGGCGATCATCGCTTACGTCAAGCGGGACGCCTGGACGGTGCCCGCCTACAAGTGGGCTCGCGACAAGAGCGGCCGCTGGAACCTGACTCCCTGGAGCGCCGGCGACGCGACGTCCGAGCCCGCGCCGCTGGAGTAGGCCGTACGCCGACGTAGCCAACGGGGTGACGGCGGGAGCGGCGGGGGCTGCACAGCAGCCCCCGCCGCTCCCGCCTCGTTTGGCCCGAGGAGCGGGTCCGTCGCCTTCTTCTTTTTCAGTCTGCGGCGCCGCGCCGCCCCAGCGGGCGCGCGACGGCGGGTGTCGCCGGAGGCCTTCATAGGTCACAATGGACCGACCATGACGCAGCGGCAGCCCGACAGGCGCAGACAGACTTCCGGTGGCTCGTCTCGACGGCGCGGCGCCGCGAGGGCCGTCTCTACGACCCGCGACCTGTTCGCCAGCATCGCCCGCGTGATCCTGCTGACGATCATGGTGGGCGCGGCTCTGCAGTCCATTGTGATCCTCGTCGACTTTCTCGCGCGGCCGACAAAGATCGGTTCGGCGCCGCAGGTGAACTCGCTCGTGGCGTTAGCCCTCTGTCTTGTCTCGATCGTGCTCATGCTGGCCCTGGCCCTGAACTCGTCGTACCTGCCGGACCGCCTCTTTCGCGCGAGTCGCCAGGGCACGCTGTTCGTCGTGGTGTGGGCGACCGGCGCGGGGGCCATAGTCGTCGGGCTGATCGGCTCGTTCCAGCTCGGCGCCTACGTCGCCATCGAGCTGCTGCTCGGGGCGGTGCCGTTCGTGCTCATGGTCCTGGTCTCGCCGGGGCTCTACCGGCGGCCGGCGTCCGGGCGTGCCGCCGCCGGCGACGAGAGCTCCGCACCCGAGTCGGGGCCGCCCGAGCGCGCCCGGCAGCGTCGCGGTGGGCGGGCGCGGCGGTGACCGGCGTGGCCGACGAAC
>PLTW01000060.1 GCA_003164655.1 Actinomycetota bacterium
CGGGCGTGGAATCAATCATCTAGCCGCGACAACATCCGATCGCTCGGGCTACGCCGGCCTGCCAGCACGGCGCTTAGTGTAGCCCTGTCGACCTCGGCCCGCTCAGCGAATCCTGTAACGGTCTCTCTGCGGCATCGCTCCCGGACACGCTCAAGCACCGCCTGCTGGTGTGCCTCCGCCTCGGCATTCATGCTCGACAAACGCGGCAGGGCGTCCCTCAGCTTTTCGACCGTTCCATCGCTTGTCTCACCAGTGCCGGAGGCGAAGTCACCGACAGCATGCGCCGACAGCTGTGCCTCCCTCGCAAGGGCGCGCAGGCCGTACTTATCACATGCCTCCCGCACCATCGCCCGCAGTTCACCGTAGCCCCCGCCCGACGTCCCGTAATGAATCTGCCCCTCGGGGTCGTCGCCGGTCTGCGAGCGTTCCTCCCAACGGTTGGCCTCCTTGCCGATGAACCGCACACCGTTGGTCTCGGGTACGCGGATGTGACGCCGCTCCAAGACTCCTGAGTCCGTGTAGTCGCCGCCGATGAACTTCGTCTCAGGGTGCAGGTGGTAGCGAGCCACGGCGTCGCGATAGGTCCTAAGAAGCTCCGCCGGTACCGGCTCGCCCGTGTCGCGGTCGAAACAGTGGAGCACCGCGACGGCCGGATCGGGATTGAACGGTGAGACGACCTTGGGTTCCCAGGTCGCTAGCGACCTGCCGTTACCGGCCCCGTCGCCAGACAGCGCCAGAGTCAAGGCGACCCGCTCGGCGCGACTCTTGACCTGGTAGGCGTTCAGAAATCCGAAGGGGCGCACCTGCTGGTCGTAGGGCTTGCCCTCGTTGTAGGTGTCAAACCAGTGCAACAGGTGAGGCCGGGTGGCCGCATAGCGGCTGATGGCGACCGCATCGAAGCCCGGTAGCCCGTCGAAGTCGACCTGCTGTGAGTGACCGGCAGCGGCGGCCTCCACGATGCGATACCACAGATCGTGCTGCCAGCGCTCGACGCCAAGCTCTGTAAGTCGCACACGCGGTGCGGGAACCGAGTCCGGCGCTTTCTTCTCGGGGTAGGGCGCCAGCAAGTAGCCCAGGCCGTGGGCCGAGGCTTTACGCAGCACCGGCTGCGCGCCGTGGTCGATGTTGAACAGCACGTAACGCTTGTCGGAGACGGCGAAGCAGTAGAGCGGGTCCTCGTGGTCGGGGTCATCGAGGCTGTGGTTAGCGTCCTCAACCTTGAACAGCTCGTCGCCTGAGTGGTAGGGGTTGAGCTGCTCAAACCAGCGCCGTACGCGCTCGCAGCGCTCCCGAAACTCCGGCCCCGTCACCCCCGGCGGGCAGGCCAAGGCCATGCTGTCGGTGTCGCAGAAGGCCCAGCTTAAGCCCTCGCTTGTGGCAAGCGACTCGGCCAGCGCCAGCATGAGGCGTGCCCCTGCCGTGGTCAGCGTGGCAAGCAACGGATGAAAGAAGCGCCCCGGTTCCTCGACCGATGCGAGCTTGGCCGTGCGCGGCTGTTCGTCTGTCGTGTAGTAGGTGACCTCGCGCTTACGGGCGTAGTCGACCACGTTCAACTCGACGAAGATGCCATAGCAGGCCGCGTTGGCGGCGATCTTTAGAGCCTGCTGTTCGGCGTCCAAGCGCTCGCGCTCAGGACCCGCCGGCAAGGCGGACCTGCGGCGCTTGATTGAGCTACGCAGCTCGATCAGACGCAGGTAGAAGTCCTCGCTGTTGGGGTCGATGCGGTAGTCGGGATTGCCGAGAATGTCGATGGGCTTGAGGCCCTGCTGTCTCTCGCACGCTGTGAAGGCCAGGGCACGCCGTATTGTCGGTGCCTTGCCGCTGAGAAGTTTGGCGGCGATGACGTCAGCCAGCGTGACCCAGATCGGCTTGTCGGTCGTTAGGTAGTTGAGGCCGATCGAGTAAGCCGGGTTGTGGGCGTCATAGGGGGCGCGCACAGGAAAGAGGTCGGCTTGGGGCTCGACCTGCACGAGCACCCAGAGCTTGCGCCAGGTCTCAGGCCGGGCAAGGTCTGCCAGACTCACCTGCTCGACGAACGCCTGGGTCTCGGCGGTCGCCTCGTGCCAGTCGATGCCCTGGGCTGTGACGAAGCGCCACAGGCCCGTAAGGACCGAGATGGTGGCATACATCGAGAGAAAGTCACAGTAAAGGACACGGCAGATGAGGCGCCGCAGGTGGACCTCCGAGCGCCCGCCGAAGTAGCTGCTCATGATGAGACCGACAAGCGATGGCGGCACGTCGGGCTGCAAGGCGCGCCAGGGCTGCACGCCCATCTCACGCAGGCAGGCCTTGCCGATGGAGGCCTCGCTGTAGATGGCAGAGACGGGAGTCTGGTTAAGGCCAAAGCTCCTGTAGCGGGTAGCGAGGCGCTCGTAGCACTCCCAGGTCACCTGCACGTCGTTACGCAGGTAGCGCAGGTATCTGGCGTCAAGCTCCCGACCGTGCTCTGCATCGGTCTTGCGATGAGGTGTATCGAGCAACTCGCCAAGCGATGCCAGCGAGTGTGGCCGGCCAGTCAGGGCGGTGCCCAGCGAAAGCACGTCGCAGAAAAAGCCGCGCCGCGTGTTGCGCCATTTGCCGCGCCTCCTCCAGGATCGGGCCGTGCGCTGCCCTCCCGGCGAGGCGAAGTCGATCAGCGCGACGGTGCGCGAGAGGTGCTTGATACGCAGGTGCGGCCAGCTCTGGCGAAGTGCAAACGAAAATCCGCCGCCCATCTTACGACCCTTGGCGGGCTCGTGGTGGTAGGCCAGGCGAGCCAGATCGAAGGACATGTTTGCCCCGATGATGAGGGCATTCTGGCGGTAGGCCAGGCGGTAGACGATCTGTTCGTCAAAGTCTGTGACGGTGCGCAGCACGAGGTTGTGGCGGCGCACGTAGTCACGCAGCCGCCGGAGCTCGCGCGTGCTCAGGGCGTCAGGATCATAGAAGAGACCCTCCTCGATCAGCTCACCGTCACGGTGCACCTGATAGTTACCTACGCGGGGCCGCTGTTCGGCTCCGGTGGTCGTCTCGATGTCGAGCGTGAGTGACAGTGGGGAGGGACCCCAGGGGGCCCCTCCCTTCTTGTTGTGGTCACGGCGCTTGTCGTCGTCCTTGCGCGTGGGCGGTACACAGTAGGCGCGCACGGCGATCGGCCGCTCTTCGGGTGCGGGCGCGTTCATGACGCCTCCAGCCCAGCAGCTGCGAACTGTTCGGGCAGGCCGAACTCCTCCCACCAGCGCCGGCCGTGTAGTTCGGTCAGGCGCTCGTCGAGCCACTCCAGAAACAGAGCGACCCAGCCCAGCAGACAACCGACGATCATGAGCAGCCAGTCGCCAGCCGCCCGCACACAGGCAGCCGCCTTGAGTGCCGGGCTGCCCTCGGGATTGAGAAGCGTCTCTTTGGGCCAGTCCTTCTTGCCGTCGTCTGTGGCGCGGTGGAGGTTGCCCAGGAAGGGCACGGTGAATTGTGCGTCGTTGTGGCGGCCGGCCGGATGCTCGTCTTCGATGGGCGAGCGGCCTTGCTGCTCGGCGCGGTGCTCGTAGCAGACCAGGTGCTCGGGCTCATCGCCTGTGATCTGGCGCCAGTCGGTCACCGGACAGCCGGACACGCTGCAGCGCGGCTTGCGCGTGCCGAAGCGCTCGTAAGCGTCCTCGGCGCGGGCCTCGGCGTCTGAGGGAAGCTGGGTCTTTGCCATTGTTGTGTCCTTTCATGACTAGGCCACCAGGATTCGATAGACGGCCTGGAATGGTTCGGTCTGTGTCTCTGCCAGTCGGTAGAGGGTGTTCTCTCCTAGCTCAAAAGGGTGGCTGACTCCCTTGGTGTCGGTCACGCCCTGCCCAGCGAACTCCTCGAGCATGGAGGCGTCGTTTGTGCGCAGGAACTCAGCGACCGCGCCCATGTAGCGGCCAGCCCGGTGGGCCGACTCATAGTCGGGCAAGATCACCCGCACCTCGTGCCCGCGCGAGAAGATGAGCATCTCGCGCTGGCGGGCATCGGGACCGATGCGCCAACGTGAGTGTTCCTTGCGAGCGACCCCGGTGCGCGTCAAGTAGGAACGCAGGCGCTCCGGGGCGACGTGCAGACGGCGGGCCGCCTCGCTTAAGGTCTCGCCCTCGCGCACCCCCTTGAGACCCTCCTCTAACTGCGGGTCCCACGGTCGCGCCTTGGCGATGGGAGCGACGTGGGGCTCGTGATGGCGCGGGTGGCCCCGCGCTTGGCTGCGCGAGAGGCCTTGCGCGCGGCCGTGGGCAACACGGCGCTCGTACTCGGCTTTGTAGTTACGCTTGCGGGCGGCCATCACAGCCAACCCTGTTCGACGGCTTGACGGGCTGATTGGACGTGTAGACTGGAATGCGGCATGAGTTCCTCATCTCTGCCGGGCCTGTGTGGAGTTGTGACCTCTACACAGGCCGTTTCATTGGTCAGAGTGATACTCGCTGGCGGGCTTCGGCCACCACGCTTCGGATAGGGTTGCGGCCGACCTCGCAGTCGCCAGCGCCAAGACGGATCGAGCACGTAGGCATAGCGGTGCTTGGGCAGGCTTGTGCGGGCGACGACGGCAAGGCCGGTGCGCCGCAGGTGGGCGACCGAGTTCGAGCCAAAGCGCGACGAGGCACTGCGCGGATGGACGTGCACCCCGTCGAGTTCGAAGTAGCGTTCGGGCTCGGTGGTACCGAGGTACGTCCAACCCGAGGCCTGGTAGATCGTGCCGACGTGGTCGGCGGCCGGGTCGGCAAAGCTCACGAGCGCCTTGTAGCTGCCGTCCTTCCGCAGAGCCCGCAGGATCAGCGACAGCACCCGGCTTTCATTGTTAGGTGGCAGGTCGTCGGCCATCCAGAAGCGTGCCAGGGTGGCGACGTCGGCCGGACATGCACCGGCCAGCAGGTGGTGGGAATGACGTGCACCGGCCGTGAAGATGCAGGCTCCCACAAGCTCGTCACCATGGTGAACGGCGTAGCAGCGGCGCACGACACCCGGCATCGAGTGCAGGTAGTGACAGTCGACGATTAGGTCGCGAATATCGGCGGGCGGCACGCACTCGACCTGCAGGGTGTGAAGGATGGAGCGGTCGGTCGGGATTCGAACCCGCGTCTTCTCGCTGGTAGAGCGAGGTGTCCTTCCGCTAGACGACGGCCGCAGGGAGTTGGTTGGTGAGTTCACGCCTCGACCTTTCGGTAGCCGATCTCTTCGGCCACGTCTGAGACGTTGCGGGCGCCGACGGCGAGACGAGCCGCCAGCTCGGCGGCCTCGTCGTCGCCCAGGACGGCCCTGCAGGCCTCGGCGGCATCGTCGGCGCCCCTCCAGTTTTCGAAGTCTTCGCCATCGTCGAGGGCCACGGCGAGACGCTCGAAGTAACGGGCCAGGCGGCGCTGGTCGCGCCTCTCTTTGGCGGTGAACAGCCGATCGGCAAGGCTCTCGTGTTCGGCGGGCAGTTGGCCGGGCTGCCGGGGAGACGGCGGCGTGTAGGCGACCCCCGAACGGCTGACGCGTTGCTCGGTCGCCGGAATGGTCTCTGCTGTTTCGAGCTGTTCGCGAAGGGCAGCGACCGTGGTGGGCGACAAGGCTGTGCGTCGGGCTACCTCCAGATTGGAGATGGCACCATCGGCTTGGAGCAGGCGACAGGCCTCGGTGCGCCGGTCGGTCAACGTCAAGGGTCGGCCGTGCGCGGCGTTGAGGGTGAATGCCAAGGTGTGCAGGTCACCGTCTGAGGGCAGCTCGCGGACCTCGACACGGATCGTCCCCAGTCCGAGGTTTTGAGCGGCGGCGAACCTGTGGAAACCGTCGGCGAGGCGATAACTACCATCATCGACCACCACCAAGGGCGGCCATGAGTCAGGGCACTCCTGTAGGACGCGCACGTGGTCGGCATCGAGGCCGCCAACGCGCGGCTGTAGGGACGTATCGACGAGGATGCGGTCGAGCGGAAGCTCAAAAAGCGCGTCGCTGTGTGCGTCTTCAGGCATGAGAAAACCCTCCTTGGCTGGCTTGCGGGATGCTGCTGCCAACCGAAGAGGGTTTTGCTCCCGTGTCTTCGCGCACGGGTAGACTTGCGTCCTCTATGAGCATCGTTACAATAGCACCATGACATCTAACATGCAACATGTGCTAGGTATTCTTGCCACATACAGTGACGATCTTCAGGGAGCGCTGTCTGACAGCCAGCTTCAGGAGACACTAGAACCCTTCCGCGAAAGCCGCCCGCGACGACTGTGCTGTCCTAAGCAAGGCTGTCACGGCAAGCTTGTATGGATCGCCATCTCGCCTTACGAAGCCCGAGTTCTGGGCAGCCCCAGCGGGCCGATCACGGACGAGATGCTCGCGGCCAATCGCAAGCGCGTCACGGTGGAGATACCCGAAGGCCGTCCCCGCTGGAGCATCGAATCGGTGCCGCTCTTTCGTAACTGGTCGGTGGCACCTAACTGGGGCATCGATGTCGGTGCGCCGTTTGATGCAGTGCCCATGAAGGAGTGTCTGCGCTGGGTTCTCACTTGTGGCAGGAAGCACTGCCAGACGCGCTACATGGCCACCAATACGGAGCTGCTCACGCTGCTCGTTCAAGCGCACGTAACCGGGCCGGGAGACGTCACACTGCCGGCCGCCTGCGAACTGACACCCTCCAGGGAGCGGTCCCTACACTCGCAATCCTGGTAGACTAGCAAGCGAAAAGGCCGAGCAAATCGGCACGAAAAGCGCCCCCGCGACGCGGGAACGTCCGGGGGCATGGCACACGGAGGTCAGTCCGTATGCAAGCACATGATAATCCCCCACGGCTCGACGCTCGACGCGGTGTCGCCCGCGAGCCCCACACCTGTCTGCAATGTGGCGAGCAGTTCATCCCCAAGCGCCAGACCCGGGGCATGTTCTGTTCGCGGGCCTGTTACTGGAAGTGGTGGCCAGCGCACCGCGCCGAAGAAGTCGCCCGCCAGGGCCGCGAGACCCTGGAGCGTCTGAAGGACGAAGGCCACGACCCCCGGGCGGCACCGCAGGCGGCCTGGAAGCGGCGTGCATCCTTTCGTCACACCGCCGTCGCCGCGTTCGAGGATGAATCGGGCGATGACGAACTGTGGGCAGAACGCGGTCGCTACTGGTCAGACCAGACCGACCCGGAAGGCGATGAGCCGATGGTCTACCGTCGTCAGGACCGCAAGCCCTTGGTCCTGGCCGGCCACGGCCTGCGACTGCGCGTCCATCGCGGATCACTCGTCGTCACCCACGGCTTCACGCACTACCCGCAGAAAGCCCGCGAACAGAGGTTCTTCCCGGGCGAGCCCAAGCTGCCCAGCCGTATTATCCTGCTGTCGGTCGACGGCTCGATATCGCTGGACGTGGTCCACTGGCTTTCCGAGCAGAAGGTGCCTCTGGTCCTGCTCGACTACCGGGGGCAGGTGGTCAGTGTCCTGGGCACTGAAACGACGGCCGCCGATCTCGGACTGCGGCGGGCACAGATTGAGGCGCTGACCAATGGCGGGGGCCTCGCGCTCGCGTCTTCTCTCATTGAGCGGAAGCTGTCCGCATCGCTCGACACTTTGGCAACGCTGCCAGCCTCGGTGGCCCAGGAGTCGGCCATCGACCGCGTCGCCTCGCTACGGCAGCGCCTTCGCGACGACCCGCCACAGACTATCGACGATCTGCGGCTCCTGGAGGCGTGGGCGGCCATTTCCTATTTCGCAGCCTGGCGCACCGTCCCATTGCGCTGGAAGGGCACGGGCAAGAAGCCCATACCTCCAGAATGGAGACGGATCGGCGTGCGGCAGGATGTCCTACGGCGCTCGAACCGGCATGCACGGCATCCGGTCAACGCGATCTTGAACTACGGCTACGCGGCCTTTGTTGCGTATTCCGCCCCAAGCCGATCA
>PLTW01000158.1 GCA_003164655.1 Actinomycetota bacterium
GATTCCGGTGCTGCGCTGCTAACATCGGGCGCGTAACCTGTGCGGGCTGCGCCCGGAGTCTATCTCGGCGCTTGGGCGCATCAGGTTGACGCGCTTGTTAGCTTCGCAACGCATCGAGGCTATGTTCCGGGCGGTTCATCAGCGAGCGATCTGAGCCTTGAGGCGTACGCTGGATCGTCAAGATCAGAGCGCCTGAGCGTGAGACGAAGCTGGCCATTGGGCATCCAGCCCTGGATCTTGGCAGCCAGACGTGAGCCGATGGGCGGGAAACGCTCCTCGTTCATGTCTCGGTGGTCGTCTGAAACAAAGCGGAGGTCGACAACGCCGCACACTGGAGCCTCGTCTAGATCAACGTCAACGCCCCACCGATGGTGAGCGACAACCGCCCCACGCACCAGCTGCCCTGCGGTCAAGCCGTCGCGTGGGGCGAGGTTCATGTCGGTTGGTGGGCTCATGACTGGCGCCTCTTGGCTGAAGCTAACGGTTGGGCGTTGAGCTGCGAGCGCTCGCGCCACGGTCTTGGACAGAGCTTCGGCGAGTCTGCTCGAACGCCTTGTTAGTCGGGGCGGCACGCAATTGAGATCCAGTAGACGCCCATCTGGCCGCGCCGTTCAAGATCGGTGCGGCGAAACGGGATGCGTTTGTATGCGTGGCCGTCGAATGTGCGCAGGTCGCGGATCAACTCGTCGGCGACGTTGGCGACCTTGAGACCGTCACCCCCGGAGCGGCCCGTGAAGGCGTAGCTGGCCACCTGGACATACCAACCCAACATGGCCTCGAACTCGTCGTCGAGGCGTTCGTCGCGCACGGTCGCGAGTAGGAGATCGAATTCACGCTGTAGAACCGCTTCGTCGAGGTCGTCGATGCCGGTGAAGCAGCTCGGCTCGGCGGCCGCATACCAGCCAAGGAAGACCGCTCGTTTGAGCGCCTCGAGGGCCTCGGGATTCCAAGGGCCGGCGGCAAGAGCGACGTAATCGGCGTGGATCGCGGCCGACTCGGCGAAGGTGCCGTCGGCGCGCAGCAGGAGCTCCTTGTCCTCCATGGTGCCGGCAATGGCTTCGGCGTGGGCGAGAACCTTCATCTCGCGCTTCGCCAGTCCGTCGAGCGAACACGTCACGTCGAGCCTCCGACTAACAATGATTCTGCAGACGGCGTAACACGTGGCGAAGCCTACGCTGTGGTGCGTACGGTATCAGGGCGGGCTCGAACTGCGTTGTTACGCAGTCTGCGTAACGCCCGTCGAATCACGTCACTCCGCGATGGCACGCGACGCTGGGATCTAGCTCCGCCTCAGCCGCCGCCTTCATCCTGCCGAGAGACGCCAACGCCAACCGCTCCCCGGTGACGGTCCTATTGCGGCGAAGGCGCGGAGGCGACCCTGGCGGTCGTCGCTCTCTCATCCGGCGACCGGCCTGCCGCCAGATCGATGGACGCCATCGACCGCAGGATGGCGATGCGCTTCTCGATCGGCGGATGGGTGTCGAAGAGGCCGTCGCCCGAGGTGCGCTTGATGGAGTTGGCGATGTAGAGGTGGGCGGTCGCCCGATTGGTGACGGCCACCGGTCGTGGGTCGCCGTCGATCTTTTCGAGGGCGCCGGCGAGCGCCGGCGGGCCTCGTGTGATCTCCACGGCCGAGGCGTCGGCCAGGTACTCACGGCGGCATGCGACAGGTCACGCCCGGTGGCAAAAGCGTTGGGCGAAAGATCGTCGACGATGAAGACCCTGGGCATTGGGATACCGGCCGCGACGCTCGGCTCCTCGACGGCGTTCCACAGCCGGGGGGCCTCGTCGTGGCCGACCTCGCGCGCGTGACTGACTCTCAGAAGAAGGGCAGAGCCCCGGTAGTAGGCGAGCAGCCCGAAGACGATGGCCGGCGCGCCGAAGCAGCACAAGAGAGCGATGCCGCCGGCGGTCGTCTGCGTGATCGCCAAGCCGATCAGCAGACCGAGCAGCAACCACACCGCCACCACGTCGGCGAGCAACTCCAGCAAGGCCCGCTTGTTCTTGGCTATCTGCTCGTACACCGAGGCACTGCCCCGCGCCCAGTAGCTCGAGTATACGCTTGGTGGGCACGGCGAGAATGCCCGATCATGGAGCCTGAAGCACCTCGACCCCACGCTGCCCGAGGCTCTCAGTGAACTCGGCCGCAAGGGGCGCCGCCACGAGCGTGTGCACCTGAGGCCAGTCGATGACACGCACGCGCGCCGGGAACCCGATCTTGGCCGGAGACGCCAGCACGACCGTGCGAGATGAGCTCTCGCTCATGGCTCTGAATGAGGCAGCATCGTCGAGTGAGAAGGTCCGAACACCGCCTTCGACGGTGATGCCGTCGGGGCAAATGAAGGCCGCATCGGCGTGCAGGCTGCGGATCGTGTCCACCGACAGCGGCCCCGTCGTCCCGAACGAGGTCGCGCGCAGCTGGCCGCCGACCACGATGACCTCGATCCCTGCGCTGCTGGCAAGCAGTTGCGCGACGTTCAGGGCGCCGGTGACGACCGTCAGGTGACGATGGACGAGGCACTGCGCCAGGGCATAGGCAGTCGTGCCGTCGGTGAGAAAGAGCGTCATGCCGTCCTTGATGAGCCCCGCGGCCCTTTGGGCGATGAGCCGCTTCTCGCGCCGGTCGCGGCTCTGGCGGATCTCGAACTCCTCTTCGAGGGTCGAGTGACGCTGGACCGCCCGCGCGCCACCTCGAGTGCGCGCCAGCAGCCCGAGGCGTTCGAGAAGCACAAGGTCGCGGCGTGTGGTGGCCTCGCTGGCTCCGGTCACCTCCATGACCTCGGACAGCGACGCCACCGCTTGACGTCGCAACAGCTCCTCCACACGCCGCCGGCGCTCTTCTGCCACGACACGTCGGGCACCGGACGTTTCGCCGCTCTCCTTCATGACTGGCGACCGCCTCCAATCTTGCGTGAAGCAGTGAGTGAACGGTCAGATCACGTCAAAGATATCATTGACGTGACCGAAAACGGTAGGGATACTCGCGCAACACGGCGGCACCTACCTGGAGGATCCGATGTCAGGAGAACCCGAAGCACCGGCGGCGACCGGGAGCTGTCTCTGCGGCGGTGTGCAGTACGAGGTGAGAGGCCCGGTGCGGGGTGTCATCTTCTGCCACTGCGAGCCCTGCCGGCGCACGTCCGGCAACTTCTCGGCCAACGCCTCGAGCCGCCGTGAGGACCTCGTGATCACGCAAGACCGGACCCTGCGCTGGTACCACACCGACAGGGACGTGACGCCCAACGTGCAGCGCGGCTTCTGCTCCCAGTGCGGTGCCAGCGTCTTCTGGGACCCGCAGGGCTACGAGTTCGTCTACTTCTCGGCGGGCAGCCTCGACGCTCCTACGGGGATCACAGTGGCCGGCCACATCTGGACGTCGGAGAAAAGCGACTACTACGAGATCAACGACGACCTGCCCAGGTCGGAGGGCTCCTCGAAGGGGCGTTACTTCGACACGCCACACGACTGAGACAGCGTGTCCGAAAAGGCCTCGGAGGGCACAAGCACGGCGCGAGGCCTAGCAGGGCGGCGTCCCCCAGGCCGGACGCCTCGGGCGCCCCGCACTCGCGACGCGACAACCAGGTAGAGCGCGAGCCGCGCGAAGCCCGGCGAGCGCGGACGCCCGGGCAGCCTGCCGTCATCCTTGACCACTGTCACGTGACGCGTTACGATTGACCAGTGATCAAGACCTTCGCCGACAAGCGCATGCAGGACCTGTACCTCACCGGCCAGGCGAAGCGCTTCCCGCCCGACGTCGCCAGACGTGCTGCGCGCAAGCTCGAGTACGTCGACCTGGCAACGCAGCTCGATGATCTCAAGGTCCCACCGGGCAACCGACTGGACGCCCTCGAGCGCGAACGCAGGGGCCAGCACGCAATCGCCGTCAACGACCAATGGCGCGTCTGTTTTCGCTTTGCCGACGGTGACGCCTACGAAGTCGAGATCTGCGACTGCCACTGAGAGCGAGGTGTGAGATGAGCGTCACCAATAACGGCGCAATGCAGCGTCGCCCGACTCACCCCGGCGAGATGCTGCGCGAGGACTTCCTGCCCGACTATGGGCTCAGCACTGCCGGCCTGGCCGAGGCCCTCGGAGTCTCCCGCCAGACGGTCAACGAGCTGCTGCGCGAGCGGCGGGCACTGAGCCCCGAGATGGCGCTGCGCCTCTCGCGCCTTTTTGGCAACAGCCCGGAGTTCTGGCTCAACGCCCAGCGCGCGGTCGACCTCTGGGACGCGTTGCAGGCGATTCAGGCCGACGTCGAGCGCATCAAGCCGCTCAATGCCGCCTGATCATGAGCGATTCCTCCGACACCATCCGCATTCTGCGCGAGACGCTCGAGCTCGAGCGCGCCGCCACCAGCCGCTACGCCGAGCACCAGTCCTGGGCCGGCGACCCGCGGCTCTGCGCCTACTGGGAGGGGCTGCGCCGCAACGAGGCCGACCACCACTCCGCCATCCTGGCCGAGCTGGCGCGGACCGGCGTCGCCAAGCCGGACGACGAGGCCGCACCCGGGGACCCGCCCGGCGTGCAGACGGCCGCCGTCGCCGACCCGCCCCCCGATCCCGGCGCGCCGCTGCGCGAGCGCGGCTTCGCCCGCCTGCTGGCGACCCTGCGATCCGATGTCGAGTTCGAGCGCCTGGCCGTCGAGAAGTACGCGACCTTTGCCAAGCAGCTCGGCGATCCGCGCCTCAAGGCCCTCATGCGTGAGCTGGTCCGCGCCGAGACGGGCCACGGCCGCGGCCTCAGCCGCACCATCGAACGCGTGAGCGCCACCGACTATGCGGTTGTCATCTACTGCCCCGCCTGCGGCTGGGAGCTCGACTTCGGCACAAACCCCGCCGAGCGCGCCACCGTCCACTGCCCCATGTGCGCCATGAACTTTGCGCTGCGCGCGCGCGACGGCGACTTCGTCCTCGAGAGGGTCTGAAGAGCCGCCATGCTCAACGAGTTTCTCATGGCCAACCTCGGTCTCTGGAACGAGTGGACCGAGATCCACGAGACCTCCGCCTTCTACGACCTCGAAGGCTTTAAGGCGGGCCACTCGTCGCTGCACTCGATCGAGCGCGACGAGCTCGGCGCGGTGGCCGGCAAGCGCCTGCTGCACCTGCAGTGCCACTTTGGCCTCGACACACTGTCGTGGGCGCGCCTGGGGGCGACCGTCACCGGCGTCGACTTCTCGGAGCGGGCCATCGGGCTCGCCCGCTCTCTGGCGAGCGAGCTCGCCCTGCCAGCGACGTTCGTGCAGTCGACCGTCGACGAGCTCGAGAGCAATCTCGCGGGCTCCTTTGACATCGTCTTCACGTCGTATGGCGCCATCGAATGGCTCGCCGACCTCGAGCGCTGGGCCCACACCATCGCGCACTTTCTGGCACCGGGCGGCACGTTCTACATGGTCGAACTGCACCCGCTGGCGCGCACGCTCGACGACCTCGACGCCCACCCCGAGCTGCGCGTCGCGGGGCCGTACTTTCCGGCGAGCCGGCCGCGGCGCCTGCGCATCCACGGCTCCTACGCCGACCCCGACGCCCACATCGACCACGACCTGGCCTACGGCTGGAGCCACAGCTTCGCCGAGATCCTGAACGCCCTGATCGGCGCCGGCCTGCGCCTGGAGTACCTGCACGAGTTCCCCTTCTCGGTGGTGCCCTTCAGCCGCTCCATGCAGCGCGCCGCCGACGGCTGGTACTACCTGCCCGGCGGCCGGCGCGACGTGCCCTTCCTGTTCTCGCTCAAGGCGACCAGGACGAACGGCGAGTCCGAGGGGCGACCGTGAGCGGCGACCGGCTCGCCGGCGACGCGCCGGCAGGCGGCGACCGGTTCGCAGGCGACGCGCCGGCAGACGACGACCGGCTTGCCGCCAACAAGGCCCTCTGGGACGAGCTTACGGCCATCCACGAGCGCTCCGCCTTTTACGACGTCGAGGGCTTTCTGGACGGCGCGTCGAGCCTCACCAGGCCCGAGCTCGACGAGCTCGGGCCCGAGGTGGCCGGCAAGCGTCTGCTGTATCTGCAGTGTCACTTTGGCCTGGATACACTGTCGTTTGCTCGCCTGGGGGCGACCGTCACCGGCGCCGATTTCTCGGGCCGGGCGATTACCGTGGCGCGCCGCCTGGCGGCGGAGAGCGGCCTGCCGGCGACCTTCGTCGAATCCGATCTCTACGAGCTGCCGGCGGTGCTCGACGGGCGCTTCGACATCGTCTTCACGTCGTGGGGCGTGCTCTGCTGGCTGTCCGACCTGACGCGCTGGGCGCGCCTCATCGCCGACTACCTGGCGCCGGGCGGCATCTTCTATATCGCCGAGTTCCACCCGTTTCTGTTCGCCCTCACCGACGAGTCCGAAGAGCCCCGCCTGGGCGCCGACTCCTACTTTCACAACGCCGAGCCCCACGCCTGGCACAACGAGGGCAGCGGCAGCTACGCCGCGCCCGACGCCCGGGTCGCCGCGCCCGTCCAGTACGAGTGGGACCACCCGCTCGGCGACATCGTCAGCGCGCTGACCGCGGCCGGGCTGACGATCGAGTATCTGCACGAGTTCCCCCGCCTGGAGGCCCGCCAGCGGCTCGACTGGCCCTGCATCGTGCCGGGCGAGGACGGCTCGTTCGGTCTGCCGAACCTGCCCGACGCGCTTCCGCTGTCGTTCTCGCTGCGGGCACGGCGCCGGAACTGAAGCTCGCGCGGGCAGGCGGGCCGCGCGCGGCCGTGAGCCGCCGCCCCGTCGTCGAGGCTCAGAACGCGATGTAGATGAACTGCGACACGCCGCTCACGAACATCACGGCGGCGGCCAGCAGCAGCGCCCACATCAGGCCGACGGCGATATCGAGAGCGACCAGCCGCACCCAGACGGCCAGCAGACTCCCCGTCGCGGCAGCGTCGGGCCCGGCGCCGCGCGTGTCGTGGCTGCTCACAGCAACCTCCCCAGCATGAACAGGAACCGGTGATAGGGCATGACGAACAGGCCCCAGCCCAGGGTGACGCAGGCAAAAGTCAGCAGACCGCCGGCGACGCTGCCCGCATAGTGCAGCGCGCGGCCGCCGGAGCCGGCCGTCAGCGCCGGCACCGACGCGAGCAGCGGCTTGCGCACCAGGTCGCTCCACAGGCGGTAGAGCGTCATCAGCACGCCCTGAAAGAGGCCCCAGGCCAGAAAGTGCCAGGCGCCGCCATGCCATATGCCGATCACGGCGAACGACACGATGAGGTTCACACAGGTGAGGGCGAGGCCGCGGCGGTTGCCGCCCAGCGGGATGTAGATGTAGTCGAGCACCCATTTGGTGAGCGACATGTGCCAGTGGCGCCAGAAGCTCTGGATGCTCGTGCGCAGGTACGGCCAGCAGAAGTTCTCGGGCACGCGGATGCCGAACAGGCGCGCCGAGCCGATGGCGATGTCCGAGTAGCCCGAGAAATCGAAGTAGATGCGCATCGAAAAGGCCACCAGCGAGGCCACGATCTCGAACCGCGAGGCATGGGCGAGCGCCCGGTGGCTGGCCAGGGTCGTGCCCCACAGCGCGAACGTGTCGGCCAGCACGACCTTCTTGAACAGGCCGCAGGTGATGCGCGTGAGGCCGGCGCTGACGTCGGCGGCGTCGGCGCGGGCGCTTGCGACCTGCGGCGTGAACTGCTGAAAGCGCTTGATCGGCCCCGCCACCATGGTGGGTGCGAACATGGCGAAGGCCAGAAAGTCGCCCAGGCCGTGGGCGGCGATCGTGCCGCGCCGGCTGTCGACCAGATAGTGGATGAACTCGAAGGTAAAGAACGAGATCGCCAGCGGCACGGCGACGTCCTGGAAGGTGAGCAGCCCGGTGGTGCGCGCTCCCAGGGCGCCGCCGAAGGTCGTGCCCAGCAGGCGGCTGTACTTGAAGTAGGCAAGCGCCCCCACGGTCGCCACCAGGCCGACCGCCAAGGCGGCCCAGCTCACGGGACCCCGCCGCCGCATGATCCTGCCCAGCACGAACACCAGCAGCGCTTCGACCAGCACGAGAAGCCAGTAGCGTCCGGCGTAGTAGGCGTAGAAGCTCAGGCCCGAGACGAAGATGAGCCAGGGCCGCAGCCTGCTCGGAGCGAACCGAAACAGGACGACCGTGACCGCCAGGCCCAGAAAGTATGCTGCCTCGGTGAAGATCACGGCCCGCTCCCCGCGGGTGAGGCGGCGGGCGCCGCGAGCGCGGCAGCCGGGGCCGCAGCCGCGCCGCCTCCCTTCGCAGCCGCGCCGCCGCCCACCGCCGTGCCGCGCAGCAGCGGCGCCAGCTTGCCGTAGAGGCGCTGCGCCAGCAGGGCGCTGCCCGCGTCGGTGGTGTGCGTCATGTCGGCGAACGCACTCGACGGCAGCGCCAGCCCGGGCTGGTTGAAATCGATGAACGTGAGCCCGTGGCGCTCGACTACGGCGCGAATCGCGGCGGCGTTGGCGTCGTACTGCTTGCGGTCGAGGACCCCGAAGCCGACCAGCATCTCCATGTCCAGCGGCGACAGGAAGAACACGGCCCGCGCGTGCCGCCGCTGCAGGTCGGCGCACAGCAGGTCGAGCATGCGCAGCTCGGAGTCGGCGGGCGAGATGCGAAAGTGGCTGTACGCCCCGTAGCGCTGGACGATCAGTTCCTGTTGCGACGGCTCGAGATCGTCGAAGGCCACGTTGACCGGCAGCGGGGCGACCTCCTTGAGCTGCCGGGGCGCGGTGTGCGTGATCTTCTGCCAGCGAGCGAAGAGCGCGTCTTTGAGCGGCTGGCCCACAAGCTGTGCCGCCAGGGCATCGTGCTCGCGAAGAAGCGTCCAGAAGCGCCCGAGCGTGCGGTTGACCGTGCCACTCAGGTTGAAGGCGGGCGTGCGGGCGATGCCGAGCGTGTCGGCCACCTGAGCGTCCACCGGCTCGCCCAGCACCTGGGGCAGCTCCGGAAACCGCAGGTCGCCGGCGATCCGCCCGGCGGGGTTGAAGGTGTGGTAGGTGAGCTGTACGACCAGCAGGTCGGCGCTGCCGGCCAGCCGGTCGGCGATGAAGTAGTCGTCGCTCACCAGCGCTCCGTCGGCGCCCAGGTTATAGACGCGGGCGTCCACGCCGGCGGCGCGCGCCGTGCGGCCAAAGGCCGCCGGGTAGGTGTGGTGGCTGTCGCTGTTCATCGCGCCCCAGGTCGGCGAGGCGCCCAGGAACAGAACGACCGGCCGCGTGGGATCGCGCCGCAGGCCGACGATGTGGTCGACGTAACCGGGCAGCCCGGCCATCGGCATGGTCGTGGGCAGCCGCCAATCGGCGTCGTAGTGGTGGTGGTTGTGCTGGTAGGCGCCGATGCCGGCGTCGATCGCCGTCAGGGCGGCCAGCATCACGCAGAGGCGCACCAGCAGATGGAAGAGCGTGGGGCGCCGTCGGGCGCCGCTCTTGTCGCTACCGTGCTGACCTGTCCTCATGCCTCGCTCGTCACCTGTCGTGCGGCGCGGGGCGTGGCCCCGCGCCGCCGGTCGTGCCCGGGCCGACGCATGACGTTGACCCTTCGTGGGGACGACAGTAGCATGTCGGTCGGACGGGTGCGATGGAGTAGCGTCGCCATCAAAACTCAAGCTTACGGGAGGCAGCCTGCATGAAGGTCCTCAAGAAAACGATCCTTGTCGTCGTCATGGCGACCGCCGTCACGCTGGTGGCGGCCTCGGCCGCCCAGGCGAAGGTGATCATCCACGAGGGCAAGGGCGTCGGCAAAGCGCGCCTCGGCATGGTCGACACGACCGCGGCGAAGTACCTGGGCGCCCACCAAGCTATGCAGCGCGACAGCAACTACGGCAGCCGCGTCGTCTACGTGATCGAGTTCGGCAAGAAGACCGGCGGCCGCTACGCCCTCGAGATGCTCAGCAACGCCAGCCACAAGGTCTTCATGTTCACCTGCAACTCGGCCGGCTACCTCACCGCCAAGGGCATCAAGGCGGGCAGTGCCGAGTCGCTGCTCACGGCAAAGTACGGCAGCTCGCTCAGGCGGCTGCCGCTCTCCATCTACACCTGGTACACGCTCGGCACGCACCCGTACACGCAGTTCATCGTCAAGAAGAGCACGCACCGCGTGTTCCAGATCATCATCGGTAAATAGCGATGAACGTGCGCCGCTCACTCGTCGTGGCCGCGCTGCTGGCGGCGGCCTGCCTGGTCGCCCTGGCAGCCGCGCTGGCCGCCGCGCCACAGGCCGCGGCCGCACCGGCCGCGCCTCCGCAGATCAGCGTGCCGCCCGCCACGATCGACTACGCGACCGGCACGGTCACCGTGGCGGTCGACTACCCGGCGGGCACCGCCAGCGTAGTGCTGACGGCCGGCGCGCCGGCGGCTGCCGGCCAGCCGCTGCAGACCATCGACATCGCCGACCCCACGACGGCCGCCACGTGCACCTCCAATTCCGTCGCGCTCAAGGCCGCCACTACGTTCACGGCACAGGGGTTCGCCGCCGCCGACGGCACCGGCCAGCCCGCGTGGGGCCCGGTCTCGGTCACTATCGCGCCGGCCGATCTCAGGCCCACGGCGCCCAGCCTCGGCCTGCCCGGCGGCTCCCTCATCGAGACCCGGTTCAGCCTCGCGGCCACCACCGGGCGCCCCGCCACGCGCTACGTCATCCATGCGGCGGGCTTCGGCAACAGCCTGCTGAAGGGCGTCTGCACGACGGCCGCCGGCGGTCGTGTCGTGCTGGCCGGCCTGCGTCTGCCCTACGGTCCCGAGACCGTGCGGCTGTGGCTGGCCAACGCCTTCGGCAGCTCCCCGGCCTCGCCGCGGCTGACCCTGTTCGACCTGGGGCCCAGGAGCAGGCTGCCCAAGGTGGCGCGCTTTGTCTTGGTCGACAAGCGTTCCATGTCGCTCTACGACATCTTCCACTACCGCGTGCTGCGCCACTACCCGGTGGCCATCGGCACGCCGCAGACGCCCACGCCCAACGGGCTCTTCAAGCTGGGCAAAGCGCAACCCGCCTCGGGTCCGTGGGGGCCCATGCGGCGCCCCCTGTACCGCTTCAAGGGGTCGCGCCTCTGGGCGTCGGGGTTCTTCATCCACGGCACCGACGCGCCCTGGAGCATCGGTACGATGGCCAGCCATGGTTGCGTGCGCATGTTCGACTCCGATATCAGGCTGGTGACCAGGTACGTGCCGGTCGGGGTGCTGGTTCAGATCAGACCCTGAGCGGCGGCGCAACGGCAAGCCGCGCCCGTGTAAGATGAGCGTGTCCGGGTACACTAATCAGCGGACGCACGGAGCCGTGCGCGGCACGCCCGTCGTCGCAGGAATGCTGGACAGCACGGGGTGGCAGAGTGTCCAGGTCCCCAGCACGGGGAAGCCGCCGCGCAAGCGGCGGCGCCACCAGCACCCCAGAAGGCGGCGCCCCACCCTCCAGGCGCCGCCTTCGTTTATGGCGGACCTCAACGTCCCGGGGCGGCGCTTCGTGCCCGCCCCTGTGGAGACGCCGCGAGGAGCCCGCGCTCGTCCCGAGCGCGGGCGGCGCGACCACCGGCCTTGTGGGACGACAGGCGACGCGACCCCTTCCTAGTCGCGGGGAGCGCCGGCCAGAGCGTTGAAGAGCTCGCCCAGCCCGTCGCGCGGCACGACAAGGTCGGCGGTCGCGCGGACGTCGTCGGTGGCCTCGGCGACCGCGACGCCCAGACCTGCCCAGCGGATCATGTCGACGTCGTTCCAGCCGTCGCCGCAAGCGACGGTGCGCTCCGGGGCCGCGGGCAACCGCTCGCACAGATAGGCCAGCGCGGCGCTCTTGGTCGCCAACGGGTCGCTGATCTCGATGAAGTGCGGCAGCGAACGGGTGACGTACAGGCGCCCGTCCCAGCGCGCCTGCAGCTCGGGCAGCAGCTTCGTCACATCGTCGGGATCGGTCGAGACGACGATCTTAGTGGGCGGCGTAGTCACGACCGCCAGCAGGTCGGGGACGACGTTCAGGCCGACCTCGGCGTATTCGGCATAGCTCCGCGCCCAGCCGTCGTTCTGTTCGACGAACAGCTCGTCGCCCACGTAGACGTTCACATGACGCCGCAGCTCGCGCATCACCACTACGACCTCGGCGGCCACGTCGGCCGGGATCGGCAGGTGCCGCGACCACTCCCCGGTCGCCAGGTCGGCCACCAGCGCGCCCTGGTAACAGACGATCGGCCCCGTTGTGATCCCCAGCCGGGCGATTACGAGACGGGCGCTTTTGAACATGCGACCGGTGCAGACCACGAACGGCACCCCGGCGCCGCGCAGGTTCCGCACACCGGCCGTGGTCTGCGGCGTGAACTCGAGGCTGGGCGGCAGCAGCGTGCCGTCGAGGTCGGAGGCCACGAGGTCGGGGTAGAACAGGTGGGCCGGCGTGCCGGTCACGGCCCGTCGCTTGTGGCAGATCCGGCCGGCGGGGTATTGTATGGTTGTGGAGAAGAATGGGTCCCAGCTCTCGCGGGACTGCTTCTCAAAGAGACCTGAATCCCCATCAGGTCTCTTTTTTCGCCTCCCGGCGCGCTTGACCTGCCGGCCTGCGGCTCGCCGTCGGCGCCGATCCTTGGGCGTTTCGGTCGCCGGCGTCCGGCGCGAGCGCATCGCCCTCAAGAATGCTCCGCCGTCGCGCGGCGACACTCACCGATTCGGGGGATTCCCCGTCGGCGCTCGGAGGTGTAGCGTCGGCTGCACGAACACGGCCACAGCAGGGCACCCCAGAGCGTCTCACCAGACCGGGAGGAG
Organism: Actinomycetota bacterium; assembly: GCA_003164655.1. Lineage (GTDB taxonomy): Bacteria > Actinomycetota > Thermoleophilia > UBA2241 > UBA2241 > Bog-752. The sequence goes on from PLTW01000158.1 coordinate 12,667, forward strand.
CACGATGCCAGCCCACGACCAGCCGCCGACGGCCGCCGATCTTGGCCTCATGCAAGATAGCCGACCGTCGCCCGAGAGACTCGTCACGCTCGCCAACTGGCAGGAGCCGCCGTTCAACCGCTGGGCCTTTCAGCACTTCCGCGAGCTGGTCCCCACGGCCACGATCGCCAGAGGCGAGGGGCCCGTGACCGAGCTGCCCCACGCGCCGCGCGACATCGACAGCCTGCGGTTCGCCTCGGTGAGCGGCGCACCTACGACCGTCGCCCGCATGCTGACTGCGACCTATACCGACGCGCTCCTGGTCTTGCACCGTGGCGCGATCGTCGCGGAGCGGTACTTCAACGGCATGACCGCCTCGACCCCGCACCTGTTGCAGTCGGTCTCGAAGTCGATCACGGGCACCGTGGCCGGCATACTCATCGAGCGCGGTGCGCTCGACCCGGCCGCCCTCGTGAGCGACTACGTGCCGGATCTGGCCGGCACGAGCTTCGCGGGGGCCACCCTGCGCCAGGTGCTGGACATGCGCACCGGCACGAAGTTCTCTGAGGAGTACACGGACCTCAAGGCCGAGATCAGACAGTACGAGCAGGTCATCGGCTGGCGGCCGCGAACCGACCCGCAGCCGACCGACGACCTCTGGAGCTACATCTGCGCCCTGAGCAACGCCCGGCCTCACGGAGCCCCGTTCGAGTACCGCTCGATCCTCACCGACCTGCTGGGCTGGATCCTCGAGTGCGCCGGCGGAGCGCGCTACGCCGAGCTTCTCAGCCGCGAGCTGTGGGCCCGGCTCGGCGCCGAGCACGACGCCGAGATCGCCGTCGATGGCCACGGCCACCCCGTGGCCGACGGCGGCATCTCCGTCACGCTGCGCGACCTCGGACGCTTTGGCCAGGCCTACCTGCAGGGCGGCTTCTTCAACGGGTCTCAGATCGTGCCGGGAGCCTGGGTGCGCGACTGCTGGCAAGGCGACGACGAAGCGCAGGCAGCCTTCGCCGCCTCGCCACAGGCCGCCCGCTACCCCGGCGGCATGTACCGCAATCAGTGGTGGGTCATAGACCCTGTGAGCGGGGTCTACTTGGCCTCCGGCATTCACGGTCAGTCCGTCTTTGTCCATCTGCCGTCCGAGACGGTTGTCGTGAAGCTCTCGACATGGCCCGAAGCGCTCGATCTGCGCTTTGCCGAGGAGCACGTGCGCGCCTTCGAGGCGATCGCCGCCGCACTGTAGAGAAGGGAACCGGCCGGCCGGCCGCCGAAACCGACCACCGGGGTCGTGCGGGCTCGTGGCCACGGTCTCCGGCTCGCTTACTTGCGGCGCAGGTTGTCGATGGAGCGCTGAATGTCGATCTCGCCGGCCAGCACGCCGCCGATCAGATAGCCCAGGGCGCCGATGGCGCAGACGACGACCAGCTTCTCGAGACCGAGAGCCATCCACACGACGCCGACCACAAGGCCGACGGCCAGTCCGATGTACCTGAGACTCACGTGCCACCTCCCCGGCCGACGAGCAACTCGTCGACCTCGACTGTCAGCTCGCCCGCGTCGAGACCTGCCGCGGCCCGCAGCTCCCGGTCGATGACGGTCCGAGCGCGGGCGTGTGCGCGGCGCACGTCGGTCGCGGCAAGCGAGATGGACGTGCGGGTGACGAGGCGCTGTTCGCGCCTCGTCACCCGCACGCGCGCGCTTCTGACCTCGGCCAGCTCGTCGACGAGGCGCCGGGCCAGCAGCCGTTCGAGCGCCCCGGCCTTGACGACCACGCTCGTCTGACCGGCGCCGGCATCGATGGCAGCGCCCTCGTCGCGTTCGCCGCCGCCCAGCATGCGCAGCGCCAGCCACAGGCAGCCGACGCCCAGCAGGGCCGCGGCGACGCCGGCGAGCGCGGCCAGGCCGGCGGGGGCCGTCAGCAGATCGTGCCACCAGCGCGGCGCCGACCACACTACGGTCTGGCTGGCGGCCAGCGCCGCTTCGCGCAGCAGTAGTGCGGCGCAAATGAGCGTGCCGGCCAACGCGGCACACAGAAGGACGACCCGCCTCAGCGCAGGTACCTCGGCAGCTCGCGAACGCGCAGCACCTTGACGACCGGCTCGGCGACATCGACCGTCAGGCCAAGCTCGTCGCGCAGCGCCGCCGTGGCGACGCCGCCGAGACGCTCGCGCGCAGCGGCGGCCGGGGCCAGGGGTCGCAGCGCGACCCACAGCCGAGCGGTGAGGCGTTCGTCGCGCAGCGCGAACCAGGCCCGCGACTCGACCACGTCGGGGTCGCGGGTGAGCTCGTCGGCGAGAAAGCGCTCGAGCGTGTCGGGCGGCAGCCGCAGGCTGCCGCCCTCGACGCTCAGCACGAGCGCCGCCGGACGGGCCCGCAGGGCGAGGGCGGCCAGCGCCACCGAGCCGGCCAGGAGCAAAAGCAGGACAAGGATGCGACCCTCGTGAGAGTGCGGCAGGGGCACGGTCCGCCAGATGACCACGTGGCGACCGGCGGCGGCGGCCAGCAACTCGACGGCCGCCGCAATGAGCGCCACGCCGGCGACGGCCAGCGCCAGAAACCCGAGCGCCGCCTCGGCCGCATCGAGGGCGACTGCGCCACGCGACCGGTTAGGTCTGTCCGCTCTCGGCGCCAGAGGCTCCCTCGGGAAAGTAGATGTCGCTCACGACGACGTTGACGGCCTTGACCGCCAGACCGGTCGTGGCTTCGATGCGATCGCGTACCCGCTCGCGACAGGCCTGGGCTACTTCGGGGATGCTTCGTCCGTAGGTGACGACCAGCGTGATGTCGACCACGACGTCGCCGCCGCGCAGATCGACCGTCACGCCCTGCGTGCGCGTGTCGGCCACCCGCAGGCTCGACAGCGCTCGCGAGGTCACCCCTCCGAGGGCGTGCACGCCCTCGACTTCGCAGCAGGCCGCGTGGGCGATCTTGGCGATGACGGTGTCGCCGATCTCGAACTCACCGTCGGCCACCGGGCCGCCGGACGGCGCCTCGGGCGTGGCGCCTGATTCGTCGGGCGACGCCTTGGACGATTCGTCGGGCGGCGCGCTGGGCGGCGTTTCGGGCGGTTGCTGGTCGGCCATTTGTGGCTCCCCCGGTCGGAACTGAGGTGTGCTGGACTTACTCTACCCCGCCGGAACGCTGCTCGCGACGGGTCGGCGACAGGGTCAACCGCACTTGGAGTAGCCGCAGAGCCGGCAGACGACGCAGCCGCCTTCGTGCTCGACGGCACCGCCGCAGTCTGGGCAGGCCCCCTGGGCGACCCCGACGAGTGCAAGCTGCGGCTCGGGCGCCGCCGCCGGCGTGCCGGCGCCGGCGATGTAGCGCCGCTCGATCGCCTTGCCGATGGCGTCGGCGCACGACAGGGTGGCGTTGGGCCCCATGCCATAGGGTACGTGGCAGCGGATGCCCTTGAGCTGGTCGACGATCTCGCTCGGCGCGGCGCCCTTTTTGAGCGCCAGCGAGATGAGCCGGCCCAGCGCTTCGGTGTTGGACGACGCGCAGCCGCCGGCCTTGCCCATGTTGGCAAAGACCTCGCGCGGCCCGTGCTCGTCGTCGTTCATGATGACGAACAGCTTGCCGCAGCCGGTGTCCATGCGCTCGGTCTCGCCGGTGAGCAGCCGCGGGCGCGCCGGGCGCGTGGTGGCCAGGCCGCTGGCCGGGTCGCGGCGGCCCGTCTGCTTCGTGGCCGCGCCGACGTTCAAGACCTGCTCTTCGCGGCTGCCGTCGCGGTAGATGGTGACACCCTTGCAGCCCGAGCGAAAGGCGAGCAGGTAGACCTTTTCGACGTCGTCGGCCGTGGCCTGGTTGGGAAAGTTGACCGTTTTGGACACGGCGTTGTCGGTGCTGCCCTGGAAGGCCGCCTGCAGCTTGACGTGCCACTCGGGGGTGACGTCGTGGGCGGTGGCAAACACGGCGCGCCAGAGCTCGGGCACGTCGTCGGCGTGGCGCGCCGAGCCCTCGTCGGCGATGCGCTGCATGAGCGCCTCGGTGTAGAAGCCCTCGCGCCGCGCGACCTCTTCGAAGTACGGGTAGACCTCGAGCATCTCGTCGTCGTCTAGCACCTTGCGGCGCACGTAGCTCAGCGCGAACAGCGGCTCGATGCCGCTCGAGCAGCCGGCGATGATCGAGATGGTGCCGGTCGGGGCGATGGTGGTCACGGTCGCGTTGCGCAGCCGCGGACCGCCGTCGACGTCGTAGATGGAACCCTCGAAGTTGGGAAACACGCCGCGCTCGGCGGCGAGCTCGACAGAGGCGGCCCGCGCTTCGGTGTTCACAAACTCCATGAGCTGGCCGGCCAGCTGCAGCGCTTCGTCGGAGTCGTAGGGTATGGCCAGCCGGAACAGCAGGTCGGCGAAGCCCATGACACCCAGGCCGATCTTACGGTTGCCGCGGCTCATCTCGGCGATCTGCGGCAGCGGGTAGTTGTTGACGTCGATGACGTCGTCTAAGAACCGCACGGCCGTCTTGACAATACGGCCCAGACGGCCGTAGTCGACGTGTCCGTCGTCGCACACCCTGGCGAGGTTGATCGAGCCCAGGTTGCACGACTCGTAGGGCAGCAGCGGCTGCTCGCCGCAGGGGTTGGTGCTCTCGATCGGGCCAAGCTGGGGGGTCGGGTTGTGCTCGTTGATGCGGTCGATGAACACGATGCCGGGGTCGCCGTTGTTCCAGGCGAGCGTGACCATCGAGTTGAACACCTTGCGGGCGCGCAGCGTACGCACCGTCTCGCCGGAGCGCGGGTTGACGAGCGGGTACTCCTCGTCGGCTTCGACGGCGTGCATGAAGCTGTCGGTGACGGCTACCGAGATGTTGAAGTTGTTCAGGCAGTCGTCGCTGTGCTTGGCGGTGATGAAATCGAGGATGTCGGGGTGATCGACGCGCATGATGCCCATGTTGGCGCCACGCCGCGTGCCGCCCTGCTTGATGGTCTCGGTGGCGGCGTCGAAGACGTTCATGAACGACAGCGGACCCGACGAGACGCCCGCGGTCGACAGCACGACGTCGTTCTTGGGCCGCACGCGCGAGAACGAGAAGCCGGTGCCGCCGCCGCTCTTGTGAATGAGGGCGGTCTGCTTGATCGCTTCGAAGATGGAGTCCATGGAGTCGCCGACGGGCAGCACGAAGCACGCCGAGAGCTGACCGAGCTCGCGACCGGCGTTCATGAGGGTCGGGCTGTTGGGCATGAACTCGAGGCTCGTCATGAGCCCGTAGAAGGTCTCTTCGTAGTCGCCGACCGGAGCGCCGGGATTGTGCAGCCGCTCGGCCTGGGCGACCGCCCGGGCCACGCGGCGGAACATCTGCTCGGGCGTCTCGAGCAGCTCGCCGTTGTCGCCCTTTTTGAGGTAGCGACGCTGCAGCACCTTGAGCGCGTTGGCCGACAGCTCGACCACGTCGCGACCCGTCTCAGTCATGAGTCATGCCCCCTGCCCCCATTGGATCCGGCCAGAGCCGGCTGCCCGGCCGGCGCGTCGTGTGTGGTTGCCGCGCCGGCCGGCTGGTCGGCCGGCGCGTCGTGTGTCGCTGTGTCGAACGCCGGTTCGTCGAGCCGTGCAAGCTCGCTTTGAAACTCGTCGATGTCGTCGAACTGGCGGTACACCGAAGCGAAGCGGATGTAGGCCACGCGGTCGAGGTCGCGCAAGTGGCGCAGCGCCCGTTCGCCGATCTCGACCGACGTGACCTGCTGCACAGATTCGCAGCGCAGCTCGCCTTCGATCTCGTCGGCGACCCGTTCGATGCGCTCCAGGGAGATGTGGCGCTTCTCGCAGGCCCGCAGCAGGCCGTTCAGCAGCTTGGCCCGAGCGAAGACCTCGTCGGCGCCGCTGCGCTTGACGACCAGCAGCGGCGCTTCTTCGACCCGCTCATACGTGGTGTAGCGGCGGCCGCAGTAGCCGCATTCGCGCCGGCGACGGATGGTGTCGCCCGACTCGGAATCGCGCGAGTCGACGACACGGCTGTCTTCGTCACCACAGAATGGGCAATGCACGGAAAGAGAGACTCCTGCTACGAGAGATACAAGATGTAGTGTCCGGAAGGCTGGACTGTCACAATATAGACGATTTCTCGGCGGTTGCAATGGTTCCTGCCGTTCTTGGCCCACCTTTGAGTAGTGAAAAACCTCGCTCTCAACTTGAGGGTGAGAGTTGGCCGTTGTCCGCCTATCGTAGCGCACCCCCGGGACGGCACGGCCGACCCCCCCACCGCGGGTGGCGCGCCGGCGGGGTCGCGGGCCGCGATCTCGCGGCAACCGGCCCGCCGACAGGTATACTGAGCGCCATGAACACCATCGTGCTGCCGACCTACAACGAACGCGACAACCTGCAGCATGCCCTCGAGCGCATCCGCGAGGTCGCCGACGGCCACGACCTGCAGCTCCACACACTGATCGTCGACGACGACTCGCCCGACGGCACCGGCGAGCTGGCCGACCGCCTCGCTGGGCAGTACCCCGACGTCGAGGTGCTGCACCGCGCCGGCAAGGAGGGTCTGGGCAAGGCCTACCTCGCCGGCTTTCGCCATGCCCTGGCCGCGGGCGCCGACCTGCTGTTCGAGATGGATGCCGACCTGTCGCACGACGCCAGCTACCTGCCCCACTTCGTGGCCCTCATAGACCAGGGAGCCGACCTGGTGCTGGGCTCGCGCTACGTGCGCGGCGGGGGCGTCGAGAACTGGACGCTGTCGCGCAGGTTCATCAGCCGCGGCGGCTGCCTCTACGCCCAGGCCGTGCTCGGTCTGCCGTACCACGACCTCACCGGCGGCTTCAAGTGCTTCCGCCGCCGGGTGCTCGAGGCGATCGACCTGGACGCCATCGACACCAAGGGCTACGGCTTTCAGATCGAGATGACCTACCGCGCCCACAAGCTCGGCTTTCGCGTCGTCGAGCTGCCCATCATCTTCGTCGACCGCAAGGTCGGCGAGTCGAAGATGTCCAACGACATCTTCCTCGAGGCGCTGGTCAACGTCTGGCGCCTGCGGTTCGCCCGCCCGGCGACCCCCGCCTGACGGCGGAGCCGTCGCGGTGACGACGCCCACGCGCCTGCTGGCTCTCGACGTCGGCATGGGGACCACAGACATCCTCGTCTTCGAGCCCGACCACCGTCCCGAAAACTCGGTCAAGCTCGTCGTGCCCTCGCGCACCCAGATCGTGGCCGGCCAGATCCGCGAGGCGACCCGCCGCGGGCTGGCGGTGATGTTCGCCGGACCCACCATGGGCGGCGGACCCTCGACCAAGGCGATGCTCGCCCACCTCGCCGCCGGCCTTGTCTTCTCGGCGACCGACAGCGCCGCGCTATCGTTCGCCGACAGCCTCGCGTGGGCGACCGGCCGCGGTGTGCGCCTCGTCTCCGACGACGAGGTACGGCCGCTGTTGCGCGCCGGCGCCGCCGAAGTGCGCTCGGGCGACGTCGACCTGGACGGCTTACTGTGCGCGCTCGCCGGCCTCGGCGTGGCGACGCACTTCACGGGCGGCTGCCTGGCGGCCCAGGACCACGGCTTCAGCCCGCGCGGCTCCAACCGGGTCTTCCGCTTCGCGATCTGGGAGCGCGCTCTGGCCGCCCGCACGCCGCTCGCCGAGCTGTTCTATGCAGCCGACGAAGTGCCGCCCGAGCTCACGCGGCTGCGGGCGGCGGCCGGCGCCCTGGCGGCTCTGCCGCGAGTCACGGCCGCCGACACCGGCCCGGCGGCCCTGCTGGGAGCCCTCGGCGACGACACCGCCGACGCGGTGCTGGTGAACGTCGGCAACTGCCACACGATCTGCGCCGTGGCGCTCGACGGCCGCCTGGCAGGCGTCTACGAAGACCACACCAACCGCCTCAACGGCCCCCTGCTCGAGTCGTACGTGCGGCGCTTTCTGGCTGGTGGCCTGCCCNNGGCCGGCGGCTCGCTGCCGGTGAGCTTCCCGGCGCCGTTTGGCGACATGATGATGACCGGCCCGGCCGGCCTCATCCGCGCTCATCGCCGGCGCTACGACGTCTGAGGAGCGCGCCTCGTCGGTCGTGAGCCCGGCAACGCCGCCCGCGCTTAGCCCGGGGGCCGGGTGATGCCGCTCAGGGCATGCTTGAAGGCGGCCGCGCCGACGTCGTCGTAGGCGCAGAAGACGACCTTGCGCAGGCTGCTGCGTCGTTGCCCGGCGAGGTACGCGCGCACGCCTGCGACCATAATGCCGGCGCAGGCGTAAATGGGAAACCCGCCGACGCCGCTGCCGAACGCCGGCAGCGCCAGAGAGCGCGCGCCCAGGCGATCGGCGACCTCGAGCGTGTGCGTCGTCGCCAGGGCGATCAGGTCGGCGTCGGTCTTCAGGTCGTGTCCCATGACGGCCGCGTGGATGACCCACTTCGCCGCCAGCGTGCCGCCGCCGGTCGACACCGCGTCGCCGACCGCGATCGGCCCCTGGCGCATGGCTTCCTGCTCGATCTCCTGGCCGCCCGCTCGCTTGATGGCGCCGGCGACGCCGACGCCCATCCACAGCTCGTTGTTGGCGGCGTTGGCGATCGCCTCGACATCGAGGAGGGCGATGTCGCCGACCGCGATCTCCAGCAGGGTCCTGCCTACGCTGGTGTTCATGGCCGCTCCCTGTCGGTTCCGCACGTGCGCGCACGCGGCTCCGCCGAGACCGCGCTTGCTCCGCCTGCCGGAGAGTATGCCCGGTCGGCGTCCGCGCGTCGAGCGTCGCTGGTAGAATGGCGCGGGCTCGCAGACGCGGGCCCGCGCCCTCACGTGCATCCGTCCGGAGGTGGACGAGATCTCGACGGCCTTTGGTGTCTGGGTCGGCGTGGCCTTCCTGGCCGCCGCCTGCTGGGGCGCCGTGGTCGTCCTCAACAAGAAGGTCCTCGACTACGTGCGCCCGCTGCCGGTGAACTTTCTGGTGCTCGTGGTGTCGGTCGCCAGTCTTGTGGTCGTCGCCGTGCCCCTCAGCCTTCTGCACCTCTGGCCGCTGGGCTTCGGCATGACCTGGGCGGCCACCGGTTACGTAGCGGCGGGCTCGGTGGTCACCTGGCTGCTCGCCTTCACCGCCTACTACTACGCGCTGCGCTCCGGCCGGGTGGGCGTCGTGGGTCCGCTCTGCAGCGTCGACCCTCTGTTCACGGCCGTGTTCGCGGCGCTCATCGTCGGCACGGCCGTCGCCGGCCTGACGATCGCCGGCCTCATCGTGGCCCTCGCCGGGGTGGCTCTCATCTCGCGCTGGATGGGCGACGAACCCGAACCCCACGCGCCGGCGCTCGAGGGAGCTCCTGGGCCGGCGCGCGCCACGTCCGCCGGGACGGTCGTGGCGCTGTCGCTGATCACGGCCGCGGGCTGGGGCTTCAGCCCGGTGATGATCGAGCTCGCCGAGCGCTCGGCCGGCGGGGTCACCACGACGATGATGGTGCTCGGCGAGGCCTTCGGCGTTGTGCTGCTGGCGCCGTTCGTACTCGCCCGGCGCTCGTCGCTTTTCACCGTGCCCCTGCGCGGTCACCAGCGCCACCAGGTCGTCGCTCTGGTGGTCGGGGCCGGTGTGCTGAACGGGCTCTTCGCCGTCCTGTTCTATGTGCTGATCGACCGGATCGGGCCCGTGCTCACGACGCTGATCGTCGCCACCTCGCCGATCTTTGCCATCGTGGGCGGCATGATCTTCTTGCGCGAACGCCTCGGCGTCCGCCTCGCGCTCGCCACGGTCGTCACCCTGGCCGGCGTGTTCCTGGCGACCATGGGGCACGTGAGCTGACACGTCGCAGAGCAACGACAGGGGCGCCCCACGGGCAGGTCGCGCGGCCGGGGCCGCCCTACTTGAGCCGGCCGAACAGGCGGCGCCGCACGGCGGCGCCCTTGAGCCACTGGATGCCCTCGGTCGGGTTGAGCTCCTTGGGACAGGCTTCCATGCAGTTGGTGATCGTGTGGCAGCGATAGACGCCGCGCTCGTTGTCGAAGTTGGGCAGGCGTTCGCGACGGGCCTGGTCGCGCGAGTCGACTTCGAAGCGATAGGCCTTGAGCAGGGCCGCCGGGCCCAGGTAGTTCTCTTCGCCCCAGACCGACGGGCACGAGCTGTAACAGCAGCCGCACAGGATGCAGTCGATGGGCATGTCGAGCTTGCGGCGCGCCTTGGGCGACTGCGGGATCTCGCGCTCGGGGTCGTGCGCCTCGTCGCGGATCAGCCACGGCTTGATGTACTCGTACTTGGCGAAGAAGTCGGTCATGTCGCAGACGAGGTCGCGGACGAGCGGCAGGTGCGGCATGGGCTCGACCGTGACGTCGCCCGCCGGAAGCTGACTGACGTTGGTCTGACAGGCGAGCCGGTAGCGGCCGTTGATGTACATGGCGCACGAGCCGCAGACCGCCGCCCGGCAGCAGTACCGAAAGCTCAATGAGCCGTCCTGTCGCTCCTGGATCGAGAAGAGCCCCTCGAGCACGGTGAGGTTGCCTTCGTAGGGCACGACGAAGGTGTCGTACCGCGGCGCCGTGTCACTCGCCGGGTCGAACCGCTTGATGCGAAACCGGGCCTCGCTCATCAGTACTTGCGCTCCTGTGGTTCGAACATCCCGAGGGCGACCGGCTTGACGTCGAGCTCGGGCGGGCCGTCGGACCGGTAGAGGGCGAGCGTGTGCTCGAGCCAGTGCTCGTCGTCGCGGTTGGGGTAGTCGGTGCGCGCGTGGGAGCCGCGCGATTCGGTGCGCTTGAAGGCGCCGACTGCCGTCGCCAGCGCCACGTCGAGCATGCCTTCGAGCTCGATCGTGCGGATCATGTCGAGGTTGAAGGCCCCGCCCGCGTGGCGCAGGCCGATGCCCGGCAGACGCGCCTTGAGCGACAGCAGCTTGTCGATGCCCTCCTGCATCTGGCGCGCCTCGCGGAAGATGCCGAAGTTCAGTTTCATGGTGTCGATCATCTCGGCGCGGATGTCGTAGGCATTCTCGCCGGCCGCCGTCCGCGAGAGCCGGTCGACGCGCGCCTGCACCGCGGCCAGGGCTTCGACGGCGGCGGCGGCGGCGGGCGCTGCGCGCCCGCCGCCGCCGCCGGCCAGGAACTCGACCACAGCCTTGCCCGCCCGGCGGCCAAAGACGATCGTCTCGAGCAGCGAGTTGCCGCCCAGGCGGTTGGCGCCGTGCACGCTCACGCAGGCACACTCGCCGGCGGCGTACAGCCCGGGCATCCGGGTGACGCCGTCGCGGTCGGTGTCGATGCCGCCCATGGTGTAGTGCTGGCTGGGGACGATCGGCACGGGGTCGGTGACCGGGTCGACACCCTCGAAGTGGATCGCCAGGTCGCGGATGCCGGGCAGCTTCTCGGCGATCTTCTGCTCGCCCAGATGGCGCAGGTCGAGATAGACGAAGTCCTTGCCGCCGATGCCGCGCCCCTCGAGGATCTCGGTCCAGATGGAGCGCGCCGCGATGTCGCGCGGGGCCAGCTCCATGACGCTGGGCGCGTAGCGCGCCATGAAGCGCTCGCCGAGGTCGTTGATGAGGTAGGCGCCCTCGCCGCGGCAGCCCTCGGTCATGAGGATGTTGGTCGTGTAGAGCCCCGTGGGGTGGAACTGCACGAACTCCATGTCCTTGAGCGGCACGCCGGCGTGGTAGGCCATGGCCGCCCCGTAGCCGGTCGAGATGATGGCGTTGGTGGTGTTGGAGTAGGTGCGCCCGGCGCCGCCGGTGGCGATGATCACGGCGTCTGCGACGAAAGCCTCGAAGCCGCCACGGATCATGTCGTAGGCGACCACCCCACGGCACTGCCCGTCGACGACGATGAGACTCGTCACGAACTGCTCCATGTAGATCCTGACCTGCCGCCGGTAGGCCTGCTCGACGAGCGTGTGAAGCAGGTAGTGGCCGGTCTTGTCGGCGCCGTAGCAGGTGCGCGGAAAGCCGGCCCCGCCGAACGGACGCTGGGCGATGCGGCCGTCGTCGTAGCGGCTGAACGGACAGCCCCAGTGTTCCATCTCGAAGATCGCCGGCGGGGCGTCCTGGGTCATTTGATAGACGGCGTCCTGGTCGGCCAGGTAGTCGGAGCCCTTGACCGTGTCGAAGGCATGCTTTTCGGGCGTGTCGTCGTGGCCTTCGGGGTTGTTGGCGAGGGCCGCGTTGATGCCGCCCTGGGCGGCGCCGGAGTGGCTGCGGCCGGGGTGGACCTGCGAGAGGATGGCGACGTCGATGCCGGCGCCCTTAGCTTCGACTCCGGCCCGCAGTCCGGCCAGGCCGCCGCCGACGACGACGAGCTGATGTCTGATCATCGCCGGCCCCTCACTTTGCGATCCAGGGCCACAGGGCCCACAGGCCATAGACGAAGGTCGCCGAGCCCAGCACCCAGAGCGCGATCGTCAGGGCCACGCGGCTGGCGCGCGTCTGCAGCCAGTAGTCGAGCACCACCATGCGGGCGCCGTTCAGGCCGTGGAAGATGGCCGCGGCCAGCAGGCTGATGTCGATCACGACGAAGAACGACGAGCCCAGCCGGTCGCCGATGTTGAGATAGCTCAGATGGCCGAGATTGAAGAGGTGAGTATCGACGATGTGCGTCAGCAGACCGACGATCAGCACCACGGCCGTGACGCGCTGCCCCAGCCAGCCCCACATGCCGCCTCTGCTGCTGTCGAGCACCGACGGGCGCATGCGACCCGTCGTCGGCGCCGGGTCGGTGCCGGCCGCCGCCGGCGGCGGCGAAGAGTGCCCAGTGGCCTGAGCGTTCATACCAGCCCCCCGAGTCCGCCGGCGTGATGGGCCGCGATGTACGAGAAGGCCTTAAGCGCGAAGAAACCGAGACCGACGACGGCCACCGCCATGCACACCACGAACACGGCCTTGTGGCGGTGGATGCCCAGGCCAAAGTCCATGAGCAGAATGCGCACGCCGTTCAGGGCGTGAAAGAGGACCGCCCAGACGAGCAGCAGGTCGAGCAGCACGAAGAGCGGATGGTCGAACAGGGTGAGGGCGCTGTTCAGCGTGGAGTGACCGCTCCAGCGCGCGCTCGAGATCACGCCGATGTGCGCGAACAGGTAGATGACCAGGACGATGCCGGCGATGCGGAAGAGCAGCCAGGCCCACATGCCCAGGCCCTTCCAGTTGCCGGCGCCGACGTTGGTCGCGGCGGCGTCGACCGGACTCACCATCCCCCCTTTGGCTGGCTGGCAGAGTCGTTCACGGCACAATCGTAGTCCCCAATGCGCTCCGGGCGCAATGAGGCCGCGAGCACCGCCTCGTCCGGTGGTATGCGGGCATCCGTGGCCGCTGCGATCAGGGCCCGGTCGCCGCGGGGCGCGCCGCAATGCCGGCTGCGGCGCTTTGCGCCGCTGCGGCTGCCGTGCGCCACCGAGCTCCGTGAACCGCCGCGTACGAACCTCGGCATGCAGCGGGCGCGATTCGGGGTAGACTAGGAGTGGTTCATGGCGCGCCGGGAAGTCTGGTCGGCACCGGCGCTCCGCTTGCCCGAGGGCGCCGGATCCGAACATGGTTCCGGCGCCCTTGGTCGCGTCGGGACGGCGCAGCGCGCCACGGCGGATCTGCCCGCAGCCGGGCAGGTCCGAGCGGGCCCTGCGGGCCCTCGAGCGAAAGGCGGGAGATGGCGGCAGAGGCGATCAGTAGTCGCGCCCAGGTGGTCGCGGACGGACGGCGCTTCAACCTGGTGCGCCCGCGTGAGAGGTTCTACAACAACTTCTGGTTCATCCCGGCGGCGTTTCTGGTCGGCGCGCTGCTGCTGGCCGCCGTCACCCGCGCCATAGACCAGCGCCTGGCGCCGGTCGCGCCCGGAACGGTCCCCTGGATCGTCAGCGCCGGCGGCGCCGGCGTCGTGCTCTCCACCCTGGCGACGGCCATGCTGACGTTCCTGGGGGTCGTCTTTTCGATCGGCCTGGTCGCCCTGCAGCTCGCCAGCCAGCAGTTCTCGCCCCGCGTGCTGCGCAACTACGTGCGCACGACCACGACGAAGGTCGCTCTGGGCACGTTCATCGCCACCTTCATCTATCCGCTCTTCAGCCTCGGCTATCTCGAGGAGCTCACGCGCCGCGGACACGCCGACATCTCGACCGTCTCAGTCGCGGTCGCCATGGTCCTGGCCGTCGCCAGCATCGCCGTGTTCATCGCCTACGTCACCCTCACCATCCGCGGCATGCGGATCGCCTACGCCATCAGCACCGTGGCCGTCGAGACGAGCCGGGCGCTGGAGCAGATGTTCCCCCCCGACGAGCGCTACGCCGCCGTCGAGGCGCCCGCTCTGGGCGAGCCAGACCGTGTCATCGTCTACCGCGCGGGGCCCTTCGCGCTGGGCGTGCACCTCGCTCAGGGGATGCTGCAGGCGATCGACATGGCGGCCTGCATGCGCCTCGCGCGACAGCACGACTGCGTCGTGCGCCTGACCCCCCAGGTAGGCCAGTACGTGGGCAGCGGCGAGCCGCTGTTCGAGCTCTTCGCCGGGCCCGGTGGTGCCGCCTCGCTGCCGACCGACGAGGACCTGCTGCGCACCGTCGATGTCGGTCCCGAGCGCACCGTCTACCGCGATCCCTTCTACGGCGTGCGCGCCCTCGTCGATGTTGCCGCGCAGGCCCTGTCGCCGGCCGTCAACGCCCCGACCACGGCCGTCCAGGTGCTCGACCGGCTGCAGGACTTTCTGCGCCAGATGGCGACGCGCACCTGGCCCAGCGGCCTGTTCGCCGACCGCGACGGAACAGTCCGAGTGGTCACCCAGGTGCGCAGCTGGGACCAGTTCGTCGACCTCGCCCTGACGGAGATCACCGAGTTCGGCGCCGGGTCGCCACAAGTGACCCGGCGCCTCGCATCGCTGCTGGACTCACTCAAGGCGTTCGTGCCCGACGAGCGCCGCCCGGTCCTGGTCCGTCACCAGACGCTGCTCAGCGAGGCCGTCGCGCAGCGCGTAGCGTCGTACCGGGCGCTCGCCGAGATGGCGCTCGAACCTGACGCCCGCGGTCTGGGGTAGCACGCTCCCTGGCTCGGCGGCCGGGGCGGCGACCGCCCTTACGACCGCGAGCCTCCCCGCGCCCGCCGGGTGCGAGCGGCGCGCCTGGGCGCGGCGGCGGCCTCGGGTTCGGCGGGGCGGTCGGCAGCCGGCTCGGCGGCGGGCACGGCGGCGACCGCCCGCGGCTGCTTGCGCGCCCGCCCTCCGTTCAGCTTGAGCCCCATGGCCGCCTTCCACACCTGCTCGACCCGCTCGACGGGCACGAAGGTCATGCCCTTGCGCAGCTCTTCGGGCACGTCTTCGAGGTCGGCTTCGTTGCGCGCCGGCATGATGACCGTGGTGATGCCGGCGCGCTGGGCGGCCAGCGTCTTCTCTTTGAGGCCGCCGATGGGCAACACCTGTCCGGTCAGCGTGATCTCGCCGGTCATGGCCACGTCGGCGCTCACCGGGGTGCCGGTGACCAGCGAGGCGACGGCGGTCGCCATGGTCACGCCGGCGCTGGGGCCGTCTTTGGGAATCGCCCCGGCGGGCACGTGGATGTGCATGTCGCGCTTGGCGAAGTAGTCATCGGGCAGGCCGAGATCGGCGGAGTGGGCCCGCACGTAGCTTACCGCCGCCTGGGCCGACTCCTTCATGACGTCGCCGAGCTGACCGGTGACGGTCAGATGACCGCTGCCCGGCATGGAGGTGGCCTCGATGAAGAGGATGTCGCCGCCGACCGGCGTCACGGCCAGTCCGGTCGCCACGCCGGCGTCGGCGGTGCGGCGCTTGGTCTCGGCGAACACGCGCGGCCGTCCGAGCAGCTCGTGCACCCGCTTGGGGCCGACCTTGAACCGCCGCCGGCCGCCGTTGTCCTCGGCCACCTTACGGGCCAGCTTGCGGCAGACCGAGCCGATCTCGCGCTCGAGGTTGCGCACGCCGGCCTCGACCGTGTACGAGGTGATGATCTCATGCAGGGCCGCGTCGTCGAAGGCGACCTGGCTGGGCCGCAGGCCGTTGGCGGCCACCTGCTTGGGCACCAGATACTTGCGCGCGATGTGCAGCTTCTCGTCGATCGTGTAGCCGGCCAGCGCGATGATCTCCATGCGGTCGCGCAGCGGCCCCGGGATGGGCTCGAGCTGGTTGGCCGTGGTGATGAACATGACCTTCGAAAGGTCGAACGGCAGGTCGAGGTAGTGGTCGCGGAACGTGTTGTTCTGTTCGGGGTCGAGCACCTCGAGCATGGCGCTCGAGGGGTCGCCGCGCCAGTCGGCTCCCATCTTGTCGATCTCGTCGATCATGAACAGCGGGTTGTCGGTGCCGGCGTCGCGCATGGCGCGCAGGATGATGCCGGGCATCGCCCCGACATACGTGCGCCGATGGCCGCGGACCTCGGCCTCGTCGCGCACGCCGCCGACACTGATGCGCTCGAACTTGCGACCCATCGCCTCGGCGATCGAGCGACCCAGCGAGGTCTTGCCCACGCCGGGCGGTCCGACGAAGCACAGGATCGGCCCGTGCAGGTCGCTCTTCAGGCTGCGCACCGCGAGGTACTCAAGAATGCGGTCCTTGACCTTCTCGAGGTCGTAGTGGTCGCGGTCGAGCATCTCGCGGGCGTGCTTGATGTCGAGATTGTCCTCGCTGGAGATGTTCCAGGGCAATGTCACGATCCAGTCGAGATAGGTGCGGATGACCGGGTATTCGGCGCTGGCCGACTGGATCTGCGACAGGCGCTCGAGCTCGTGCTCGGCCGCCTTGCGGACCTCGTCGGGCAGCACGAGCTGGTCGAGCGTGGTGCGCAGCTCGTTGACCTCGGCCTCCTGCTCGTTGGTCTCGCCGAGCTCCTGCTGGATCGCCTTGAGCTGCTGGCGCAGAAAGTACTCGCGCTGAGTCTTGTCGATCTCGGAGCGCACGTCGGACTGGATCTTGGAGCCCAGCTCGAGCACCTCGAGCTCGCGCGCCAGGATGCGGGTGAGCTTGCGCAACCGCTGCTCGATGTCGGCCTCTTCGAGCAGCTCCTGCTTGTCTTCGGTCTTGATGCGCATGGTGCTGGCCACCAGAAACGCCAGGGCGCCGGGCTCTTCGACGTTGGCGGCCGCCATCTCGAGCTCTTCGGGTAGGTAGGGCACGAGCGAGACGATGCGCGAGAAGACCGACAGCAGGTTGGCGCGCAGGGCGTCGACCTCCTTGCTTTCGACCACCACGTCGTCGAGCTTCTCGATCGTCGCCCGGAGGTAGGGCTCCTGCGACGTGTAGCCGGTGATCTTCACGCGCTGCAGCCCCTGCACCAGGATACGCATGGTGTTGTCGGGCAGCTTGACCATCTTGTGGGCCAGGGCCACGGTGCCGACCCGGTAGAGCAGGTCGGGCCCGGGGACCTCGATCTCGGCATCCTTGGAGGCCACCAGCACGAGCAGGCGGTCGGCGGCGAGCACCTCGTCGATCAGCTTGATCGAGCGCTGCTGACCGACGGTCAGCGGGATCATCGTGTCGGGAAAGACGACCGTGTCGCGCAGCGGCAGGACCGGCAGCTCGCCGGGCAGCTCGTTCTGATCGGGCACCTTGACCTCGACTTCGTCGGGCTCGCTCACGACTCACCCCCGATCTTGATCTCGATACGCTGCTTGTGCGGGTCGTGGGCGACGAGCGGCAGCCGCACCTCGAGGATGCCGGCCTCGTAGGTGGCCTGCGTGGCGTCGACGTCGATGTCGACCGTCAGGCGGATCTGGCGCTCGAAGTCGCCGTAGTCCATCTCGACCTGCTGGTAGACGCGGCGGTCGCCGCCGAAGAACGTGCGCCGCCCGCGGACCGCCACCTTGCGGGGCTCGACGTCGAGCTGGATATCCTCGCGCGTCAGCCCCGGCAGCTCGAAGCGCACGACGAGCTGACGCGACTCCTCCTGAAAATAGACGTCGGCGAGGGGCACGAACCCGGCCCTGCCCGAGTACTGCGCGCTGCGGCTGATGCAGGCGTTGTCGAACGTGCGCAGCACTTCGCGGTGCAACTTGTCTCGGTCCACGAAACGACTCCTTCGGCGCGGCCCCACGGGCCGGGTTCTCCCACGGCTCTTCATCTACCCGCGCCCGGCGGGAGCGTAACGGCGGGCCGCCACAGCGCCCGTCCACTCACGGCGGCGCGGGCAATGCTGGCATTGCGCCAAAGTCGCGCTACGATGGACCGGTGCAACTGGCGTTCATGACGGTCGACGAACTGGTCGCTCTTCTCGAGCAGGCCGGCGAACCACTCGACTACCGCGAGGTCTGGCCTCGCCTGTTTCGCATGGCCAACTGCCCCCCCGAGCTCATGCGCGTCCTCGTCTCCGACATCGTGCGCGACGACGAACGGCTCGTCTGGGACGGACCCTTCCACGTTGGCCTCGGCGAGTGGCACGCCCAGCGACGCGACCTGTCGACCGTGGCCTTCACCGTCGTCGACCTCGAGACCACCGGCGGCACCCCGGGCTTCACCAAGATCACCGAGATCGGCGCGGTGCGCCTCGAGGATGGCCGCCAGGTCGCCACCTTCTCGCAGCTCGTCGACCCGCGGCAGCCGGTGCCGGCCAAGATCACCGAGATCACGGGCATCAGCGCCGCCATGGTCGCCGGCCAGCCGCCGATCGAAGAGGTCCTGCCGCGATTCCTGGAGTTCTCGGCCGACTCGGTCCTCGTCGCCCACAACGCCCGCTTCGACCTGGGCTTTCTCGACTACGAGCTCAGCATGCTCATGAGCCGCACCTTCCCGCGGCCCGCCCTCGACACGCTGCGCCTCGCCCGCCGGCTGCTGTCGCCCATGCGCTGCTCGCTCGGCGCCCTGGCCGAACGCTTCGACACGACCGTCAAGCCGCGCCACCGGGCGCTCGACGACGCCCTCGCCACGGCCGAGATCCTCGTGCTGCTGCTGGCCCGCCTGCAGGAACAGGGCGTGACCACCCTCGAAGAGGTCGTGCGCCTCTGCGAGCCCGGCGCGCGGCGCAACTACCACAAGATCGTGCTCACCGAGGGGCTGCCGACCCGCCCCGGCGTGTATATCATGCGCGATGTCCATGGTCATGAGCTCTACATCGGCAAGGCCGAGAATCTGCGCCGCCGGACCCGCGACCACTTTCTGCAGCGCCAGGCCTACGGCGCCCGCCAGGCGCTCGAGCTCCTCGACCGGTTCGACATCCTCGAGACGGGCTCCGAGTTCGCCGCGCTGCTGCTCGAGTCGCGGCTGATCGGCAAGCACCGCCCGCCCTACAACCAGCACGGCACACGGGTGTCGAGCTACCACTACGTCAAGCTGACGACCGAGCCGTTTCCGCGCCTGTACGCCACGCCGAACCGCCGTGACGACGGCGCCCTGTACGCGGGGCCCTTCCGCCGGGCGAGCTTCGCCCGACGCCTGGTCGATCTGCTGAACGCGGTCTACCCACTGCGCACCTGCGTGCGCCTGCGCGACGCCAGCGCCGATGGCGAGCATGCCTGCCTGCGCCACGACATCGGCGCCTGTCTGGGTCCGTGTCGCGGCCCGTCGAACGGCCGGTATCAGGAGATCGTCGACCAGGTGAGCCTGGTGCTGGCCGGCAACGGGCGCGAGCTCGACCGCGAGCTGGCACGCCGCCAGGCCGAGCTCGTCGCCGAGCTGGCCTTCGAGCAGGCCGCCCGTCTGCAGTCGTGGCGCGAGACGCTCGACCAGGCAGTGCGCACGGTCGCCAGGCTGGGCAGCGCGTGTCGCGCCTACGCCCTGCTGGTCTACCCCTCCCGCCAGCCGGGCAGGGTCACCGTGTACGGCGTCGCCGCCGGCAGCATCGTCGACGAGCGCTCGCTGCGCCCGGACGAGCTCACGCCCGACGGCGCCCTCGAGCTCGTGACCGGTATCTACGCGGCGATGCCGCCGGTGCCGCCTCTGCCGGCCGACACGATCGACGAGATCCTGCTGGTCTCCGGCTGGCTGCGCCGCCACCGCGAGGCGGTGAACGTTGTCAATCTGCCGGGCCCCGACGCGCCCCACGAGCTGCGCGAAGCCGCCGCCGCCGAGCTCGTGCGCCGCCTGCCGCTCTGTGCCGGCACGGCCGCGGCGAGCGCTCCCGAGGCGCCCTACGGTCAGGCCGCGCCGACCGTCGACGGGACGGTCGCCGGCGCCTGAACCGTCGCCCCGTTCAGGCTCGCGAGACCTTCTGATCAGCTCCTTGACACGAACTCATGTTCGTCTTACGCTGCTCCCCCGCACGTTCGCAGCGCGACACGAGAGACTCGCAGTGGCCCAAGGTCTGCCCGCCCCCATCACCGTCGTCTGGCGTCCGCTCGCCCGCGCCCCGCGAGCCTTTCTATGGCGCGGCCGGCGCTGGCGGGTCGAACGCGTGCTGCAGCGCTGGTCGATCGACACCGGCTGGTGGAGCGACGAGGCACGGGTCGACCGTCGCTACCTGCGGGTCGTCGCCGAGGGCCGCGTGTTCGACCTGTACCTCGACCGCACGCTGCGCCGCTGGATCCTCGAACGGGCACTGTAGGGCGCGACGGCGCTCAGGCGCCGAGGCGCTCGGCAAAGTAGACCGCCGGCGCCACCGGCCGCAGACAGTGCGTACCGCCGGCGGCCTGGCAGTAGCTGCCGACGTTGAGCAGAGCGACGATGTCGCCCTCGCTCACGGCCGGAAAGCCGTAGTCCTCGGCGAACAGGTCGGGCGCCTCGTTGATGTGGCCGGCGATCGTCACGCGCCGCGGACGCGGGGCGAGTGGGTCGACGGCGGGCACGACGTCGACCCACTCGCCCCATACGAAGCGCAGCGCCGCGGTGTTCCAGCCCACGTTCAGGCCCACGAACGTCGTGCCCAGACGGTCCTCGACGGTGGCCACCTCGGCGAGCAGCACGCCGCCGGCGGCAAAGAAGAACTCGCCCGGCTCGGTGGCGATCGTCGCTCCCAGCGGACCGAGACGCCGGGCGAGCACCGCCGCCCAGGCGTCGAGATCGAGGTCGGTCTCGCCCTCCATCATCGGCTCTCCCAGACCGCCGCCGGTGTTGATCTCCGCGATCGGGCAGCCGGCATCCTGCAGCCGCTCGACCATGCCCGCCACGACCGCCAGCGCCCGATCGAGCTGCGGCAGCTCGGCGTCGTGCATCTGATGACAGACGTGCACGCCGACGGTGTCGATGACCAGGTCGTGCTCGTGAGCGATCGTCAGCGCCTCATCGAGCTGCTCGGCGTAGATGCCGAACTTGGTCGGTCTGTCCGACGCGTAGATGCCGAACTGCAGCTCGTCGTCGGGTGAGCGCCCGGCCGGCACGAAACGGCGCGCGGCGCCGGCCCGCGGATTGAGCCGCAGGCCGACCCGGCGTCCGGGCGAGAGCCGCCCGACGCGCCGCAACTGCGAGAGCAGATCGACGTTCAGCTTGAGCGGGTGCCGCAGGATGGCCTGCAGGTCGCGGTCGACCAGATTGGTGGCGGTGAAGCTGAGCTCCTCGGCCCGCCAGCCGTGTTCGAGAGCCCAGGCGACCTCGCCGGGCGAGCAGACGTCGACGCCCACCGCGGCGGCTGTGCCCGGCGCGCCGAGACCGCGCAGCGCAGCGAGCACCTCGGGCTCGCGCTGCGCTTTGAGGGCGAACCGCACACGATGGGGCAGGCCGGTCGCCGCCAGGGCCGCCTGGACGCGCCGCACACGATCGGTGATATCGGTCAGATCGAAGGCGAAGAGCGGCGTGCCGTGCTCTTCGGCGAGGCGCTGGGCATCGCGGCCGGCGATGCGCAGCCGGCCATCGCGCACGTCGAGACCGGGCCGCAGCCACCAGGTGGGCGCCGCGGCAGGCGCGGCTGGCGCGGAGGCCGGGCGGTCGTCGAGTCCGCTCATGGGCTCATCCTATGAGGGTTGCCCGGGCGGCGGCAAACCGGGTCGGCGGGCGGCGCGCCCATGGGCCGCGAGCTGCGCGACCGGCCGGCCGCCACACCGGTTGGACGCAAATCCCCGACAAACGACACTCGCCGCTCGGGCGTTCGCTGGTTTTCGCCAGGGCGCCAAACGGCAAGACTAGAGACTCGCAGACCAGCGCGCACGACCAGGGAGGCCGCGTGATCACAGATCCCCAAGCCACCATCGCGGCAGCGCGGTTCGACGCGGTCGTGTTCGACATGGACGGCGTCGTCACGCAGACGGCGACCGTGCACGCGGCCGCCTGGAAGGCGCTCTTCGACAGCTTTCTCGAAGACCGTGCGCGGCGCACGGGCGAACCGTTCCGGCCTTTCGACCTCGAAGCCGACTACCTGCCCTACGTCGACGGCAAGGCGCGCTACGACGGGGTGCGCGACTTTCTTGCCTCGCGCGGAGTCACGCTGCCCTGGGGAGCGCCCTCCGACCCGCCCGACGCCGACACGATCTGCGGCCTGGGCAATCGCAAGAACGACTACTTCCTGCGGATCGTGGCCGAGCAGGGTGTGAAGCCCTTCCCCACCACCGTGGCGCTCATCGGTCTGCTGCACGAGGCCGACGTCGCGACGGCCATCATCTCGGCCAGCAAGAACACGAGCGCGATCCTGGCCGCCGCCGGCGTGGCCGGCCTGTTCGCGGAGCAGATCGACGGCGGCGTAGCAGAGCAGCTCGGCCTGCCCGGCAAGCCCGATCCGGCGGTGTTCGTCGAGGCGGCGCGCCGCCTCGGCGTCGCGCCGCCGCGCGCCGTCGTCGTCGAAGATGCCGAAGCGGGGGTCGAAGCCGGCCGCAGGGGCGGCTTTGGCCTCGTCATCGGTGTCGACCGCTCCGACCACGCGCAGGCGCTCAAGGCGCACGGCGCCGATGTCGTGGTCAAGGATCTGGCCGAGGTGACGGTCGTCCGCCGCTAGGCCACGAACAGCCAGAGCGCGAAGCGCCCGGTCAGGTAGATCAGGGCGGCGGTCGAGCCCACCACCAGCACCGTGCGCAGCAGCGGGCGGCGCTCGGTCGCAAGGCCCAGTGAGATGAACAGCGGAAACGCGCAGAGCACGAAGCGCGGCATCGACATGAGCGGGATCTGGGCGCGCGGCTGCAGCAGGGGCACCATCACCAGCGCCGCCGCGTACACGGTGTAGCCGTGCGGCAGCCGGCGCCAGCCGGCGAGAAGCGCCCACACGGCAAACGCCAGCGCCAGGAACGACACGAGGTTCACAACGGCGATCTCGTGCTGGACGAACGAGAGCGCCTCGCCGGGATAGGCCTGCAGGAGCGGCGCCGGGTGGCCGGTGGCGATATAGCGCACGGCGTAGCCGGCGGCGCGCAGCGCATGCCAGACGGTCGAGGTGGGCGCCGCCAGATGACGGCCCCAGTCGCTCTCGTCGGTCGACCAGAGCACGGGATCGCCCCCCACGCGCCACATGAAGAGGCAGTAGCCGAGCAGGCCGAGCGGCGGTAGCAGCAGGGCGACCGGACGCGCCCAGGCGCGTCCGGTCGCCCGCTTGCTCGAGCCGAAGTAGGCCATCGCCATGGGCAGGAGCAGCAGCACGCCGGTGACACGCGTGAGCGCGGCCAGCAGGGCGGCGACCCCGGCGAGCACCAGCCAGTCGCGCCGCAGGCACCAGAAGCAGGCCAGCGACAGCAGCAGAAAGAGCGACTCGCTGTAGACGGCCGAAAAGAAGAACGAGGTCGGGAACACCGACAGGAACAGCACCGTGCCAAAGGCCGCCCGATGGCCGAAGTCGCGCTCGACGAGACCGTACAACAGGGCGGCCGCGACCAGAAAGCAAGCCGTCGAGAGGGCGATGCCGGCGAGCTCGTAGTCGTGGCCCACGAGCAGGCCGGCGCCCCGCACGGCCAGCGGATACAGCGGAAAGAACGGCGCGAACAGCCCCCGCGGGTAGCCCTGCACGACGACGTGCAGAAACCACACGCCGTCGTAGTGGGTCAGCGGGTTGAGAAGGCCACCGAGCGTGCCGCGGAACGTGTCGGCCCAGGCGGGGTAGCGCAAGCCCGAGCCCACGGGCTGGGCCGTGAAGAGGCGCCCGGCGGCCAGGCAGACGGCGGCGACCAGCAGCCGCGAGCCGGCCGCTACAGCCAGGGCGGCGAGCGCCCAGCGGTCGCCAAGGCCGGCGATCGTGGCGTGCGACCGCGGGCGTCCGTGGTGTGCTGTCTCGGCGCTCATCGTGTTCCCTGCAGTGATTCGGCGCGCGGCGCGGTTCTCCTGAGGAAAACGCGCGGACAGAGCCGCCATGTTTGCTGCGTTTGACATCTGGAAACGATGTGTCACGATATATCGCGTAACAGCGATACAACAACAACGGAGGCAGAACATGTCGTTCCACGAAGATTCAGGACCGGGCTCCGGCCCGGGTGAGGGTGCTCCGCGCCGGTGGCCCCGCGGCCACGCAACGGAGCTGCGCTTTCACGAAGGGCACGGCCCCCACGGCCATCACTGCGGACCCCACGGCTTCGGCCCGCACGGGCGCGCCCGCCGCGGCAACGTCAAGGCCGCGATCCTGGCCGTGCTGGCCGAGCAGCCCATGCACGGCTACGAGGTCATGCAGCAGCTCGAGTCGCGCAGCGGCGGCATGTGGCGGCCCAGCCCGGGCTCCGTCTACCCCACGCTGCAGCTCCTCGAAGACCAGGGCCTCATCAAAAGCGACGACGTCGACGGCCGGCGGGTGTTCTCGCTGACCGACGAAGGCAAGGTCGAGGCCGAGACGATCACGCAACAGGGCGCGCCCTGGGCGACCTCGCAGAGCGGCCCCGAGGGCGCCCGCTTCAAGATGCGCGGCGCCACCATGCAGCTCATGGCAGCGATAAGGCAGGTCGGCATGGCAGGCTCGCAGGAGCAGATCGACAAGACCCTGGAGATCCTCGCCGAGGCGCGCAAGCGCGTGTACGGGCTGCTCGCCGACGGCGAGTAGGCTCTACGCGGTCGTCGGCTGCGGCGGGCGCGGGGAGCTCGGGGGCGCGCCTCGCGAACCTGAGTGGGCACCCGCGGCCTTCGGCCGCGGGTAGTGCTCACGCTCGGAAGCGCCCCCTCCGCCCCCCCCGGGTCCGCCGCCGGCTAGAAGATCGCCACCCAGATGGTCACTTGGGCGCCCTTGGCAACGAGGGAGCCGGCAGAGGGCTTCTGCTTGACGACGTTGTCCGGGAACGTGCCCAGGCCGAGGGTCGTATCGACCGCCACCGAGAAACCCGCCGCCTTCAGCGTGTCGGTGGCGCTGCCCTCGGAGGCGCCGACCACGTCGGGGACCGGAACTTTCGGCGGACCGCTGCTCACCCAGTAGCTCACCTTGCTGCCGCGCAGCAGCGCCGTGCCGGCCGCGGGGCTCTGACGGATCACGCGACCGAGCGGCACACTGCCTGAGTGCTGCAACCGCATCCTGGGGACGAAGCCCTGCGCCCGCAGGGCCGCCGCCGCGCCGCCCGACGTCGCGCCTGCCACGCTCACCACCGCCGGGTGCAGGAGTCCGTGACTCACGACCAGATACACCAGCAGCCCCTTCTTGGCCGACACGCCGGCCCGCGGCCGCTGGGCCATGACGGAGCCGGGTGCGTAGGTGTCGGAGAAGCCGCCCGTCGCGTGCACGCTGAAGCCCTGGCGGCGCAGTTCGCCGGCCGCCCGCGGCCCGGCCATCCCCAGCACCGCCGGAACGGCGACGCTGCGGTCCGCGTGCGCGCGGTAGGCTAGAACGCCGGCGACCACGGCGGCGACCACGACGAGGGCGGCCAGCACCGCCCAGAGGCGGCGGCGGGAGCGGCGCGGCGCGGCGATAG
>PLTW01000245.1 GCA_003164655.1 Actinomycetota bacterium
AATTACCGGCTGGGGCGGCCGAGCCGTGCACTGGTCGACTACTGCGCCTGAGGCTGTGGGCGTGGAATCATTCATCTTGGCGGGCTGGCCGGCCCAGGTCAGGTACGGCCGCCACGAGTCGTGAATGTGGTCGACCTCCATGAACACAAAGCTGAACGGCTCGGGCGGCCGCGGCTTGCGGGCCAGACGCAGGCCGTCGGCCGGCAGCAGGCGGTCGCCCTTGCGCAGATTGCACGGAGCGCACGACGTGACGACGTTGTCCCAACTGTCGGCGCCGCCCTTGGAGCGCGGCACGACGTGATCGACGGTGAGGTGCTTCTGCGCACCGCAGTACTGGCAGCGAAACTGGTCGCGGGCGAAGACCGCGCGCCGCGAGATGCGCTTGGTCGCCGAGCGCGGGACCGACACGTAGCTGAGCAGCCTGATGACGTGGGGCGCGGCAAAGGCGAGGCGCTGCGCATGCAGGGTCGTGCCGGAGTGCTCGACGACCTCGGCTTTGTCTTTGAGCATCAGCACCAGGGCGCGGCGTACCGAACACACGTTGAGCGGCTCGTACGTCGTGTTCAGCACCAGGACCTTGAGCATCGNNCTCATGGACAGCCTGTTCAACCCGTCCGACGAGCAGATCGCTGCCGAAGCGCCGCTGGCGGCCCGCATGCGCCCCCGATCGTTGGCCGGGTTTGCCGGCCAGCACGAGATCGTGGGTCCGGGCACCGTGCTGCGGGCCGCGATCGAACGCCGCGAGCTGTTCTCGATGATCTTCTGGGGCCCTCCGGGATCGGGCAAGACGACGCTCGCCCGGGCGATCGCCGGCGAGACGGACGCGCGGCTCGAGCAGCTCTCGGCAGTCAGCTCGGGCACCGCCGATGTGCGCGCCGCGATCAAGGCCGCGCGCGAGGCGCGCGGCCTTTCGTCGCGGCGCACCGTCCTGTTCATCGACGAGATCCACCGCTTCAACAAGGCTCAGCAGGACGCCCTGTTGCCGGCCATCGAGGACGCGGTCGTCTATCTGATCGGCGCAACCACCGAGAACCCCTATTTCGAGGTCAACTCGGCCCTTCTGTCGCGCTGCCAGCTCTACCGCTTCGCACCCCTCGCCGACGCCGACGTCGCGGACCTGGTGCGCCGCGCGCTCGACGACCGCGAGCGCGGTCTCGGCGACCTCGGGCTGACGCTGGCCGACGGCGCTCTTGGGTTTCTCACCTCAGTCGCTCACGGCGACGCCCGAGTGGCGCTGAACGCTCTCGAGACCGCCGTGCGCTCGCGCGGCCTGCGGGCCGGTTCGGGCGCGGCGGTGATTACTGTCGACGACCTCAAGGACGCGGCCCAGAAGAAGCCCCTGACCTACGATCGGCAGGACGCCCATTACGACACGGTCTCGGCCTTCATCAAGTCGATGCGCGGCAGCGACCCGAACGCCGTCGAGTACTACCTCGCGGCCATGCTCGCCGGCGGCGAAGACCCCAAGTTCATCGCCCGGCGCATCATCATCTTCGCCAGCGAAGACGTGGGCAACGCCGACCCGCGGGCGCTCGAGGTGGCCGTGGCCGCGGCGCGCGCCGTTGAGTTCGTCGGCCTCCCGGAGTGCCGCATCAACCTGAGCCAGGCCGCGCTCTACATGGCGCTGGCGCCCAAGAGCAACGCCGCCTACAAGGCCGTCGACGCCGCCATGGCCGAGGTCGAGCAGCGCGGCAACGAGCCGCCACCACCGCACCTTCGCGACTCCAACTACCGCGGGGCGAAGGACCTGGGTCACGGCAAGGGCTACAGGTATCCGCACGCCTTCGGGGGCTGGGTCGAGCAGCAGTACCTGCCCGACGCGCTTCTCGGGGCCACGTTCTTCGTGGCGCAGCGCGGGGTCGAGCTCGAGCTCACCCGGCGGCTCGACGAGCTCAAGCGCCGGTCGGACGGGTCGTCGCCCGACGGCGCGGGCGACGCCGAGGGCCCGCCCCATGACAGCGCCGGGGAGAGCTAGATGATCGCGGCGACAGTCCTGCTGGTCGTGATCACGCTGATCATCATGGGCGCCTTGCTGTACTGGTATGCGAGCCGCGTGAAGCGCAGGCTCGACGCGGCGCCGCCGGCCGCGCTCGCGGCCCAGCAGCCGCTCATCTTCACGCTGTCCGACACGGCCGCGGCCAGCCTGGCGCACCTCTCGCATGAGCCGATCCTCATCAAGCAGGCCGAAGACGGCCTGCGCGTGCAGCTCGACACCCGACCGCTCGTGCCGATCGCGATCCTCACCGATCTCGCCGCCGCCGCCGCGCTGCGCGAGATCGTGGCCGGCGCGAGCCGCCAATACGGCGCGCGCTGGACCGCGCTGGTCATTGCGACGGGGGACGGATCGGTCTCGGTGCAACGCCTCTCCTGAGGCTCCGGCGGTGCCGCTTTTGGGCGTCTCTGTCGGGGGTGTATACCAAGTTGTACACTGTTAAAGGAACACTTCTCTTGTGTCGAAGAACACTCCGCCAGTCCGCTCCGCGCTTGAGAGGGCGGCGAGACGCTGGGCGTTCAAGGAGGCTTCCATGGGACGGCTTTTCAAATTCCTGTTCGGCTTGACCATCGGCGCCGGCGCGGCGCTGCTCGTCACGCCGAAGACCGGCCGCGAAGTGCGTCAGATGCTGGGTGGACCGCAGGTCCGCGGCCTCATGCCGACCCGCATCGCCGAGCTCACGAGGCCGCGCGACGAAGCCCGGTTCACCGACGCCGACGCGGCGACCGCCGTGGCAGAGCCGCCGATCGAGCCGACATCCGCCGCCGCGGTCGGGCCGGAACCCTCCGTCGTACACGCTCCGATCATCGAGCCCGAGCCCGAGCTGTTCGCCGCTCCAGAGCCTGTCGAGGAGGCCGTAGTCGAGCCGGTCGTCGAGCCCGAGCCTGTCGTCGCCGCTGAGCCCGAGCCGGTCGCC
>PLTW01000235.1 GCA_003164655.1 Actinomycetota bacterium
GCGAGCGATTCTTGGCGCCGGGCGCGAGGCCGTCTGGGCACGGCTCTGGCCTGGTCTTCGGGAAGTGACGACGACTCAGGCCGCGACTGGGACGACGAGGGCGTCGACCACGAGGTCTTCGGTCGCGAGGATCGCGGCCACGAACCGGCGCTGCAGCTCGTGTCGGCGGCCCGCCACGAGATCTGCGTGGTCGCCGTCGCCACGTACGCCGACGCCCAGCGCGTGGCCGACGCCTTCCGCCGCGACCAGCCGGTCATGGCCGACCTGCAAGGCTGCGAGACCGAGGTCGCCCGCCGGGTGACCGACTTCTGCAGCGGCCTCGCCTATGCGCGCGACGGTGGCCTGCACGCCATCGCCGAGCACCTGCTGCTGCTTACGCCGACGCACGTCCAGCTCTCCGGCGATGAGCGCCGGGGTCTCGCCGGCGGCGGATTCTACAACCAGGCCTAGCCGGCCGTACGTCTGTTCGGCATGGCCTCGGCCCCTCGGCCGGGGCCCTCGTGACGCATTTTCAGCCGGCGACGGGCCTCAGGAGCTCGTCGGCGCCCAAACGAAGGCGCGGCCGATGTCGAAGACGGGCGTTGTCGGGTCGCTGCGATCGATCCGGCCGGCGACGACGATCGACTCGCCGGCCTGCACGTCGGCGACGGTCACCGTGGCGAGGGCGCCGTCGGCAAAGGTGCGGATCACGCTGGCGCTCATGGCTGTGAGGGTGAGGTCGCTACCGATGTCGACTTGCACGGCGCGCGTGCCGCGCGTGACCGCGACGACGATCGTACCGGCGGTCCGATCGACCGACGAGACCTGGCCGAGACAAGCAAACCAGTCGAGCCGGCCGAGCGGCGCCACCTGGCGCACCACGACGCGCGTGGCCGTGAAGACCGGTGCGCTCGAGTCGGTGCGATCGGCGCGACCGAGAATGGTCACGCGGTCGCCGGCGGTGATGTCGCCGATGGCGGCCGTGCCGAGAAGGCGGCCGTGGGCGACGAAGATCTTCGTGTCGGCGGCCATCTCGATGGTCAGGTCTTTACCCGCCGAACCGCGCAGGCCGGCCGAGCCGCGACCCACCCGGACGACCAGCGCGTCGGCCTGCAGGTCGACCGCCGAGACCGTGCCCCGGCAAAGAAACCAGGCACGCGCGGCCGGATGCCAGAGCAGAGCCCTGGCGACGTCGTACACCGGCGCGGCGGGATCGGTGGTGTCGATCGTCCCGCTTGCTGCCAGAAGCTCGCCCGTGGACACCTCGGCAAGGGTGACGGCGGTCTGCGCACCGTGAACGCGCTTCGCAAGGACGCTGTCGGGGGTGACTGTCAAGGTGAGGCTCTGGCCGACCGACCCCTGCAAAGCAAGCGACGCGCGCTTGACCGTGACGGTGATCGTGCCGGCCGTCTGATCGACGGCGGTGGTCCTGCCGAGACAGGTGAAGGTCTGACCGGCTGCGGCGGGGCTCGGCCCACGGCTCGTGGCGGCGGCCCTGGCCTGCGCCTGCGAGACCAGACCCAGCGCCAGGGCGCACAGCAAGACGGGCAGCACCAGTCTTCTCACGGATCTCATGCGCGGCCTCCGTCGCTCGGGGTGGGACGTGACTACCCGCAAGGACTATCGGTGCGCGGCGACCGACCGATAACGCCCGAGGTGACGAAACCGTCGTCAGCTCGGACAGCGCGCCGACCCGGCGACGCCGCCTCTGGATCGGCTACCGCAGATCGATCAGGCTGCGCGTCAGATCGTCGAGGCGGTGGCCGCCGGCGCGATCGATCATGCGAACGGCCTCGGGCGGCAGCCCGGCAGTACCGCTGACCGCGGCGACGATGGCGCCCGCCACCGCGGCGATAGTGTCGCTCGCGCCGCCCAGCAGAGCGGCCTCGAGGCACACCCGCCACGGTTCGTCCGGCCACAGGAGCGCAAGCGAGAACGCGGTCGGGATGGCTTCCTGAATCTGCGCCCCGGTGCCCACCAGAGTGTGCAGCAGCCGGCGGGCGCGGGCCGCGTCGCAGCTCCCCACGATCTGCAGGCTCCACTCGATGCGCTGGGCGACGCTGGCGCCCGGCACGTAGCGGCCTCGCCGCTCGCCGAGCTCCGCCGCCCGGCATCCGGCCGCCAGGGCCTCGGGGACGGTGGCACCGTCGATCGCGGCGCGCACCGCCGCCGCCACGGCGGCGGCGCCGGCCGTGGCGATGCAGGTGACCTCGCCCGGAGTGGTGACCTCTTCGACAGCCTCGACGATGCCCGTTGCCCTGCCTGTTGCGGCGGCGATGCCCAGAGGCACCCCGAGCAGGGCGACGGCGGCCTCAGGCTGGTCCGCGCCGGCGAGGGCGCGGCGCGTGGCGCGCCCCGCGGCGGCCGGCGCGCCGGCCTGGTCACGACCGTCGACCAGCCGCTCGCCCAGCGTCAGCAGGGCCTCGATCTCCTCAGTGAGACCGCGCTCCGGCAGGCCCTGGCCGACCAGGTCCTGAGGCGTGATCGGAATGAAGCCCTCGAGCTCGGGAAACTGGGCCGAGATCTGGGCCGGCGACAGAAACCGCGTCGGTGCTCCGAGCGCACTGCCGATGGCGGCGCCGTACAAGGCTCCAAGCGCGCGCTCGAGCTGCTGAGCCGCCTGCTCCGACGGCGCCTGCGCGGCGCCGGCGGCCGCGAGGCGCTGGTCACGCAGGCCGGCGGCCGCTACGCGCCCGTTCTGCGGGCCGGCGGCGCCGGGGGTGTCGGGCTGCTGGGCGCCGGCCGGCTTGGCCTTCGGCGGCGTGACGGTGTGGCTTGCCATGGCAGTGCCCCTCCTTCGTTGCTCCGCGGCAACGACGCCGCGGGGCTCGGGTCCTCAAGGAGTCAGGCTAGGCCGCGCCGGCCGCGGTGTCGTGGCGCAAGTTGCACAGTTCCGTGTGGCGCTGGTGGTCGTCCTTACACGGGGCCGGGAGCGTCGGGCTCCGAGCGCGTGGGGTCGGCGCTCCCGGCGAGCGCCGGCTCGTCGAGGAGCGCCCCGGCCCGCAGCCCCAGAAAGAGCTCGACGACATCGCCGAGCTCATCGAGGTCGACGTCGAGCAGCTCCTCGATGTGCCTCAACCGCTTCTGCAGCGTGTTGCGATGGATGTACAGAGCATCGGCCGTCTGGCTGAGCGACAGGTTGTTGTCGAGGAACGCTTTGAGGGTGGCGACGAGGTAGGTGTGGCGGGTGTCGTCGACCCGGGCAAGCGGGGCGATCGTGCGCGAGAAGACGTCGCTCAAGGCCGCGCTGCTCTGGCCGTCGAGCAGGCGAAAACGGGCGCTCATCTCCTCGAAGAGGACGATGTGGTCGGCGCCCGCGCCCTGGCTGGCGGCCAGCAGCGACTCCTCCGCCTGTTGGAGCGCTTTGCCCGTGCCGCCAAAGCCGATGAGTGGGGCCGAGGAGCCCACGATCGCCACGTGCGGGGCCAGGCCTTCATCGAGGGCGGCGCGCAGCTCGGTGAGCAGTGCCCGCGCGGCCGGCTCGGACGGGTCGGGAGACGACCAGATAACGACCGCGGACGTCCCCCTGAGCGTGTCGAGAAACGGCACGCGCCGCAGGCTGAAGAAGTGGTCGATCGTGTCGATCAGCAGGTCCTCGAGATCGTGCGGCTTGCGGGCGTCGCGGCGGCGCTGATCGCCGCCGCTGCCGACGATCACCTTGGCGACGGCGACACGCCACGGGCTCCTGGGGTCGAGACCCTGCTCTTCGACCCGCTCGGCGATCTCGTGGAACTCGCCCGCTGCGCCGTCGGTCGCCAGAAGGTCGCGCAGCACGCGGTGTCGCATGCGGCGCTGGATCTCGAGCTCGTCGCGGGCGCGCAGCAGATCGAGGGCGATGAGGCGTTGCAGGAACGACAGCGACATCTCGGCGAACTCGGAAGCGGGAGTCTGCGACGACCCCGCGGCGATCACTCGCTCGACCTTTCCCAGGGCGACGACCTCACGATAGTAGTAGCGCTCCTGGCCGGCCTCGACGATGCCCAGCGGGCCGACGGCGCCGGGCAGGCCGGCGTAGACCCGCCAGAGGCGCTCGGTGGTCGCCGCGCCGTCCGCGGCGGGGGAGCAGGCCAGCGGTCGCCCGTTGGCGTCGAACAGGGCGACCGGCATCTGGAGGACCGCGGCCACGCTCTCGATCAGTCCGGCGGCGTCCTTTTCTTCGATGAACGAGTCGAGCAGGCGGTTCTCGACCGCGACGATGCGCCGCAGCCGGTGCATGTCGCTCGAGGCCAGCGCGTGGTAGACGTAGGCGACGATCGTGCGCAGCGGCACACCGTAGGGAATCTCGAACACCGGCAGCTTCAGGGTGCGGGCGCGCTCGATCATCTCGGGGTAGACGTGCGCGAGATGATGGCCGATGGCCACGCCCACAGCGGACGCGTCGATGTGGGCCAGGCCGTCGAGGAGCCGCAAGCCTTCGTTGGGGTCGGCGGCAAATGCCGGACCGGTGGTGAGCAGGACGCTGCCTTTGATCATCCAGGGTGCCGGATCGCGCAGGTCCGAGAGGTGGATGCCGGTGATGGCTTTGTCGATGCCGACGTCGCCGGTCACCACGTCGAAGTCGAAGTCCGACTCGCGTGTCAGCTCGCGCACGGTGAGCACATCGGTCTGGTCCATCGGCGATCCCCCTGGATATTCCCTGTGTCTCAGCATAGCAGCGCGCCGCGCGATTGCGACGGGGGCCGTGTCCGGACGCAGCCCGGTTTGGACGTCGGGCGAGCCTGCGGTGTGCGAACGACCACCGCCTCGAAAGGAGAGTGTGCAGCGTGCGCGACACGAAGACCGTCGGTTGTCTCCCGGGCGTGCCAGCGCCGGGACGATCGTGGCTGCCGCCGGGCCGCCGCCGCATAGCTGGCGGTGTGCGAACGACCACGGGCAGCGCGTAGTCGTGTGCAACCATCGTCCTGACCGCCCGCCGCGCGGCCCCTAGTCTGAGTACCGACACGTCCGGTCGCCCGTGCGGCCGCGACCCGGCGGCAAAGCGGAGGGGCGGAAGCGATGGCAAACGGCGAGACGACGACGCGACAGGCTCGGCCGGCAGACCCGCTGGTCGGCGCGGGACTCGACCGCGGGCAGCGTGCTCCGAGCGACGCCGACCGCGCCCGTTTGGCGGCGCAATCGGCCGCAGAGATCGAGCGCGCTCTGGGAGCCTTGTACGGGGCGGCGATCGGCGGCGCGCTGGGCACGGTCACGCGAGCGGCGCCGCCGTCGAGGTTGCGCGAGCTCGCCCCCGAGCTGGACGGTTTCGTCGCGGGGGCGCCCCAGGAGCTGGTCGGCCAGGGGCTTCCGGAGCACGGACTGGCGCTGCCCACCGAGGTCGCGCTGCTCGTCGCCGAGCTGATCGCGGAGGGTGACGGCGGCGACGTTGCGCGGACCCTCGCCGCCCGACTCGGAGAACGCGAGCCCGCTCTGCTGCGTCGCTGGGGCGGGCCGATCGGCGCGGCTCTGCTGGCCGTGCCGCTCGGCATCTGCGCCGCGCCGGACGCTTTGCCCCAGCTCGTGGACCGCGTCGAGGCGTTCTGTCAGGTCGGCCACGGCGACGGCCGCGTCATCGCCGGGGCCGCGGCTGCGGCCGCGGCTCTCGCCGCCGGGCTCAACGGCGCGACCGCCCGTGAGGCCGTCGAGCTGGCTCTGCGCGCGGCGCAGCTCGGCGAGCTGCGGGGGCACGCCGGTGCCGGCGCGAGCGTGGCGGAGCGCATCGCCTGGAGCCTGCAGCTCGCTGGTCGCCACGATCCGGCCGGCGCCCCCCAAGCCGTCGCCACGGTCATCGGCGTCGGCCCGCACATGCACGAGGTCGTGCCGGCTGCCCTGGCTCTCGTTCTTCTGTGGCCCGACGATCCCTGGAGGGTCTGCGTCGAGGCCGCCCGCCTGGGCGGCGAGAGCGACACGATCGGCGCCCTCGCCGGCGCCATCGCCGGCGCCATGAGTGGCGTGGCCGGTTTTCCGGTTGAAGCCGTTGGGCTCATCGATCGGGCGGCGCCCCGTCCTCTGCCGGCGCTGGCTGGGGAGCTCGTCGCATCGCGCCCCTGTCGCGCGCCGGTCGCCGACGGCGGAGCCGACTCGCAAGCGCGTCACGGCGCCGCCGCCGACGACCGCCTCATCTGGCAGCCCGCCGCCGACTGCCTGCAGCACAGCAACGTCGGGCGCTTCATGGCGGCCCACGACATCCCGTCGTACGAGGAGCTCGTCAAGCGCTCGGTCGGCGATGTGGCCTGGTTCTGGGACGCCGCCCTGCGCGACCTGGGAGTCGAATGGGACCGGCCCTACGATCAGGTGCTCGACGAGTCCGCCGGCTTTGCCTGGGCGCGCTGGTTCGTCGGCGGCAAGCTCAATATCGTGCGCAACTGCCTCGACCGCCATGCCGCCGGGCCGCGCGGCGAGCACGCGGCGATCGAATGGGTCTCCGAGGGCGGCGAGCACGTCACCGTGAGCTACGCGGAGCTCGACGCCCAGGTCTGCCGGGCGGCCAACGCCCTGAAGGCCGCCGGCATCCACAAGGGCGATACCATCGGCCTGTATGTGCCCATGATCCCCGAGATGGCGGTCGCCTTTTATGCGGCGCTCAAGATCGGGGCGGTCATCATCCCGATCTTCTCAGGGTTCGGCGCGCAGGCTCTGGCGACCCGTCTCCAGGACGCGGGCTGCCGACTGCTGGTCACCGCCGACGGTTCGGTGCGGCGCGGCAAGGCGTTTGCCATCAAGCCCGAGGCCGACCGCGCGCTCGAGAGCTGCCCCGCCGTCGAGACGGTCGTAGTCGTCGATCGCCTCGGCGCCCAGCGGCGCGCCGGCGCCGGTCTGCGGGTCGACATGACGCCCGGACGCGACGTCTGGTGGAGCGACTTTCTGGCCGCTCAGCCCACGAGCTGCCCCACGGAGAGCCTCGACGCCGAGGACCGCTCCCTCATCATCTTCACCTCGGGCACCACAGGGCGGCCCAAGGGGACCGTCCATACCCACGCCGGCTGTCTTGCGCAGATGGCCAAGGAGCTCGGCTACGCCTTCGACCTGCAGCCCGACGACGTCTTCTTCTGGGTGACCGACATCGGCTGGATGATGGGGCCCTGGCAGCTCATCGGCGTGCACTTCTTCGGCGCCACCGTGGTGCTGTTCGAAGGCGCGCCGAACTGGCCGCACGCCGGACGCCTGTGGGAGATGTGCTCCGCGCTGCGCACGACGCAGCTCGGCATCTCACCGACGCTGATCCGTCTGCTCATGCGCGAGAGCCTCGACAACGTCGACCGCTACGATCTCTCGGCGCTCAGATCCCTGGGTTCGACCGGGGAGCCCTGGGACCCGGATTCTTACGCGTGGTTCTTTCGTCACGTCGGCGGCGGCCGCATCCCGATCATCAACATGTCGGGCGGCACGGAGATCGTCGGCTGCTTCCTCATGCCGCTGCCCATCACCGCGCTCAAATCGACCACTCTGCGCGGGCCCGGTCTCGGCATGGCCGTCGACTGCGTCGACGACCAGGGCCGTTCAGTCCGCGAGGAGCTCGGCTATCTCGTCTGCCGGCGCCCGGCGCCGTCGATGACCAAGGGCTTCCTCAACGACCCCGGCCGCTACATCGAGACGTACTTCACCCGCTTCGGACCCGACGTCTGGTTCCACGGCGACTGGGCCTACGTCGACGGCGACGGCTTCTGGTTCCTGCGGGGCCGCGCCGACGACACGATCAAGGTCAGCGGCCGGCGCACCGGTCCGGCCGAGATCGAGTCGGCCCTCACCGAGCACCCCGCGGTCTCCGAGGCCGCGGCGATCGGGGTGCCCCATGAGATCAAGGGCGAGGGCGTCGTCTGCTTCTGCGTCGTGCATTCGGGAGTCGAGGAGAGCGAGGAGCTGCGCGCGGCGCTCAAGGCGCAGGTCGTGAAGGTCATGGGCAAGACGCTGCGACCCGACGACGTGCGCTTCGTCGACGCTCTGCCGCGGACGCGTTCGGCCAAGACGGTGCGCGGCCTGATCAGGCGCGCCTTCCTGGGCGACGACGTCGGGGACCTCTCGAGCGTCGAGAACCCGCTTGCCCTCGACGAGATCCGTCAGTCCCGCTGAGGTAACGAGGGCCGACTTCCTCAGACCAAGCAAACGTGCCGCCGGGAGCGCGGGTGGGCGCCGCGGCACAGGGCGCAGGCAGGATCACCGGCCGCGCGCGGCGCCCCGGCTTGAGCCCGCCTCAGCAGGGCGCTGCGGGGTGCAGCGCCTCCGAGAGCGCGCGCAGGAGCTCGTCGTCGGGCGCCGGCTTGCGCAGAAACGCGGCGGCGCCGGCGGCCATGGCGCGGTCGCGGTAACGGTCGGGGTCGCGGCCGGTGAGCACCACGACCGGCACGGCGGCCATCTGCGGCAGGCCGTGCAGGCGCTCCATGACCGTCAGACCGTCGCCGCCCGGCAGCCCCATGTCGAGCAGCACCGCGGTGGGGTGTTGCTTGGCGGCCGTGGAGATCGCCGAGATGGCGTCGGCGGCGGCCACCACCTCGTAGCCTCGCGAGCGGAGCAGCCCGACGATCGAGACCAGCAGGTCGCGATCGTCGTCGATCACGAGCACCCGGTCGCCCGCGCCGTCGCCGACGGAGGCGTCGTCGCGGCGGTCGTCGGGCGCGACCTGCAGCAGGGCAGCGAGCAGCGCTTCTTCGCTCACCGGCTTGGCCAGGAACGCGGCGGCGCCGGCGGCAAAGGCCTGCTGGCGGCAGACCTCGGGGGCATATCCGGTGATGACGATCACCGGCATGCCGGCGACCTGAGGGAGAGCATGGAGTCGCTGCATCACCACGATGCCCGCGCCGCCCGGCAGGCGCATGTCGACAAGCGCGATGTCGGGCAGATGCTTCATGGCGACCGAGATGGCCGAGATGGCGTCGGCGGCCGTGACCACATCGAAGTCGTGGCGGACGAGTATCGCCGACAGGGCCACGACGAAGTCACGGTCGTCGTCGACCAGCAGGACGCGCTTCTTGCCACGCATGACGGCTCACTCTCGGTCGCGCGACGCGGCGACCAGGTAGATGAACCTGGATTCCCGCTTAGGCCGGCGACGACACTGTTGTCACGCGGCCGCCGGCGCGCTGAAGAGGACCGTTGTGCCCCGGCCGCCGCCCGAGGCGACGGTCAAGCCGCCGCCCGAGGCGACGGTCAAGCCGCCGCCCCAGCCCTCGACGAGCGTCTTGCCGGCGTAGAGGCCCAGGCCCAGCCCGGCCCAGCCCGGCGGGTTGTTGGCGCCGCGGTATCCGAACGCGCACACGACCGCGATCTCGTCGGCCGCGATCCCGCCGCCATCGTCGCGCACCGAGACCAGAACGTCGGCGCCGCGCGCCTCGGCGCTCACCGTGATCGTGCCGCCGTCGGCGGCGAAGCGCGCCGCGTTGGCCAGCAGTGCGCCCAGAACGAGGCGCAGGTGGGCCTCGTCGACCTTGAGGGGGGGCAGGCCCGGCGGCAGCGCGACGACGAAGCCGGCGGCGCCCGAGACCGCGCGCTGATGAAGGAGCGCCTCGAGCACGAGACGAAGATCGACCGACGCCGCGACCGCGGGTGGTCTGTCGACCTCGAGCCAGCCGCTGCCGCCGAGGCTTTCGACCATCTGGGCCAGTCGCACGACGCTACGCTCGGCGGCGTCGAGCAGCAGCCGCTGCCCGTCGGCCAGCTCGGGCACGCGCAGGGCCGCCAGTGCCGGGTAGAGCACCGCCAGAGGGCCGCGCAGATCGTGGCAGATCTGCGCGGCGTGATCGCGGCGGACGGCGGCCTGCGCGGCGCCTGGGCCGGCCTGCTCCCCGGCAGCTTCAGGGAAATCGTTCACGTCCAGGCAAATGTACCCCGCTGGGGCGTCCGCTGATCATGATCGGATGGTCGGAGGGGAGACAGGTGTCGGTCGGTCCGGTGGCGGGTATCGATTTGTGTCACGTCCGGTGGGCGTTTCGTCGGCGCGCGGGCGGCCCGGCATCGTGCGTAGCACGCGCGGAGAATCGGTTAAGGCTTGTTAAGAGCTCGCCGCGGCGAGCGTGAGGGCTGATATCGTGTCTAGCCGACTCGGTGTCACGGCGAGGAGATGCGTATGGGTGTTTGGCAGGCGACCGAGGGGCTCGAGACTGAGCGAGGCGTCGCCGCGGAAGGCTGGCGCGAGCTCGCGGCCGGCTTTGGCGGCGGCTCGGTCGGGGCTTCGGGGTCGCCGATCCCGGGCGATTCTCCCGAGGCGCCGCCGCGTCGCTGCGGACCGGCGCCGAGCGTCGATGCCGTGCGTGAGTATCTGCGTGAGATCGGCAGGGTGCCGCTGCTGACCGCCGACGAAGAGGTCTGCCTCGCCAAGCGCATCGAGCGCGGTGACCCTGAAGCCAGGCGCAAGCTGACCGAGGCCAATCTGCGTCTCGTGGTCTCGATCGCCAAGCGCTACGTCGGCCGCGGCATTCCGCTGCTCGACCTCATTCAGGAGGGCAATCTCGGCCTGGTGCGGGCGGTCGAGAAGTTCGACTATCGCAGGGGCAACAAGTTCTCGACCTACGCCACCTGGTGGNNGGATCCGCCAGGCGATCACCCGCGGTATCGCCGACCAGAGTCGCACCATTCGCATTCCCGTGCACATGACCGAGAAGATGAGCGGGCTGCTGCGCGTCCAGCGGCAGCTGACGCTCGAGCTGGGTCGCGAGCCGACTCCCGACGAAATGGCCGCCGAGATGGGCGTCGAGAGCGACCGGGTCTACGAGATGCTCAAGATCGGCCAGCAGCCCGTGAGCCTCGAAACGCCGACCGGCGCGCAGGGCGACGCCGAGATCGGCGAGCTCATCGAAGATGCCGCCGCGGTGGCTCCGCTGGAGGCCGTCGGCGAGGCCATGCGCAGGGAGCAGCTCAAGGAGATCCTGGCCGGCCTGACCCACCGCGAGCGTAGTGTGATCGAACTGCGCTACGGCTTGCGAGACGATCGGCCCCGCACCCTCGACGAGGTCGGCCAGCGGTTCGGCCTGACCCGCGAGCGCATCCGTCAGATCGAGGCCAGGACGCTCGCCAAGCTGAGAAGCTGCGGCGAAACGCAACGTCTGCGCGAGTGCCCCGACTGACACCGGGCGCGCCCTCTCGGCGCCGCGGCTTGTCGCTGCCGGTCCAAGCTGGTAAAGTGCTGGGCCGCACGGCGAGCGCCGGGCCGGCGACCGGCTGACCCGAGCGCCGTTCGGCGGCCCGCGGTCGCGGGCCGCCCGGGGTCCCGACCAGGAGATGACGGCGTGGTTCACAGACGACTCGCGCAGTCCGCCGTCGGGTTCACGGCCGTCGTCATCCTTGCCGTCTCAGTCGCCGTTTCCCCCGCCGCGTCCGCCGCCCCCTCGATCTCCCAGGCCCGGGCTAAGGCCGCCCGGCTGCGCGGCGAGATCGCCGCTCTGAACGGTCAGATGGCGGTCGTTGCCGAGCGCTTTAACGCGACCGCCCAGCGCCTCAACATAGTTGACGGGCGCATCGCCGACAATCAGCGCCGGCTGGCCGTCGCGCGCTACGAGCTGGCCGTCGCGCACCGCAACCTGGCCGACCGCGTGGTCGCCATGTACAAGGCGCCCGCGACCGGCTATCTCGATGTCGCCCTGTCGGCCAGAAGCTTCGACGATCTGGTCAGCAGAATGCGTTTGTGGGACGGCGTGTTTGCCGAGGGGAGGGTCGCCGTGGCCACGGTCGAGCGCTCCAGGGCCGAGGTCCAGCGGCAGGGCGTGCGGCTGGCCGGCGATCGCCGGCAGGCCGTCGAGCTGCTGGCCCAGGTCGCCGCGCAGCGGACCGAGATCGCCGCCGAAGTGCAGCGCGGCCAGGCTCTGCTGGCCGCCGCGCAGACCAGGGTCAAGGTCCTCGTCAAGCAGATGAAGGCCCGCAAGGCGGCGGCCGCGGCCGCC
>PLTW01000078.1 GCA_003164655.1 Actinomycetota bacterium
GCGAGTACATGGAGAAACACTCCGTGTCGCGCCTGGTCGGCTCGCCGCCCGGCTATGTCGGCCACGAAGAAGGCGGTCAGCTCACCGAGATCGTGCGCCGCAAGCCCTACAGCGTGGTGCTGCTCGACGAGATCGAAAAAGCGCATCCCGACGTCTTCAACATCCTGCTGCAGATCCTCGAAGACGGCCGGCTCACCGACTCCCAGGGGCGCACCGTCGACTTCCGCCACATCATCGTGATCATGACGAGCAACATCGGCGCCGGCATGATCTCCAAGAACACGACGCTCGGCTTCGCCCAGGCCGACACCATGGGGCTGAGCTACGACGACATGAAGTCGCGCATCACGGGCGAGCTCAAGCGGCTGTTCCGGCCGGAGTTTCTCAACCGGGTCGACGAGGTCATCGTCTTCCACAAGCTGACCCGCGAAGAGATCCGACTCATCGTCGACCTGCTCGTCGCCCGCACCGGCAGGCAGCTCGCCGAAAAGGGCCTGTCCATCGAGCTCACCGACGCCGCCGGCGACCTGCTCGTCGACAAGGGCTACGACCCCGCGCTCGGCGCCCGGCCGCTGCGGCGATCCATCCAGCGCTATATCGAAGACAAGCTCGCCGACGTTCTGCTCGAGCGGCAGCTCGAGCCCGGTACCATCATCAAGGTCGACCGCCGCGACGACGACACGGTGCTCACGGCCAACGGCGAAGAGATCAGCTCACCGATCGACGACCTGTCCCTGCTGGGCATCGACGAGCCCTTCGTCGGCTCGGCGTCCGACCACACGGCGGCGCCCGGCGACGAGCAGTCCTCGCTGGCCGAAGTCCCCGGCGAGGCTTAGCCGGCGCCCGCGGTCGGGCGCTACGTGCCCAGAGACCACGCCGTCTTCATCTGTGGTCAGTGCGGCCGGCAAGAGGCTCGCTGGCTCGGGCACTGCCCCGACTGCGGGGCCTGGAACTCGTTCGCCGAAGAGCCCGTGAGAAGCGCGCCGGCGGGCNNGCGGGCCGAGACGGCGGCTCGGCCGCTGTACGCCCCCTGTCCGAGTTCTCCTCGTCGGCCGACGACCGCTTCTCCAGCGGCATCCCCGAGCTCGACCGCGTGCTGGGCGGCGGCATCGTGCCCGGCTCGCTCGTGCTGGTCGGCGGCGAGCCGGGCATCGGCAAGTCCACCCTTCTGCTCCAGGTGCTCGACGCGGTCGCCGCCGCCGGCGCCGAGCGCTCCGTCATGCTCGTCTGCGGCGAGGAGTCGCCGGCCCAGGTCAAGATGCGCGCCGAACGTATCTGCGCCGCCCCGGGGGCCATTCAGGTGCTGGCCGAGACCGAGCTCGAAACGATCCTCGCGGCGCTCGTTGAGCGGCGCCCGGCGCTGGTCGTGGTCGACTCGGTGCAGACGCTTTACAGCGACGAGCTGTCGTCGGCGCCCGGCAGCGTAAGTCAGGTGCGCGAAGCGACTTCGCGGTTCCTGCGCCTGGCCAAAGAGAGCGGCACCGCCGTCTTTCTGGTCGGCCACGTCACCAAAGACGGCGCCATCGCCGGGCCGCGGGTGCTCGAACACATGGTCGACACCGTGCTGCAGTTCGAAGGCGACCGTAACCGGTTCTTCCGCCTGCTGCGTGCCGTCAAGAATCGCTTCGGCTCCACGAACGAGCTCGGCGTCTTCGAGATGGGGCAGCGCGGCCTCGAAGCCGTCGCCGATCCCTCGGCGATCTTTCTGGTGCAGCGCGGCGCGGCCGGCTCGTGCGTGCACGTCGCCGTCGAGGGCACGCGCTGCTTTCTCGTCGAGGTGCAGGCCCTGGTCAACCCCACCGATCTGGCGCTGCCGCGCCGCCTGGCGACGGGTTTCGACCGCAACCGTCTGGCCATGATCGTGGCCGTTCTGGGCCGCCACTGCCGACTCACTTTGGCAAGTGCCGACATTTTTGTTAACATAGTCGGCGGGGTGCGCATCGAAGAACCTGCGGCCGACTTGGCCGTAGCCCTCGCAGTGGCCTCTGCCGAACGCGGCATCGCGCTGGCGCGCAACGCCGCCGTGTTCGGTGAGATTGGTCTCACCGGGGAGCTGCGGTCGTCCGGGCAACCGGAGCGGCGGGTCGCCGAAGCCACCAAGGTGGGCTTTGAGACCGTGCTCATGCCGTTGGCCGATGCCCGGCGACTGCGCAACGGAGCCCCGGTGGAGGGTCTCGTCAGTCTCAGGGACGCGATCACCAGGGCCTTGTCGTCGCCCGACACGTAAGCGGGGACGCCACCCAGAAGACGAGCGGCCGGGAGGTGGCTGAACTTGTACAGAGTCGGCGATAAGGTCGTCTACCCGCATCACGGCGCGGGCAAGATCATGAAGATCGAAGACATGGAAGTTCGCGGTCAGCTGCGCGAGTACCTCACCATCCAGATCCTCCACAACGACATGACGGTCATGGTCCCGGTCGACTCCGCCGACCGGGCGGGCCTGCGCAAGGTCGTCGCCTCGGATGTGGTCGATGACGTGCTCGCTGTGCTCCACGGCAACCCCACCAAAATGCCCAAGAACTGGAGCCGGCGCTACAAGCACAACCGCGACAAGCTCAAGACGGGCGATATCTTCGAGGTCGCCGAGGTCGTGCGCAACCTCGCCATCCGGCACTGCGACAAAGGGCTGTCGACCGGCGAGAAGCAGATGTTCTCGAAGGCCAAGAAGATCCTGGCCAGCGAGCTCATGTACGCCCGCGACATGAACGAAGACGAGGCCAACATCTTTCTCGACGCCGTTCTCGACGAAGTCGGCGCGGCTGGTCCGGCGGCGCATATCGACGCCCACGATCTCGCTCACGAGGTCGCCCCGGTCGCCTGAGTCACGGGCCGCGGCGCCGTCGATCGGAGAGCCGTGTTCGTCGAGATAGTGCGGTTCGTCTTTACGGTGCTCGGCGCTCTGGCCGGTTACCAGACGACCGTCTACCTGCAGCGCGGCGACCGCCTCGCGTTTTTGCCGCACGGCTCGAGCTTTCTCGCCTTCGGCCTGCTGGCGTTGCTGGGCGGCCTCATCGGCTTTGTCCTGGGGGGCCTGATCGGCCGGCTCTTCGTGCGGCTCGTCGAGCGCATGGAGCGCTTTCTGTCCAAGCGCACGGCCGCCGAAGTCGTGGTAGGCACGGTCGGCCTGGTCATCGGTCTCGCGATCGCCGCCCTTTCGAGCCTGGCGGTCGTCCGTTTGCCCCATGGCGAGTACCTTCTGTTGCCGCTGTTCGTCATCTTTGGCTACGCCTTTACGTACCTGGCTGCGCGCAAGTCGGTCGAGCTCCTGAAGCTGGTGGGCCTCGATCCGGCTCGCGCCGACGACCCGGCCGGCGAGCGCCCGCGCCACGTCGTCGACACCAGCGTGATCATCGACGGGCGCATCGTCGGCATCGTCGAGAGCGGCTTTCTGGGTGGCGATCTGGTCGTCCCGAGCTTCGTTCTGGCCGAACTGCAGCGGATCGCCGATGCGGCCGAC
Organism: Actinomycetota bacterium; assembly: GCA_003164655.1. GTDB lineage: Bacteria > Actinomycetota > Thermoleophilia > UBA2241 > UBA2241 > Bog-752. Next base: position 3,458 of record PLTW01000078.1, read on the forward strand.
CCCGAAAGACGGGTCCGCGGCCGGCGCGGTCTGGACATGGTGCGTAAACTGATGGCGGTAAGCGACGATGTCGAAGTCGCAGACGACGACTACGACGACTTACACGATGTCGACAGCAAGCTCGTGCGCCTCGGCCAGGAACGCGGCGCCGATATTCTCACGACCGATTTCAACCTCGGCAAGGTGGCTGAGATCAAGGGCGTGCGCGTGCTGAACATCAACGTGCTCGCCGGCGCCGTAAAGACCGCCGTGCTGCCCGGTGAGCAGATCGAGGTGAAGGTGCTGCGCGAAGGGCGCGAGCCCGGCCAGGGTGTAGGCTATCTCGATGACGGCACGATGGTCGTCGTCGAGGACGGACGGTCTATGGTGGGCGTCGTCGTCGGCGCCCAGGTGACGAGCGTCCTGCAGAATCCGGCGGGCAAGATGATCTTTGCAAAGGTGGTGAGGGCGTGAGCCTGACCCCGGAAGGTAAGGGCGTGGCGCCGCGGACGGCCGCGCGAGTGTGGGTGATCGTCGCGGCCGCCGGGGAGAGCCGGCGGATGGGGCTGCCGGAGGGCGAGTCCAAGCAGTTCCTGCTGCTCGCCGGCGAGCCGATCATCTGCCACTCCGTCCGCCGGCTTACAGCGATCGACGAGGTGACAGGCGTTGTCGTCGTGCTGCACCCCTCGCACGTTGTGCGGTTTGCCGGCCTGCCGGTCGTGGCCGATCAGAGCAAGCCGGTGCTGATCGCCGAGGGCGGTCGGCAGCGCAGTGACTCGGTGCGGGCCGGGCTGTCGGCGGTGCCCGACGAGGCCGACGTGATCGCCGTGCACGACGGGGCGCGGCCGCTGTTCGGCCGCCACGTCTTTCTCGACTGTCTCGCGGCGCTCGACGGGGCCGACGGCGCCGACGGCGCCGTGCCGGCAACGGCGGTGGTCGACACGCTCAAGCGCGCCGACGGCGACGGCCGCGTGCTGCGCACCGTCGACCGTCGCGAGCTGTGGGCCGTGCAGACTCCTCAGGTGTTCCGGGCGGCGGCCCTGCGGGCCGCCTACGCGCGGCCCGACGTGAGCGGCTCGACCGACGACGCCGGCGTGCTCGAGCAGGCCGGCGCGACCGTGGTGGTGGTGCCCTCCACTCAGGCCAACGTCAAGATCACCACGCCCGCCGACCTGCCGCTGGCCGGGGCCCTGCTTTCGTGGGAGACCGAGGCTGACGTCTAGGGTCGGCATCGGCTTCGACGCCCACCGGTTCGCTGCCGGTCGCCGTCTCGTGCTGGGCGGCGTCGAGATCGCCTACCATCACGGCTTGAGCGGCCACTCCGACGCCGACGTGGCCACGCACGCCGTCATCGACGCGGTCCTGGGAGCCGCGGGCATGGGCGACATCGGGGCGCTGTTTCCCGACACGGATCCCGCCTACAAGGACGTGTCGAGCCTCGTGCTCCTGCGCGACGTCGTCGCGCGGGTCACGGCAGCCGGCTGGAGAGTCGTCAACGTCGATCTCGTGATCGTTGCCGAACGGCCCAGGATCGCGCCGCATCGCGCCGCGATGGCGGCTCTGCTGGCGGGCGCGCTGGGCGTGGGCAGCGAGGCCCTGGGGGTCAAGGCGACGACCACGGAAGGTATGGGTTTCGAGGGCCGCGGCGAGGGTGTCTCGGCGACGGCCGTCTGCCTGCTCGAGCAGACTTAGGCGGTCAGGCGGTCGGCGGCGCCGGGGGTGTGGCGTCGCTGGGCGGCTTGGCCTCGAGCTCTTTGGCCTTTTCTTCGTCGGCGCCGCTCAGGCCCGTCTTGAAGCCGCGAATGCTCTGCCCGACCGACTTGCCGAGTCCGGGCAGCCGCGAGGCCCCGAACAGCAGCACGATGATGGCGAAGATGATGAGCAGCTCGGGAAGGCCGATGTTGGGCATGTCCCATCTCTCTCGTCGGGGGTAACAAGGACTCCGCGCGAAGCGAAGGCGTCGCCGCACGCCGTGTGCCGCGATCGACACCTGCATCACTGTACGGTCTCGGGCCGCGACAATCAAGATTGCCGCCGCCGGCGCCGCGACCCAGGCAGGGCGCGCCGTTTCGCCGGGCCGCTCCGCGCGGTACACTTTCGGTTCTCGTATCGTCCAGTTCGAACATGTGGAGGCCGGAACAGGCATGGCACGCGTCGCAGACAGCTCCGATCGGACCGTCGTCGTGGCCGTGGTGGGCAGCCCACGTGCTGCCGGCAATACGTCGTACCTCGTCGACGTCGCCCTCGACGAGCTCGCGCGCCGAGGTCTCGCCGTCGAGAAGATCATGCTCAGCGAGCATCGCGTGCTGCCCTGCGAGGGCCACGACGAGTGCGAAGACCTTGCCGCCTGCCCGCTCGACGACGACGCCGGCCCGGTCCTCGAGCGCATGTACGGCGCCGACGGGCTGATCCTCGCCACGCCCGTCTACTACGAAAACATCTCCGGCCCGATGAAGGTGTTCATCGACCGCAGCTGCTTCAACAACTACCACGAGATCTGGCTGCGGGCGCGCTGCGTGGGGCTGATCGCGGTCGCCGAGAGCACCGGCCTCGACGAGACCATCGACGGCCTCAGGCGCTTTGTCGCGCTGGCGTCCCGCGCGAAGGTCAAGCCGCTGTCGGCGACGGGCCTCGCCTACCGCGAAGGCGACGCCGCCGGGAACGCGACGCTGGTCGCGGCGGTACGTGCAATGGCGCGCGCCATGGCTGCGGAGCTGCGCGGCGAGAGCGCGGGCGCCTGAGGCGACGAGGCATATCCGGCGCGGACCCGGTACCTGCGTCCCCCGCCACCCGGCGATTCCGATCGCGGACCTGCTCGCCGACGCCACCCGGCGATCCTTGTCGCGGACTTACTTGCCGGCGCCGGCCGGCCGGCGGCCGGTCTCGATGGCGCGCGTCTCGGTGACGACGAGGTCGACGCCCAGGTCGTGCGCCTCACGCGGCACGCGCTCGACCACCTGCAAGTCGTAGCCGATGCCGATCCGTGTGGCGTCGGGGCGCAGGCGCGCCAGGTATGTGTCGTAAAAGCCGCCGCCGTACCCCATGCGCCCGCCGGCCGGGTCGAACGCCGATCCCGGCACGAAGACGACGTCGATCGCGGCCGGGTCGGCCGGCGGCAGACCTCGTCGCGGCTCAGGGATGTCCCAGTGGCCGGCGACCAGGTCGCGCCCGGGGTCGGTCACCGCAAAGGCCTCCATGTGGTGCGCCCCGACGATCCGCGGCAGGGCGACGGCAATGCCGCGCTCCAGGCACCAGGTGATCAGGGGCATGGTGTCGACCTCACTGCGAAACGAGGCAAAACAGAGGATGGTCCGGGCGCGGGCGACGACCGGCAGGGCGGTGAGGCGGGCGCGCAGCGCCTCGCCGGCGGCAAGGCGCTGCGCGCCCGAAAGCGCGTCGCGTCGCTCGAGCACGATCTCGCGCAGCGCCCGCTTGGCCGCGGCGCGATCGCCGTCGCCAGGTCTGACAACACTGCCGCTGCCTTGGTGTCCTTCCATGCGCCGCGGGTCCTTACTTGTGTCGTATACTCAAAATCACGCACAGTATAGCCGGGCGCGCCGTCGCCGGCAGCCCGGCGCACGCCTGGCGGGCAACGCCCGTCAGGGCCCGTTGCGAAGGGGGAGCCGACGATGGCCATACGCTCTCGCGAAGAGCTCACGCTCGCCGACCTGTTCGCGCACACCCTCGGCAATCTGATCGCCCTCACCGGCTCCGAACAGTCGCGCGTCCTGCCGACGCCGGCCCAGATCCTGAGTGCGCCCGACAACGAGGTCCACATGTCGCCGGCGCTGTTCCGGCTCGTCCAGCTCGTCCTTCTGCCCGAGGTGCTCGGCGCCAACTCGGGCGCGGTCCTGTATGCCGCCGCCAAACGCTTCAGCCGCAGCCTCGAGCTGCGCTCGATCCATGACCTCAAGTCGTGGTTCGCGACGATGATGCTGGGCGAGCTCGAGGTCGAGCTCGACGAAGAGAAGGTGCTGGTCAAGCTGGCCAAGTGCATGACCTGCCACCGGCTGCCGGCCACCGGCAGCGCCTTGTGCGACTTCGAACGCGGTCTCGTCGACGGCGTGCTCGAGCGCATCACCGGCGCCGACGTCATCACCAAGGAGACCCTCTGCTGGGGTCTGGGTGACACCGTCTGCCAGTTCGAGGCCTACAACTCCGATACCGACGGGTACGTCTACGCCGAGGACGGCTCGCAGCGCGAGGTGCAGCGCCGACTGCTCTCCGGCCTCGCCGACCAGTCTGACATCGCCCTCGAGAACCTGCGCCTGGTGACCGACCATCGCTACGCCGAGACGCGCGACTCGCTGACGGGCATGTACAATTTTCGTCACCTGCGTGAGCTCGCTGCCCTCGAGCTCGCCCGCGCGCGCCGGCACGAGCGCACGGTCGCCTTCGTCATGCTCGACATCGACGGCTTTGCCAAGGTCAACGAGGCGGTCGGCGAGGCCGGCGGCGACGAGGTTCTGCGCCAGTGGGCCGAAAAGCTGCGCGCCCTGCTGCGCGAGTGCGATCTCACCTGCCGTTACGGCGCCGACGAGTTCCTGCTGGTGCTGCCCGAGACCGGCGACGCCCAGGCCGACCTCGTTCTCGGGCGCCTGCACGCCGGTTTTGGCGAGATGCTCTGCGCGGCCGGCGGGCGCAGCTTCACCCTCGGCGCCAGCGCAGGGGTGGCGACCTTCCCCGACGACGGCGCCATCGTCGAGGAGCTCGTCGCCAAGGCGACCACCACCATGTACGTGGCCAAGTCGCGCGGCGAGGGCCAGATCGGTTTCTACTCGCCGCCCGGGCTGCCGCCCGACTGAAAAGAGGGCGACGGCGGGCCGCCGGGCTAAAGCCCCTGCGTTGCCCTCGCGGCGAGCCTCGTGGTAGCGTAGCCTGCCGTGCCTGAGCGTCTCGAGATCCTCGCGGTCGGCCGTCTCGACGCCGACCTGCGGCCCGCCTTTGCGCATTACGAGCGGCTGCTTGCCGGGCTCTGCCGGTTCTCGGTCCGCGAGGTGCGCGAGGTCTCGCTACGCGGTCGCGCGGCCGGCGAGGTACTGCGCGACGAAGGCCGGCGGCTGCTGGCGGCTCTGCCGGCCGACGGCGCCATCGTGGCGCTCGACGCCGGGGGGCGCGCCTGCGACAGCGAGGCCTTCGCGGCGCGTCTGCAGGCCTGGTGCGTGGCCGGACCGGCGACGTTCGTAGTGGGCGGCTCGCTGGGATTGGCCGACGAGGTCAAGGCCGCGGCGCACGAGCTGCTGTCGCTGTCGCCGCTGACGCTGCCGCACCAACTCGCCCGGGTGGTGCTGGCCGAACAGCTCTTTCGCGGGTTGAAGATCGCCCGCGGCGAGACCTACCATCACTAGGAGGGCGCGCCGGGCGGCGCGGCCGCGACCTGGAGCAAAGGGACGATGAGATGAGCGATCGAGAGGATCACGAGGAGCTGAACGGGCTGTCCGGCCTGGGACGGTCGCTCGAGCGAACTCTCGTTGCGATCATCTCGGGCGAGCCCGCGCCCGTCGAGCCGGCGCTGCCGCCCGTCGAGCTGACGCTGCCGCCCAAGCCCGAGTTCGGCGACGTCTCGACGCCGGTCGCCCTGGCGGTGGCGCGACAGACGGGCCGCAACCCGCGCGAGCTGGCCGACGAGCTGGGCAGGCGCTGGTGCGCCGGGCCGGGGGCCGCCGTCTGCGAGCGCTTCGAGGTCGCCGGCCCGGGGTTTCTCAATCTGTTCTTGAGCGACGGCTGGTATTGCGGCGCGACCCGGGCCATGCTGGCGCTCGGCGGCGACCACGGCCGCGGTGTGCTGCCGGCCGAGCGCCGGCAGAAGGTCAATATCGAGTTCGTCAGCGTCAATCCGACGGGACCCCTGCACGTCGGCCACGCCCGCTATGCGTCGATGGGCGACGCGCTCTGCCGGTTGCTGGCCTTCGCCGGCCACGAGGTGACCCGCGAGTTCTACGTCAACGACTTCGGCAGCCAGATGGTCAAGTTCGGCCAGTCGCTCGCCGCGCGCTATGCGCAGCGCCTGGGCATACCGATGCCGGTGCCCGACGACGGGTACCAGGGGGACTACCTTCTCGAGGTCGCCGACCGGCTGATCGACGAGGTCGGTGAGCGCTACCGGGCGGCCGTCGCGGCGGCGGCGCCCGACGCGACACGGGTGCCGGCCGAGGTGGCCGACGAGCTCAGGTCGTGGGGCCGCGACGCCATTCTCGCGCGCTTTCGCGATACCCTCCAGCGCCTGCGCGTGCCGTTCGACGTCTGGACGAGCGAGGCCTCGCTCTACGCGGGCGGCGCGACCTTCCGGGGCTTTGAGGGCGAGGTCGGCAAGGCGCTGCGCGAGCTCGACGACGACGGCGAGCTGTTCGACGCCGACGGCGCCGTGTGGCTGCGCACGACCGACTACGGCGACGACAAGGACCGGGTGCTGATCCGCCAGACCGGCGCACCGACATACTTTCTCTCGGACATCGCCTACCACCGCGACAAGATGGACCGCGGCTTCGGGCACCTGATCGACATCTGGGGCGCCGATCACCACGGCTACGTACCGCGCATGAAAGCCATGTTCACGGCACTGCCGCCGCACGATCCCGAGCGCCTCGAGCTGATCATCGGGCAGATGGTGAACCTGCTCGAGAGCGGCGTGGCGCGGCGCATGTCGAAGCGCCGCGGCGACATCGTCACGGTCGACGACCTGATCGAGGCCATCGGCGTCGATGCCGTGCGCTTCTTCATGGTCGCGCGCAGCCACGACTCGACACTCGACCTCGACCTCGACCTCGCCGTCGAACAGTCGAGCAAGAATCCGGTCTACTACGTGCAGTACGCCCACGCGCGGATCTGCAGCGTGCTGGCCAATCTGACCCGCGAGCAGGGCGGCGAGACGGCGCCGCCGCACGACGAGTGGCCGTTCGCCGATGTCGTGGTGGGCCCCTACGAACGCAACCTGGTGCGCACGCTCGCGCGCTTCCCGCTCGTCGTCCTCGAGGCCGTGGAGCGCCGCGGCCCGCACCGCATGCACGCCTACCTCGGCGAGCTTGCCGCCGAGTTCCACGTCTTCTACCGCAACTGCCGGGTGCTGACCGACGACGCCGAGGTGGCGGCCTTTCGCACGGGCCTGTGCGTGGCGACGCGCACCACGCTGGCCAAGGGGCTGGAGCTGCTCGGCGTGAGTGCGCCGCAGAGCATGTGACGCCCCGCTTGCGCCCCTCGTGGGCGGCCC